>NZ_JNXJ01000001.1:0-322456 GCF_000716625.1 Streptomyces bikiniensis | reverse complement strand
GGCGGGGCGGAGTGCCGTGCCCTGTGTTCCTGGTCCGTCATCGGCGCTCCCTGTCGGATCCGGGTCGGGGGGCGTCCCGCTTGACGGTGCCCCGCACCCCCCGGGGCCGCCCCCGCCTCTCCTCCCGCCCCCGGGGGCCGGGCCCGGGGCAGGGCCGGACATCGGGCCGGGGCCCATGGCTGCGAAGCGGTCGAACGAACCGAAGGAGCCGCAGGAGTCGCAGGAACCGCAGGAGCCGAAGCGGCCTGGAAAAGCCGAGGAGCCGGCGGGCCGGGTGCCGCCGCGCCAGGCGGTCTGGACGCCGGACCAGAAGTACAAGAGCCTCCAAACGCTCTCGGTGTGGACCGAGCAGGTGTCCGGCCTCGGTGAGGACGCCGAACCGTTCGTCGTCCACCACCTGGAGACCCAACAGGGCATGATCGCCGTGTTCGACGGCTCGGGCGGCGCGGGCGCCACCCCCACCTGGCAGGGTCCCGACGGCGCCTGGCACACCGGGGCCTGGGTCGGGTCCCGGGTCGCGCGCCTGGCCGTCGACTGCTGGTTCCGCGAGGTGGCGCTGGGGAACGAGGAGGCCGTTCCGGAGAGCCTGCATCTGTACCTGCGCTGGTTCCTGTCCAAGGCCCCCCAGCGGCACAGCAAGATCGGCGGCACCATGCGCCGCCGGCTGCCCACCACCCTCGCGGCCGTGCACTACCGCTTCCACGCGGACTACTCCAGGGTGGAGCTGCGTCCGCTGTGGGCCGGCGACTCCCGGGCGTACGTGCTCTCCCCCACGAGCGGGCTGCACGTCCTCACCCGGGACCACACCCGGGAGAGCGACGCCCTCGAACTGCTGCGCACCGACCCGCCGATGACCAACGTGGTGTGCGCGGACCGCGAGTTCACGATCGACACGCAGCACCTCGCCTCGTTCGCCCTGCCCTGCGTCCTGGTGGCGGCCACGGACGGCTACTTCGGCTACGTGCACACCCCCGCGGACTTCGAGCACCTGCTCCTGAGCACCCTGCGCGAGGCCCACAACGAGTACGAGTGGGCGGACCTGCTGCGCCGCGAGGTGCAGGCGTACACCGGGGACGACGCCTCGCTCGCCCTGCTGGCCCTGGGCCACAAGGACTTCGCGCACCTGCGGAGCTCCTACGAGCGGCGCTTCGCCGACCTCACCGAGCGGTACGTGCGGGGGCGTCCGGGCGTCCTCGACCGCGCCCCCCGCGCCGGGAGCGAGGGGCCGCGGAGCCAGGAGGGCGAGCGCGAGGACCACGCCCGCGTCCGCGCCTGGCAGGACCAGAGCTGGCGGACCTACCGCGCCGGATACGAGACCTACCTGCCGTCCGCGGCCGAGGAGCACCGATGAAGAAGGGCGACACGATCGCGGGCTACCGCATCGTCACCGATCCCACCAACGCCAACGGCGGCAAGTGCATCTGGGCCTTCGCGGAGAAGGACGGGGGGCAGTACTTCATCAAGCAGTTCCTCGAACCCAAGCGCCCGCGCGACGACGCCGCCGACTCGAAGAGTGTGCGGATCCGCCGCGAGGTCGCCCAGGAGTTCGAGCAGCGGCACCGCAGGATCATGAAGCGGCTGCGCCCGGACACGCTCGGCGGCGGCAACCTGGTCCTCGCCACCGACTTCTTCCACGAGGGCAGCACCTACTACAAGGTCACCGAGCGGATCGACACCTCCAGCCTGGAGCGGCCGCAGAGCCTCGAACCGCGCCAGAAGACGGTGCTGCTCAAGACCCTCGGATCGAGCCTCAAGCAGCTCCACGACAGCGGCACCGTGCACGGGGACCTCAAGCCGCTGAACGTGCTGGTCCAGAAGCGCGAGGGCGCCGCCTTCCACTCGGCGAAGCTGATCGACTTCGACGACTCCTACGACTCCGGGAACCCGCCGAACCCCGAGGACATCTCGGGTGACTCCGTGTACGGCGCCCCGGAGTGGCGGCGCTACCTCCGGGGCGACGGGACGGCCGGCCCCGAGGACCTCACCTGCGCCGTCGACGTCTTCGCGCTCGGGCTCATGACCCATCTGTACGTGACGGGGGGACTCCCCTCGTACGACGCGAGGTTCGGGTCTCCGGCGGACGCCGTGAACGCCGGGGAGGAACTGCGGCTCGATCCGCGCCTCTCCGACGAACTGCTCGACCTGGTACGCCGGATGACCTCCGCCGACCCCCGGGCGCGGCCGGACGCCGCCGCCTTCCTCGCGGCGCTCTCCGACCCCGGGGTGTGCGTCCTCCAGCACCGCAGGCCCGGCACGACGGCTCCGGGTGCGAAGACGGCCGCCCCCGCCCCCGCCGCCCCTTCGGCGAAGCCCGAGGAGCGTCGTACGAGCCGCGTCCGGTCCACGTTCGGGCGCCGCGAGGAGACCGACGCGCGCCCGGCCGTCCCCGCGCCCGCGCCTCCGCCGACGGAGACCCCGGCGGCTCCGGCCGCCGGGGAACCGGCGCCCGCTCCGGCACCGGGCGCCTCCCGCGTCCGCATCAACCTCGGCGGTCGCCGCGGCGACCGCCGCACCCCCTGACGCCGCACCCCCTGCCGCCGCATCCCCCCGACAAGGAGAGACACCCATGACCGACGCCCGCGGGCAGTACCAGGGCAACCTGCAGTACGCCGTCGACATCGCCCTGTGCATCGACGCCACCGGCAGCATGCACCCCGTCCTCGACACGGTGAAGTCGAGCGCCCTCCAGTTCCACCAGCGGCTCGACGACGTGATGGCCAAGAAGGGCAAGTCCATCAGCCAGCTGCGGCTGAAGGTCATCGCCTTCCGCGACTTCGGCGACGACCCCTCGGACGCCATCGAGGAGACCGACTTCCTCCACCTCCCCGCCCAGGCCAAGGAGTTCGAGCGGTTCGTCAGCGGGATCGACGCGGGCGGCGGCGGCGACATCCCGGAGTCCGGCCTGGAGGCGCTGGCGCTCGCGATCAACTCCCCCTGGGAGACCGGGCTCGACCGCAGGCGCCACGTCATCGTGATGTTCACGGACGCCCCCGCGCACGCCCTCGGGACGGTCGGCGCGGACGCGTCCACGTACCCGAAGCACATCCCCCGCAGCATGGACGACCTCTTCGAGCAGTGGGGCTACGCCCGCAGCCAGACCTCGGTCATGGAGCAGTCCGCCAAGCGGCTCGTGCTCTTCGCGCCGGAGGAGGCCCCCTGGTCCGACCCGATCGCCGAGGAGTGGGACCTCACCCTCCACTTCGCCTCCAAGGCGGGCGAGGGGCTGGAGGAGTTCGAGATGGACGAGATCATCGAGACGATCGCGAACAGCCTGTGAGTCTGGAGTGGGACGGCTTCCGCCTCTCCCTGGACCGTGAGGGGCTGGTCCTCGCCTGGTCGGGCGGGTACCTGCAGGCCGGGGTGACGAGGTGCCTCTCGGCCGTGGTCCTCCCGCCGGAGGGGACGGACGGGCGCCACCGGCTCGTCTTCCGGTTCCGGTTCCCCGGCGCCGCCGCGGGGGCGGAGTCCGTCGTGGTCCGCACCGACGTGCCTCCGGACGTGGTGGGCGCGGTCCAGCGGTTCGTGGACCTGCTCTGGAGGGAGTACTCGGTGCCGAACCGGGAGGAGGCGGAGCCCGGACGTGCGAGCGGGGAGGACCCGGACACGGAGCCTCCGGCGTCGGAACAGGAGCAGGAGCAGGAACCGGAGCCGGAGGAAGAGGAGGAGGCCGGGGCGGGCGCGGCGGGCGAGGCCGAACTGGAGCGGGTCCCCGACGCACCCGGCTGGATCGTCAGCCCCGCCGGGCCGAGGTCGGAAGAGCTCTTCCGGGACGTGATGGCACGCCCGGCGCACAGCGACCGCTAGGAGGGACGACAGGGGTGGCGGACTCGGCCAACTGGAAGTGCGCGGACTGCGACAGCAACAACGGACCGGAGGATGCGGTCTGCGTCATCTGCGGGTCGGACCGGCGGGCTCCGATGCCGCGGCCCGCCGCCCCGTCGCGCCCCGCGGCCGAGCGCCCGTCACCCGCGCGGCCGGCCGGCGACTGGCGGTGCGGCACGTGCCGGGCCACCAACAGCGCGCGGAACCTCAGCTGCGTCGGCTGCGGCAAGAGCTGGAGGACGAGCAGCGGCCCCGCCCCGAAGAAGACGACGACCGCGAAGAAGGCGGCGGACGGGAAGAAGGCGGCGCCCGGGGCCGCCGCCCCGAAGAAGACGACCGCCTCGAAGGCCACGCCACCGAAGCCGGCGTCGTCCGGGACGGCGTCGAGGCCGCGCCCGGCGAAGAAGGCGGCCCCCCGGAGGACGACCCCGCCGCGGCCGACGGGCGTCTTCTACCCGCCGACGGGCGGCACCGGCTACACCCCGGCGCCGCCGCGCGCGGAGGCCCCGCCCCCGTACGCGCCTCCCGTCCGCACCCCGCCGCCCCGGGCTCCGCACCGGGGGCCGTCCGGGGCGCCGTACCGGGCTCCGGCGAAGAAGTCGCACGGCTGTCTGTACAGCTGCCTCGGCGTGGTGGGCGGGCTCGTCCTGCTGGGCGTCGTGCAGAGCCTCGTCGTCGGAGCCCTCGACTCCGGCGGTCCGGACGAAGGGAAGCCGACGGCGCGGCCGACCGCGACCGGCACCGCGTGCCCGTCCCGGATCGCGTCCGCGCTGCCGAGCGGCGAGGGGGCCGCGCTGGTCGCCGCGTTCCGCACGGACGAGCACCGGATCACCCTGTGCCGCACGACGGGCGGGAAGCTGTACTACTACGGCGAGTTCAGGGACGGGCGCGAGGAGGGCATCGCCATGCCGGCGAAGAAGACGAGCACCGGGTACGAGGCGAACAACCGCCCGTACCGCTACGTCATCCGCGACGGCACCGTCAGCATCTACAAGTCGGGCTCCCGGATCGGCCGGGAGCGGCTCACCCCGGAGCCCTCTCCGAGCTGAGCCGCTTCCCGGGTGGTGCGCACCCGGACCGGGTGCGCACCCCGGAGTGCCTAACGCGCGGCGTACCCGAAGGCCACGCCGTTGGCGGGCAGGCCGCCCGAGCCCGGCTTGTACGTGGTCACGGGAGCGACCGTACCGCCCTGGGTCACGTTGGACATCGGCAGCGCGTAGAGCGCGCCGGCGGCGTTCGGCCCGAACGGCATCCCCACGTACAGCCTGGTCGCGGTGAAGTGGATGTTCTTGCCGAGTTCCTGGTTGGCGCCGGGCGTCCCGGGGATGCCGTCGCCGTCGCCCGCCTCGATCCAGCGGTCGTTCGCCCCGGCCGAGCCGGCCATGGAGAACGTGTGGACCGCGCCGGCCCTGGTCGCGGTGCCGAGGGCCTCGCCGGGCGCGCCGACCGCGAGGCGCATGGAGGCGACGGTGCTCACCGCGTTCGGGGCGGTGTTGACGGCGGTCAGCGTCTCGCCCATGCGGTCACCGGTCTCGGAGGTGCCGGACACCTCGTCGTCCGCGGTGCCCTGCTTGAGCTCGCGCAGATAGCTCCAGGTGCCGTCGGGCTTGATCCGGACCTGCACCACGCGGCCCGCGTTGAGCCGGTCCTCGGTGCCCACGACCACGCTCTCGCCGGGCGAACCGATCGCGAGGATCGACTCGGTGGGGGCGGGGGCGCCCGTGGCGCGGAACGGGGCGATGGCCACCGCGTAGCCGAACTGGTCGCCCGCCTCGGTGCCGCCGGAGATGGCCGCGTTGTCCTGGTCGAGCCAGGACAGGGTGGCCGGCCGGCCGTCGGTCTCGTACGCGTTGGCGTCGAAGATGACGACGCCGCCCGACTTCGCCTTGGTGCCGATGGACTCGTTGGGGGAGCCGATGGCGATGTAGTTGGAGTCAGCGGCCAGCGAGAAGCCGAAGTTGTCGTCCTTCTCGGGGTCGCCGGGGACGCCGGGCTTGTCCTGGTTGATCGTCAGGGTCGTGCCGCCGTGCACGTAGAAGACGGAACCCGCCTGGGTGAGCGTGCCGAGGGCCTCGCCGGGCAGGCCGATCAGCAGGTACGGGCGGCCGGCGTCGTTGACCGCGGCCGCGAGCGACTGGCCCATGCGGTCGCCCGTCTCGGAGGCCGAGGCGGCGATCGCCCCGGTGCCCGACCCCTGCTCGAAGTGCGTGACCTTGGTGGCGCCCGTGCCCAGTCCGCCGGCGGCGCCGTACAGGATGTCGACCATGCCGGCGTTGGTGGCGGTGCCGAGGTCCTCGCTCGGGGTGCCGACGACCAGGTCGGTGAAGCCGTCCTTGTTGTAGTCGACGGTGGCGAGGGTCTCGCCGAAGTAGTCGTCCGCCTCGGAGCCGCCCGGCACCCAGTCCAGGTCCTGGCTGATCTCGACGGTGCCCTTGCCGCCGCCGTACACGACGCGGATCAGGCCGGCCCGGGCGGCCGTGCCGACGGTGGCCTGGGTGTCGGAGATCGCGATGTCCTCGACGCCGTCGCCGTTGAAGTCGGTCATGCCGCTGGGCCGGGGCGGGTTGCCGCCGCCGCCCAGCGCCGCGCCGAGGTCGATGCGGGAGGTGGTGGCGCCCGTGTAGACGATGCTCCGGCCGCTGTTCTTCAGCAGGGCCGTGAGGTCCGCGACGCTCTTGGTCGGGTAGGCCTGCTTGAGCACGGCGAAGGCGCCCGCCACGTGCGGGGCGGCCATGGAGGTGCCGTTCTTCGAGGCGTAGTTGCCGCCGGGCACCGAGGAGACGATGCTCGTGCCGGGGGCGAACAGGTCGAGCAGCCGGCCCCGGTTGGTGAAGGCGGACAGCTCGTCGTCGTCGGTGGTGGAGCCGACCGTGACGGCGGAGGAGATGCAGCCGGGGACGCTGACCGCGTCGGTGTAGCCGTTGTTGCCGGCCGCGACCACGGTGGCGACGCCGGCGCCGAGCAGCTTGTCGATCGCCGCCTTGCGCGGGTCGCCGTCGCAGGCGGCGGTGTAGTGGCCGCCGCCGAGGCTGAGGTTCGCCGCGACGAGCGGCGTCCCGGCCTGCTTGAGCTGCAGCACCTTCTCCAGGGCGGCGAGCTGGGCGCTGGGGAAGCTGGCGACGCACGGCGCCTCGCCGGCGCAGGCGTCGACGGTGTCGAACCGGGAGAAGACCTGGAGGGCGACGATGTCGGCGCCGGGGGCGACCCCGGTCTTCGGGGCGCCGGTGGCGCCCGTGCCCTTGCCCGCGGCGATGCCGGCCACGTGGGTCCCGTGGTCGCAGGCGTTCAGGGTCGCGCAGGGGCCGGAGTCGGCGTCGGCGGAGCCGGGGCCCTCCTGCCGCTCGGTGCCGTCGGGGCAGAGGCTGGTGGCGCCCAGGTCGGGGTCGATCGGGGAGAAGCAGGCCTCGGCCTTGACCCGGCCCTTCAGGAACGGGTGCTGGGTGGCGACGCCGGTGTCCAGGACGGCGACGGCGGTGCCCGTGCCGGTCTTGCCGGCCTTGGCGGCCGCGTCGCCGCCGATGAGCGGGACGCTCTGGTCCAGGGTCGGCGGCTCCGGCCTGTCCTCGGTGACGCTCACCACGCCCGGCTGGGCGGCGAGCCGGTCCAGGCCCGCCCGGTCCACCCTGAGGGTGACCACCGGCAGGGTCTCGAACTTCTGCTTCGTCTCGCCCGCGGTGGCGGCCTCGGGGAGGTCCGTGCGGCTCTCGGTGAGGACGTTGACGCGGACGGTGTCGCCGTCGGCGGTCCGCTCGTACAGCGGCGGGTCGACGGTCTCGGCCGTGACCGCCGGCGTGTCGGGGGTGTTCGTCGGGGCGGCGGCCAGGGCCGGCGCCGCGCCGAGGGTCGTGGTGATCGCGAGGGCGACGACCGCGGCCCGGATCGTTCTCTTCATGGTGCCTCGGGAAGCAGGGGGCCCGGTGGGCCGCCCGGAGGGGCGGGCGCGGCCGGGTCCGTGGGGACGGGGGACGAAGGGGCGGGGTGCGGAGGGGCCGGGCGGCGGTGCTGTGCCGCCCGGCCCTTCTCGACCGGGGGACGCGGTCCGTCAGGGGTCCGTGTCGGGGGACGTCAGAGGTCCGTGCCGGAGGACTTCAGGGGTCCGTGCCCGGGGGACGTCAGGGGTCCGTGCCCGGCGTCAGGTCGCCTTCGCGCCGTTCTTCGCCCGGCCGAAGACCGTCACCGCCCCGAAGTACGTGTTGGCGAGGGAGCGGCAGGTGCTCTTGAAGAAGTAGGCGGAGCAGGTCTTGCTGTAGAGCGTGCTGTAGAAGACGGCGTCCACGGACAGGCCCTTGTTGCGCGACAGGTAGTACCTGTAGCCCTTGTACGAGTTGCCGATCAGGCCGTACCCGTAGTCGTGCATGTCGCAGGCGGGGATGAAGTTGTAGCCGAGCGGCTTGTCGGGCGCCGTGGTGCAGTGGTCGTGGTTGATGCCGCGCACCCAGTAACCCGTGGGGGTCTTCTTCCACTGGGGCGAGCGCCAGCCGTAGTGCGCCACCTTGGAGGTGCAGCCGGACTTCCAGTAGTACAGCCAGTGCCGCACCCAGCTGCACTTCGCCGGGTAGGACGTCGGGTCGGTGATCTCACCGCCGGGGAAGTCCGAGGCGGGCGGCGGGGTGGTGGTGCCCGTGCCGTCGCCCGGGGCGTCGCCCTCGACCGGCGTGCCGGGGGTCGGGACGGCCTCGCCGTCGAGGACGGCGGTCGGGGCCGCGGAAGCGGCCGGGAAGGTCAGGTCCCAGCTGCCGTTGGTCGGCGAGGCGATGTCGGCGAGGCGCTGGGAGGCGTCGTAGCCGTAGGTGGCCCGCGGCTCGGCGGCCTCGCTCGGGTCGGTGACCGTGCGCAGCAGGCCGGAGGAGTCGTAGGCGTACCGGGCGAGGGTCTGCGTGGTGGCCCCCTCGGTGACGGTGATCTGCTTGACGCGGCCCGTGTAGTCGCCGAAGGAGCCGCCGGCGGCCGTGGTCGCGGTCGCGTAGGCGACCGAGGTGGACGTGGCGGGCCGCTCGCCGGCGGCGGGGGTCGTGATCTTGGAGATGCGGCCCTTGGAGTCGTACTGGACCGTGGTGGCGTAGACGTTGTTGCCGACGCTGGTGACGCGCCACTTGTCGGTGCCGGTGGCGGCCTGCTGCCACTTGTAGGTGGGCTTGAGGTCCGCGGCCGGGATCGGGTTGCCGGCGGCGTCGGTGAAGGCGTCGTCGCCCGCGGCGACGGCGGTGAGGTCCACGCCGAGCACCTCGACGACGGACGTCACCAGGGTGCCGGTGGCGTCGTTCCACCGGGAGGTCGCCGTGACCTGGGAGCCGTCGGCGGTCGCGTACTTCTTGAGGCTGCCGCCGTCCGGGTAGTCGATGCTCGACTTGAGGGCGTACGTGATCTTCTCGTCGACGCCGAGGTCGGTGACGACGATCTTGTCGCCCTGCTGCTCCAGCTTCCGGTTGAGCTGGCCGCCGACGAACTCGGCCTCCCAGCTGGGGCCGAAGACGCCCATCTCGGGGCGGGTGGCGGGCGCGGACTCGGGCCTGGCGAGGCCGCCGTCGGGCTGCGCGGCGACGGTGTGCCGGCGCCCGATGAGGGCGGTGTCCACGTCGTGCTCGGCGACCTCGAAGGTCTTGTCCGCGGTCGAGTACTGACCGGGGCCGATCGTGGACAGCGTGCCCTCGGCCAGCGGCTGGTCCGGGACCTCCGCCGCGGCCTGCGGCTGGGCGGCGGCCTGCGGCTGGGCGGCGGGTGCGAGCGCCACGGACTGCTGCGGCAGGAGCAGCGCCATGGACAGCGCGGCGATGGCAGGAAGCGCAATTCTGCGCACGAGTTCCCCCCTCGTGTCGTTCCTGATGGGTGATCGTTGGTGATCGCTGCGGACATTAGGCAGCCGTCGATCACCTGCACAAGGTGCTTCCGCCGCGGCCGGCCGGGCTCGTCCGCTTGCACCAGTGAAGTGCCCCCGGCGGTCGCCGCCGCGCGTGCGGAGCCGATTGAGTACGCGTACTCATGTGCGCACTGAGCACCCGTCACAGACTGTCGGCATGACGGAAACCCCTTCTCCGAAGCCCCTGTTCACCCGCCCGGGGAGCGCTCTCGCGGCAGCTGCGCTCGCCTCGCTGGCGCTCGTGGCCTGCGGGTCCCCCCAGGGCGGTGCGGCAAGCGTGCAGGCCGGACCTTCCGCCGCTCCGACCGCCACGGCGTTCACCGCGATGCTCGATCGGGTGGCGCGGTCGTGCCCCGCGCCGGGCCCCGTGGAGAAGCCCCCGGGCGACGCGGCCGCACCCGCTCCCACCTCGGGCCCCGAGGTGGAGCTGAACGCCCGCGACTGGTGTGCGAGCGCCCTGCACGAGGAGCGCATCAGCCGGGCGGTCTGGGAGCTGGCGGACCCCACTCCGGAGAAGGTCAGGAAGGTGCTGAACGACCTCGGCTACGTCGACGAGCGCATCCACGGGCTCCGGCGGTCGGGCACGGCCACGACGTTCGCCCTCGACCTGCGCGACAAGGGCGGCCGGCTCTGCCTCGACGGCTCGGTGGACGGTGAGAGGACCCTCGTCACGGCGTGCGTCGCACCCCAGAGCGGACCGTTCGCAGTTGCGAAATAATTGCCTGAAAAATTTACGAGAAGTCGCCCGCTCGATCCACACGGATCCTCAGCAGGAACCCCTAGTTAGTGACCTATCGATAGACAAAAACGGACTAAACAACCATTGGGTACTTCACATTTAGAGGATTCACATAGCGCTCGCCTGTTGCGACTCATCGACCAGGCGATCGTTCCCGACGCTTGCACATGTGATCCGCGCGCACGTGTGATCCGCGCGCACGTGTGCCGGGGGCGTTCCGAAACGGCGGAGGGGCGGGGCGGGACGGTCGAAACCGTCCTGCCCCGCCCCTCGGTCCCGGGACGTCGCCGTCAGCCCTCCGTCGGCTCCAGGCGCAGCGAGATCGAGTTGATGCAGTACCGCTGGTCCGTCGGGGTCGGGTAGCCCTCGCCCTCGAAGACGTGGCCCAGGTGCGATCCGCAGCGCGAGCAGCGGACCTCGGTGCGGACCATGCCGTGGGAGCGGTCCTCGACCAGCTCGACCGCGTCGGAGTCCTTCGGGTCGTAGAAGGACGGCCAGCCGCAGTGCGAGGAGAACTTCTGGTTCGAGGTGAACAGCTCCGCGCCGCATGCCCGGCAGGAGTAGACGCCCCGGGTGGTGGTGTCGGTGTACTCGCCGCGGAAGGCGGGCTCGGTGCCCGCCCGGCGCAGCACCTGGTACTCCGCCGGGGTCAGCTCCGCACGCCACTGCTCGTCCGGCTTCTCGACGTCGTACGCCATGGGCTCGCTCCCTCTGCTCCGCGCCGCTTCCGCTTCGCGCTACTTCGACAGGTGGTCCAGGATGCGCGGGCCGAGGTCCGTGACGTCGCCCGCCCCCATGGTGAGAACGAGATCGCCGGGGCCCGCCATTCCCTCGACGATCTCGGGCACGGCGCCCTTGTTGTGGACGGGCGTCACGTCGGCGCCGGCCTTCCGGGCGGCCTCGACGATCAGCTCGCTGGTGACGCCCGGGATCGGGTCCTCGCGGGCCGGGTAGATGTCGAGGACGACGGAGGCGTCCGCGAGGGCCAGCGCCTCGCCCATCTCCTCGCCCAGCTCCTGGGTGCGGGAGAACAGGTGCGGCTGGAAGACGACGAGCAGCCGGGCGTCCCCGGCGGCGCCCCGCATGGCCTCCAGGTCGGCGGTCATCTCGGTGGGGTGGTGCGCGTACGAGTCGATGACCTGCACGCCCTTCGCCTCGCCCTTGAGCTGGAGGCGGCGGCCGACGCCGGTGTAGGCGGTGAGGGCCCGGGCCAGCTCGGCCGGGTCGATGCCGACGCGGGCGCCGGCGGCGAGGGCGGCGGCCGCGTTGTGGGCGTAGTGGCGGCCGGGGACCGAGACGGTGAAGGTGTGCTCGGCGCCGTCGAGGGCGACGGTCACCTCGCTCCTCATGCCGTTCGGGACGATCTTCAGGATGCGGGCGTCGGAGTCCTCGGACTCGCCGACCGTGACGACCTCCAGGCCCTCGCGGTCCGCGACCCGGCGGGCCAGCTCGCGCGCGCCGGCGTGCTCGCCCACGACGAGGGTGCCACCGGGGCGGATCTTGGCGGTGAAGGCCTCGAAGGACTCGTAGATCTCGTCCATGGAGGCGTAGTTCGCGTGGTGGTCCAGCTCGACGTTGAGGACGATCGCGACCTCGGGGTCGTACTTCTGGAAGCTGCGGTCGCTCTCGTCGGCCTCGGCGACGAAGACCTCGCCGTCGCCGTGCCGCGCGTTGGTGCCGGGGCCCGCCAGGTCGCCGCCGATGGCGTACGAGGGGTCCAGGCCGAGGTGACCGAGGGCGACGGCCAGCATCGAGGTGGTCGTCGTCTTGCCGTGCGTACCGGCGACCGCGATCGCGCGCAGGCCGTCCATGAGGGAGGCGAGCGCGTCGGAGCGGTGCACGACCGGGATGCCGAGCTCGGCGGCGCGGGCCAGCTCGGGGTTGTCGGCGCGGATGGCGCTGGAGACGACGACGGCGGAGGCGTCGTCGGCCAGGTGCTCGGCGGCGTGGCCGATGTGCACGGTGACGCCGAGGGCGCGCAGGGCCTCGGCGGTCGCGGACTCCTTGGCGTCGCTGCCGGCGACCTTGGCGCCGCGCTGGGCGAGGATCTTCGCGATGCCCGACATTCCGGCACCGCCGATGCCGATGAAGTGCGGCCGTTCCATGGCGGCGGGAATGGCGGGTGCCATGCGGATCTCTCCCCGGGTGTGTCTCGTGTCTGGGTATTGCGTACGCGCTGCACAACGCGTGGAATCCACCCTAGTGGTTCCCGTCGTACGCGCCCGGCGGGGCACGGCCCGGCCCGCGCCCCCTGCACGGAGCGCGGGCCCGGCCGCCGTCACCGCCCGGTCACACGCTGTGCGCGAAGAGCTTCAGGACGGGGACGCCGACCTTGTGGCGGGCCCGGGAGGCCCAGTCCCGGTGGAAGAACTCCTCCACGTAGTGCGGTGCGGTCAGGACGATGACCTCGTCCGCGCCCGCCTCCTCCACGACCGCCTTCATCTTGTCGAGCGGGTGGTCCTCGACCACCTGGCCGACCGCCTCGCAGCCGGCGTCCCTCAGGGCCCGGAGCGAGTGCTCCAGTGCCTGTTCGGCAGGCGGCCGGGCCTCCCTGCCCTCCGGCTCCTCGCCCTCGCGGGCCGCTTCCTTCAGTTCGCCCATGGCGACGTCGTCGATGGCACGCAGCAGTACATCGGCCTGGTCACCGCGCGGCTGCATCAGGACGATGAAGGACACGCCCTCGTCGCCGTGCAGCGTGGTGACGAATTCCACGTCGACGGACGTCAGGGGCTTCTCGATCATCAGAACGCTTGTGAACACCTCAGGAGCCCTTCTGCGGAAACCATCCTTCCCCGTGTTCGCACGGGGTCTGCGACAGTAAGTGTGCCCAGCGGACGGTAAGCGGAACTGCTAATTCCGCTTTTCTCAGGACCGAAGGTAGCGGGTGAAGAGGAAGCCGTCCCGCTCCAGGACGGAAGCCACCCTGAAGCGTGTCGGGACGGCCACCGGGGGGCCTCCGGCGATCCGCTGGGCGTCGCCCGCCGTCATGGTCGGCGAGATCGTCAGGCACAGCTCGTCCAGGACCCCCGCCGCCACGAACTGGCCGAGCAGCCGGGGGCCGCCCTCGGTCAACTGGCGCCGCAGGCCGCGCCCGGTCAGGGCCGCGAGCGCGAGGACGGGGTCCACCCGGGTCCCGTCGCCCGCGAACAGCACCTCCGCCCCCGCCTCCCGGGCCGCCCGGACCCGCTCGGCGGGCGCCGCGCTCCCGGTCAGGACCAGGGTCGGCACCAGCGGCGCGGTGAAGAGCGGCAGCGAGAAGTCCAGGTCGAGGGAGCCGGTGACGACGGCGATCACGGGGGCCGGGCCCTGTCCGGCGGCGGCCCGGCGCTCCGCGAAGGCCTCCCGCGCCCGGGCGGGGCGGTACCCCTCCAGGCGTACGGTCTCCGCGCCCACCACGATCACGTCCGCGAGCCCGCGCAGGGTCCCGAAGATCCTCATGTCGGTCTCGGAGGAGAGCGGCTGGGAGCGCCCCCCGTGCTGGCCTGCGCCGTCGAGCGAGGAGACCATGTTGGCCCGCAGCCAGGGGCCGTCGCCCTCCGGATAGGCGTAGGCGTCGGCGAGCGCGTCGAGGGACCAGTCGCCGTCCCCGGCATCGGGGGCCGGTCCGGCGGGTGCGGTCGGCGCGGCCGGTCCGGCTGTCATGTCCGTCACAGGAAACAGGCGTCGCATCCAGGCAGTCTGACACGGCGCTTACAGTGGGGAACTGTGTCGACCCGTGCCCTCACCGAAGCCGCCCCCTCCTCCGCGGCCCCGCTCTCGCTCTGCTCCCGAGAGCCCCACGTCCCCGCCGAGCGCCTGGTGGCGGAGATGGCGCCGCCGCCGCGCTTCGACTCCGTGCGCTTCGACACGTACATCCCGGACCCGAACCAGCCCAGCCAGACGCAGGCCGTCGAGGTCCTGAGCGGCTTCGCCGAGGGCCTGGGCGGGGCGCACGCCTCCGGCGCCGGGAAGCGCCGCTGGTTCGCGCGGAAGCCCGCCGCCCCCACCGGGCCGCGCGGGGTCTACCTGGACGGCGGCTACGGCGTCGGCAAGACCCACCTGCTCGCCTCGCTCTGGCACGCGACCCCCGCCGACCCCGCCCTGAAGGCCTTCGGCACCTTCGTGGAGCTGACGAACCTGGTCGGCGCGCTCGGCTTCCAGCAGACCGTGAAGACCCTGAGCGGGCACCGGCTCCTGTGCATCGACGAGTTCGAGCTGGACGACCCGGGCGACACCGTCCTCGTCTCCAGCCTCCTCGGCAAGCTGGTCGAGTCGGGCGTGGCGCTCGCCGCCACCTCCAACACGCTGCCGGGCAAGCTCGGCGAGGGCCGCTTCGCCGCCGCCGACTTCCTGCGCGAGATCCAGGGCCTCTCCGCCCACTTCCGGCCGCTGCGGATCGACGGCGAGGACTACCGCCACCGCGGCCTGCCCGAGGCCCCCGCGCCGTACTCCGACCAGGTCGTCACCGAGACCGCGTACGCCACGCCGGGCGCCTCCCTGGACGACTTCCCGCACCTGCTCGAACACCTGGCCAGGGTGCACCCCAGCCGGTACGGCGCCCTGACCGACGACCTCACCGCCGTCTGCCTGACCGACGTGCGGCCCGTGCCCGACCAGTCGACCGCGCTGCGGCTGGTCGTCCTGGCCGACCGGCTCTACGACCGCGAGATACCGGTCCTCGCCTCCGGCCTCCCCTTCGACCGCCTGTTCAGCGAGGAGATGCTGAACGGCGGATACCGCAAGAAGTACTTCCGGGCGATCTCGCGGCTCACCGCGCTCGCCCGCGACGCGAAGGGACTCGTCGCGCAGTAGCTTGGGGGCCGTACCCGATCGATCGAAAGGGATCCACCATGGCCACCGTGCGTCACGCCCACACCGTCTGGGAGGGCGACCTCCTCCGGGGCTCCGGCGTCGTCTCCCTCGACTCCTCCGGCGTCGGACAGTTCGACGTCTCCTGGCCCTCCCGGTCGGAGGAGCCGAACGGCAGGACCAGCCCCGAGGAGCTGATCGCGGCCGCGCACTCGTCCTGCTTCTCGATGGCCCTCTCCCACGGCCTGGCCGGCGCGGGCACCCCGCCCGCCCGCCTGGAGACCAAGGCCGACGTCACCTTCCAGCCGGGCGAGGGCATCACCGGCATCCACCTGACCGTGCGCGGCGACGTCCCCGGCCTGGACGAGGACGGCTTCCGGGCGGCGGCGGAGGACGCGAAGAAGAACTGCCCGGTCAGCCAGGCGCTGTCGGGCACGACCATCACCCTCACCGCCGAGCTGGGCTGACTCCGCGCCTGACTCCAGGTCAGAAACCGCGCCACACCGGACGGTTGCGGCCCGCACGGTTCACGCGCCACCGGAGCGCGTGATACACACGTGCGGGTCGCACGTCACACAGGCGACACGTGACACGACGGAGCGTCACATCCCGTCCTCCCCCATGGCCTTCGGCATGGGGGTACCTCCAGGGGAGGCCGTTGCCCATGTCCGCAACACGACGTCAGATCCTGTCCCGCACCGGTGCGTCCGTCGCCGGGATCGCCTTCACCGGCGCCCTCTCCGAACTCTTCGCCGGGAGTGCCTGGGCGGCCCCCGGCGACCGTCCGCCCCGGAGCGGCTACGGCCCCCTGGTCCCCGACCCCGACGGCCTCCTCGACCTGCCGGCCGGCTTCCGCTACAAGGTCCTCTCCCGACAGGGCGACCCGCTCCGCTCCGGTGAAGGACCCGTCCCGAGCAACCACGACGGCATGGGCGCCTTCCCCGGCCACCGGGGCCGGGTGCACCTGGTCCGCAACCACGAGAACAAGGCCACCGGGAAGATCGGCGTCCCGACCGTTCCCGGCCTCACGTACGACCCGGCGGCCAAGGGCGGCTGTACGGCCCTGGAGCTCGACGGCCGGAACGGCGTCCTCGGCGAACGGGTCGCCGTCGCGGGCACGGCCGTCAACTGCGCGGGCGGGCCCACGCCCTGGAACACCTGGCTGACCTGCGAGGAGACCGAGGACAAGGCGGGCACGAACGGCTACACCAAGGACCACGGCTTCGTCTTCGAGGTCGACGGCGCCGACCCGCGCCGCACCGGGGCCGTCCCGCTCACCGCCATGGGCCGCTTCCAGCACGAGGCCGTCGCCGTCGACCCGCGCAGCGGCATCGTGTACGAGACGGAGGACGCCTTCGACCGCCCCTTCGGGCTCTTCTACCGCTTCCTCCCCCGCAAGCCGCTCGGCGGCACGGGCTCGCTGCGCGCGGGCGGCGCCCTGGAGGCGATGCGGGTGCCGGACGTCCCCGACCTCTCCGTGGTCCAGGAGACCGGCGCCCGCTTCGAGGGCGTCGAGTGGGTTCCCGTACCGGACCCGCTCGCGGCCGGAACGCCCATCAGGTTCCAGGACTTCGGCCCCAGGGGGATCACGCACGCGCAGAAGCTGGAGGGCTGCTACTGGGGCGGGCGGGCCGTCTACTTCGTGTCGTCGTTCGCGCGGACCGGGGACGGCTCGGGGGCGACCCACTTCGGCCAGGTGTGGAAGTACGAGCCGCACCGGCGCCGGCTCACCCTCGTCGTGGTCTTCGGCCCGAGCACCGACGTCCGGCTGCCGGGCGAGTCGCCCGACAACATCTGTCTGGCGCCGACCGGCGGCCTGATGGTCAGCGAGGACGGCGGGGGCGCGCAGCACGTCTTCGGGGTGAGCGAGCGGGGCGAGGTCTATCCGGTCGCGCGGAACGCGCAGGCGTTGACGTCGGCCGCTGCCGCGGCGGGCGGCACGTCCGAGGAGCCCGAGTGGGGCGAGTTCGCCGGGGTCACCTTCTCCCCGGACCGCAGCACGATGTACGTCAACTGTTACACGCCGGGGACGACCTTCGCGGTGACGGGCCCCTGGCACCGCTGACCCGTCCCCGGAGGTCGCGGACGGCCCGCTTGCGGCGGAGGATCGGGGGAAGGAGGGCGGGACTGCGGAAGGAGCGCGAGATGCCGAAGAAGAACGAGGGGAAGAAGCGGCGGGAGGAGCCTCGGGAGCCGGTCCTGCGGGACGTCCTGCGCGTCCCCGTGGGCGAGCCGGTCGACCTCACCTCGTACGACGCCCGGGGCATCCCGGCCGGCCCCGCCGACAAGGCGGCCGGGACGACCGCCACCGCCGCCCTGGGGCCGCGCCTCGCCGACCTCCAGGAGCGCCTGTACGCGTCGAGCACCGCCGGGGACCGGCGCAGGCTGCTCCTGGTCCTCCAGGGCATGGACACCAGCGGCAAGGGCGGCACGGTCAAGCACGTGATCGGCTTCCTCAGCCCGTCGGGCTGCCGGGTGCGCGCCTTCAAGGCCCCCACGACGGAGGAGAAGGAGCACCCCTTCCTCTGGCGGATCGAGAAGGCGCTGCCCCTGCCGGGCGAGATCGGCATCTTCGACCGCTCGCACTACGAGGACGTCCTCGTCCCGCGCGTCCACGCCCTGGTCTCCGGCTCCGAGATCAAGCGCCGCTACCGGCAGATCAACCACTTCGAGAAGGCCCTCGCGGACGACGGCGTGACGGTGGTCAAGGTCTTCCTCCACCTCTCGTACGAGGAGCAGCGCGCCCGTCTCCTCGCCCGCCTCGACGACCCCGACAAGCACTGGAAGTTCTCCACGGGCGACATCGAGGAACGGGCCCTGTGGCCGGACTACCGCAAGGCCTACGAACTGGCCCTGGAGCGCTGCGGGACGGACGCGGCACCGTGGTACGTGGTCCCGGCGGACCGCAAGTGGTACCGGAACTGGGCGATCAGCAAGCTGCTCCTGGAACACCTGGAGGCGCTGGACCCGAAGTACCCGCCGGGCGACTTCGACGTGGAGGAGAGCCGGAAGAGGCTACTGGCGTCGTGAGCGGCGCCGGTCGGTGAGGGCACGCCGCAGCCCGGCGGACATCCGGAGGCCGAGGAGGTCCAGGCGCTTCTGCTCCTCCATCGTCCGGAACAGGCGGTGGAGCAGGGCGTCGTCGTCGGCGTGGAGCAGTCGCGCGGCGAAGAGCGTCATGACCTCCGTGTCGTCCAGCCACGTCACCAGATCGAACAGGACGCCGATCCGCGCGCCGTCGAGCTCCCGGACCCGCCGGCCGAGCCGCGCGCCCCCGTCCCCGCCGTCGAACGGTTCCGACGTCTCGCCGACGGCGACGGCGAGGACGGCGGCCGCCACGTCGAACCTGCCCCGCTCGGCGAGCCGGAGCAGGACCTTCAGGCCCAGCGGGTCGCCCGTCCGCCCCCGGACGAGCAAGTCCGTCACGCGCGTCAACCGCGCGGGGTGGGCGGTGCCGGCCAGCGCGGCCGACACGAGGGAGGCGGCTTCCGTGTCGCTCCGCGTCCGGCTCAGCGCCATGGCCAGTACGCGGTCGCCCTCGGAGTCGGAGGGGGTCTCCTCGTCCCGGAGCCCCAGGTAGACGGCGGCCGCGTTGTGCTCGGTGATCCGCGCGGCGACCACGGCCCGCCACTCCAGCCGGAGCCCGGCCCCTCCCCGCCTCCTCACCTCGGGAGCGAAGGCGAGTACGTCCTCCAGGGGGCGCAGCCGCGCGACGTTCGTGGCGAACATCGCCGCCATCGTCCCGACGCCGTCGCTCCCCTCCAGCCACCGCAGCAGCTCCGCCACCTCGTCCAGCGGACGCGACCACGCCGCCTCGGTCAGCTCCCGCGCCACCTCCGCGAAGTCCTCGGCCTCCGTCATCGCGACGATCTGCCGCTGGAACCCGTCCAGGGGCAGTTTCCCCGGCCCGCCCGCCGGGCGCCGCCGCGCCAGCTCCTCCTCAAGGCGCGGCACCGTCCCCCGCAGTTCCTCCCCCCGCCGCTCGGCGTCCAGGCGCAGCCGTTCCGCGCCGGCCAGGTCCTCGCGGAGCCGGGCGACCTCGGAGCGCAGCTCCTCCTGGGTGCGGGCGAGGGCGGTGCGCTCGGCGCCCCAGTCCAGGCGGAGGCGGGTGAGGTCGTCGGCCACGGCGCGGACCTCGGACTCCTTGTGCTCCAGGAGCACGTGCAGGGCCTCGATGTTGCGGTTCACCCGCTCCGCGTCCCGCCGCGAGCGGGCCAGCTCGCCCCGTAGCGCCTCCAGCTCGTACTCCGCCGGGTTGCAGGCCCGCAGCGCCTCCAGGCGCCGGCTCCGGATCGCCTCCCTGGCCTCCGGCCGGAGGGGCGCGCCGACGTGCTCCTCGACCTCCCTGACCAGCCGGTCGACGAACTCCTGGGGCGCCGGCCTCCGGCCGCTCAGATAACGGGAGACGGCGGACTTGTCGAGGTGGACGCGGTACGCGTACTGGGTCCGCGTGAATGCCCAGTCTGTCGAAGAGGCCGGTCAACTCGTTGCCGAGGGCCGCGACTTCGGCGATCCCGCCCCGCTCGACCTCCGCCGGTCCGCCCCGCGTACGCGCCACTCCGGTCATGGTGCTCCTCCCCCGGCCCCGTTGACACCGCACCGGCAACGGTTGCGGCTTTCGCCACGTACCCGACCCGGCCGACGGTGAGGACTCGTCCACCTCCTGCCGAAGGAATCCGATGCTCACCCTCCGCCGGGCCCAGCGCGCCCTGATCGTCCTCGTCGCGACCGTCCCCCTGCTCCTCGTGACGCTCGCCTTCCTGCCCGCCCCGGCCGTCCTCCCCTTCCGCCGCGAGCGGGCCGCGCACGCCCAGGCGATGGTGCGCCGGCTCAGCGCGTGGACCCGGGTGCTGCTCCTGTCGAGTCGCGAGCGATAAACCGTCCGAAAACCATCTGATCAGATAACTTCCGGTTGTGAACATTTATGTACGAAAAGTGGCGGTGCTCGGTCTTCTGGGCGCCACCCTCACCGGCTGCGGCGGGGGGGCCGTCCCGGAGGCCGCGCACGCGCCGGCAGCCGTCGACACCCCCGCCCCCCGGGCGAGCACGACCGCCGCCGCCCGCCCCAAGCCCGGCGCCGGGCCCGCCGCCGCGCCGACCATGGCGCCCGGACCCGACGGACTCACGCCCGTCTACACGCGCCGGGCCGCGGCCTCCCCGCGGAGCGCCGAGAAGGTCGTGGCGCTCACCTTCGACGCCGACATGACGGCGGACCAGGGCCCCAGGGCCGCGCGCGGCGAGCGGTTCGACAACCCGGAGCTCATCGCGACCCTGCGCCGCCTGAAGGTGGACGCGACCGTCTTCATGACGGGCCGCTGGGCCGAGGAGTACCCGGACCAGGCCCGGTCCATCGGGAGCGACCCGCTCTTCGAGATCGCCAACCACTCGTACAGCCACCACGCCTTCGCCTCCCCCTGCTACGGCCTGCCCGCCGTCGCCGGGCCCGACATGGCGGCGGACGTGCGGCGCGCCTTCGACGCCTTCCGGGACGCGGGAGCCCTCAACGTCGTCCCGTACTTCCGCTTCCCCGGCGGCTGCTACGACGACGCGGCCCTGCGCGCCCTCGGTCCAGCCGGGGTGACGGCGGTCCAGTGGGACGTGGTCGGCGGGGACGCCTTCGCGAAGGACGCGGACGCGGTCGCCGAGCAGGTGCTCGACGGCGTCGAGCCCGGCTCGCTCGTGGTCCTGCACTGCACGCGGAGCGCCGCGCCCGCCACCGAGCGGGCGGTCCGCCGGATCGTCCCGGAACTGCGGGCCCGCGGCTACCGCTTCGTGAAGGTCTCGGAGCTGATGAGGGGCTGAGGGATCTCAGCCCGAGCAGGCCGTGCGCTGGGCCTCCTGCCACTCGCACACCGGGCAGAGCGTGATGCCCTTGGCCGACTCCGGGTACTCGGTCGGCTCCCGGCACAGCACGCAGGCGGCGAAGGGCCCCTCGGCGGCCGGCTCGGGCCCCGGGGCGGGCTCGGGGGTGCAGTACGACGCGGAGACGTGCGTGGACTCGGTCATACGTCCGAGCGTACTCCCGGCGCGCTCCCTGAAGGCGTGCTCACTCCGGGCGTGCTCACTCCAGGCGCGCCGTGGCACGGCAGGAGAGGAGCGCCGCCGTCGCCGCGAGGAGCAGGGCGCCCGCGAAGGCGGGCCAGGGCGGGACGGCGGTCGCCGTGCGGGCCCCGGCGGTCAGGGCCGTCATGGCGTGCTTCGCCGGGGAACCGGTGACCACGAAGGCGAGGAGGGAGCCGAGGACCAGGGCCGAGAGGGACCAGCCGGAGGCCTTGAGGAAGGGCCGGGAGGCCAGCGCGCCCACGGCGGCGCCCGTGAGGGCGCAGGCCAGTGCGGCGAGGAGCCCGGTGACGGCCGCGGCGGGGGCGGCGATCCCGCGCCGGTCGCTCACGAGCGTCACGAGGAGGACGGCGGCCGTGCCGGGCAACAGCGGCCAGGCGGTCCCGGCGAGGAACGCCGCGAGGTGGGCGCGGTTCCGGCCGGCGGCGGCCGCGACCGCGTTCCGCGCGGCGGGCGGCTCCTGGGTGAGGCAGATCCGTACCGTCCAGGCCGTCACCGGGAGCAGGGCGGCGGCGGTGAACCCGAGCGCGTCGAGCACCGGTTCGGCCGCCCGGACGCCGACGCCGATGAAGACCGCGTACAGGAGGAGCGGCGCGAGCCACCGCTGGGAGCGGAAGAGGAGGCCCGACTGGTAACGGAGCAGCGCGGTCATATCCGTACGCCTCCTTCGGGGATGCCGGGGACTCCGGGGACACCGGTCTTCGCCGTACGGAGCCGGTGGACGTGCCAGGAGGCCGCGAGGAGCGCTCCGAGGAGGGCGTCGGAGTGGGCCGCGTCCACGGTGAGGACGGTGGTGCCGTCGGGTCCGGGCGCGACGGCCGGGTCTCCCGGCAGCCGGCCGGGGAGCGCGGACCCGCCGGAGACGGTGATCAGCACGCGGGCCCCGGACGGCTCCGCCGCGGTCTCCCGCCCCGGCCGTACCCGTCCCGCCTCCACCGCGTACACCGCGCTCGCCTCGCCCCGCAGCCGGCGCGGGTCGTGGTCGACGAAGACGACCGTCGCGCCCGCCGCGACGCGTGCGCGGACGGCGGCGTCGAGCACGGCGCGGGCTCCGGCGTCGAGGCCGGTCCAGGCCTCGTCGAGGACGAGGAGGGCCGGATCGGCGAGGAACGCCTGCGCGACGGCGACCTTCTGGCTGGTGCCCTTGGAGAGCTCCGCGAGCCCGGTGCGGGCGTGCCCACCGGCCCCGAGGCGCTCCAGCCACTCCCCCGCGCGGGCCCGGGCGGCCGCCCGGCCGAGGCCCTGGACGCGGCCGAGATGGACCAGGTAGCCGAGGGCGGTGAACGGCAGGGCGGCGGGGAAGCGTTCGGGGACGTACGCGGTGCGGGCGGGCCGTCCGGTGACGCGCCCCTCGGTGGGCGCGTCGATGCCGGCGAGCAGCCGGAGCAGGGTGGACTTGCCGGTGCCGTTGGCGCCGGTGACCCGGACGAGGGCGGCGGCGGGCAGGTCGAGGTCGATCCCGCGCAGCGCCCACGGCCCCCGCACACCGTACCGGCGTCCGACCTTCTCCAGCCTCAACCGGCCGTTCCCCCGGGCGGACCGCCCCCTGGCGGAAAGGTCGCTCCTCATGGGGGCATCCTGGCGTGGAGGCGGCGGTCTCCACAAAACCGCTCGTCACGGCGCCGGTGGCAGACTTGCCCGGTGAGCAGCGATGAGACCGGTTCCCGCGACGAGAAGCCGCAGTTCGTCCTCCCCCTGGTGGTGCGGATCGAGCGCGACGCGCCCCCGGCCCGTACCGACGCCCTGGAGACCGCGGCGCGGGCCGTCCTGGAGATCCTGACCGACGGGCGCTCCACCGGCGAGGGCGAGTGGGCACGGGCCGTGAGCGACTGGCAGGACGCCCGGATCCGCAAGGTGGTGCGCCGGGCGCGCGGCGCCGAGTGGCGGCGGGCGTGCGCGCTCCCGGGCATCACGGTCACCGGCGCGGAGGCGGAGGTACGGGTCTTCCCGCCGGTCCCGCTCGACGGCTGGCCCAAGGACCTGGCCCGCCTCCAGGTCTCGGGCACCGACCTGGACGACCCGGCCGCCCCCGGCCCCGTGCCGGAGGGGGCGGCGGTCCTCTGGTTCAACCCCGACCTCGCCATGTCGGCCGGCAAGTCGATGGCCCAGGCGGGCCACGGCGCCCAGCTGCTCTGGTGGGCCATGCCGGAGGCCGGCCGCACGGCCTGGCGCGAGGCGGGCTTCCCCCTCGCCGTCCGCACCGCCCCGGCCGCCGACTGGCCCGCCCTCGCCACGAGCGGCCTCCCGGTCGTCCGCGACGCGGGCTTCACCGAGATCGCCCCGGGCTCGGCCACGGTGGTGTCGGCGTTCCCCCGGACCCACTGAGACGGCCGCCGGAGGCTCCGGGCCCCGAAACCTCAAATGAAGCTCTGAACGTCCCCCTCCCGGGGTTCGGACGTCCCCGCGTGGGCCATCACTGGGGAACTGAGGACCGAAGGAGGGGGACATGACGGAACTCGGCATCGGCATCGGCTGGCGTCCCGAGATCGCGGAGGCGGTGGAGGGGCTGGCCGGGGTGGACTGGGTGGAGGTCGTCGCGGAGAACATCTGCGCGGACCACCTGCCCGACTCCCTGGCCCGGCTGCGGCGGCGCGGCGTCACGGTCGTGCCGCACGGCGTGTCGCTGGGGCTCGGCGGCGCGGACCGGCCCGACCCCGCGCGGCTCGCGGCGCTCGGCGAGAAGGCGGTGGCGCTGGGAGCGCCGCTGGTCACGGAGCACATCGCGTTCGTACGGGCCGGGGGGACGCTCACGGCGTCCCCGGCGCTGGAGGCGGGCCACCTGCTCCCCGTGCCCCGCACCCGCGACGCCCTCGACGTGCTCTGCGAGAACGTGCGCATCGCGCAGGACGCGCTGCCCGTGCCGCTCGCCCTGGAGAACATCGCCGCCCTGATCTCCTGGCCGGGCGAGGAGATGACGGAGGGGCAGTTCCTCGCGGAGCTGGTGGAGCGCACCGGGGTACGGCTCCTCATCGACGTCGCCAACCTGCACACCAACCGCGTCAACCGCGGCGAGGACCCGGCCCGCGCCCTGTCCGAGCTGCCCGTCGAGGCCATCGCGTACGTGCACGTGGCGGGCGGCGTCGAGCGGGACGGCGTCTGGCACGACACGCACGCCCATCCGGTGCCCCGTCCGGTCCTCGACGTCCTCGCCGACCTGGCGTCCCGGGTCTCGCCGCCCGGGGTCCTCCTGGAGCGGGACGACGACTTCCCTCCGGCGGAGGAGCTGGCGGAGGAACTGGCCGTGATCCGGGCGACGCTGGCGGGCGCGTCGGTGACCGGGACGTCGGTGGCCGGGGCATCGGTGACCAGGGCATCGGTGACCGGAGCATCGGCCGGGGCGCCCGTCCGGCGTGGCGCGGCGGCGGGGAAGCCTGCCGGTCGGCCGCTGCTCATCGGCGCCGGTGCCCGCGTCTCCGGCGGGCCGATGCCCGCCGTCCCGGACGCGGCCCTCCCGGTGCCGGAGGCGGTCGCACCCGTGCGTGGCGGGAGCGGGAGCGGGGACGAGGGCGCGCGGCAGCGGTCCGGGGCAGCCTCCGGTTCCGGCTCTGGTTCGGGCTCCGCCTCCGGCTCCGGTTCCGGCTCCGGTTCCGTCGAAGGCGCGCGGCAGCGGCTCGGGCTCGCGCAGGCCTCGCTGCTCTCGGCGCTCGTCGCCGGGACGCCCGTGCCCGAGGGGTTCGACAGCCGGCGGATCGGGGTGCAGGGCCGGGCACTCGCCGCCAAGCGGGCCGGTGTGGTCGCCAAGGTCGCGCCGGAGCTGCCGGGGATCCTGGGCCGGGAGTTCCGGCCCGCCTTCCTCGCGTACGCCAGGTCCCGTCCCATGAGCGGCGGCTACCGCCGGGACGCGCTCGACTTCGCCGAGCACCTGCTGCTCGCCGGGCGCCCGGAGGACCCGGCCGCGCACCGCCTGCTCACCCGGTGGTGGCAGGACCGTTCCGGCAGTCGCCCGCCGGGCCCCGCCGCGCGGCTCGTCCGGGCCGTCCGCCACGCACTCGTACGGAGATGACCATGGGCCCCCTGATCGCCCTGTACTACCTCGTGGCCGCCGTCGCCGTCGCCGTCCTGGTCACCCGGGTGGTCCGGTCCCGCCGCGGTTCGGGCGGGCCGGTCCACGACCGGTACGAGGCCGCCTTCCTCAACGGCGGGCCCGCCCGGGTCGCCGACAGCGCCCTCGCGGCCCTCCACGCGGACGGCCGGATCGCGGTCGGCGGGCCCGGCATCGTGGCCGTCGTCCGTCCCACCGCGCGCGACCTGGTGGAGCGCGCGGTGCTCCAGGAGCACGCCGCCGCCCCGCACGGGGCCCTGCACCACCTGCGGTTCGCCGTGATGCGGCACCCTGCGGTGCAGGAGATCGGCGACGGGCTCGCGGAGCGCGGGCTGCTCGTGGACCCGGCGGTGCGGCGCGTCACGAACCGGTGGTGCGTCGTGGTCGGCCTCGCGGCGTTCGTCCTGTTCCCGGTCTCGTTCTTCTTCACGATCGCCGGCTTCGCCATGAGCGACGGGTTCTCGGTGCCGTTCACCTTCAAGGTGGTCCCGGCGCTGTTCGCGATGGGCGTCGCGGCCGCCGTCTGCGGTTCGGCCTCCACCGGGCGGATCACCCCGGCCGGCCGGCAGGCGCTCGCCGGGTACGTCCGCGAGCGGGGGCACCTCGCGGACGCGGGCCGCCTCGTGGCCCTGCACGGACTGCGGGCGCTGCCCGACCCCGTACTCCGGGAGCAGCTTCTCGCCGCGGCCCGCGTCAACGGGCCGCGGAGGCCCGGCCGCGGCGGGCGTTCGGGGCCGTTCCCGCACCACCGCTCCTCCTCGTCCCCCTCGGGCGCGGACGCGCTCGGCGTGGTCACCGTGTGGTGCGCGGACTCCGGCTCGTGCGGCGGAGGGGACGGGGGCGGCCGGGGCTCCTGCTCGTCGGGCTCGTGCTCCTCCGGTTCCTGCTCCTCCGGCCCCGGGTCCTCCGGGTCCTGCTCGGGAGGGGGGTCGAGCTGCGGCGGGAGCTCCAGCTCGTGTTCGAGCTCCAGCTCCAGTTCGTGTTCGAGCTCCAGCAGCTGACCGCCCGTACCGCCCGTGCCGCCCGGAAGAGGCCCGGAAATGACGCCGGTGCGGCGCGCGTGACGCGCGCCGCACCAGGAGCCGGACCCGGTGTCGCTGGAGCGGCGGGCGGATGGTTTCCGCCGGCCGTCTGATCTTCCGGGTCGGGGGATGGCGCGCCCGGCCGGGAGCCGGACCGCCACCAGGTTTTCGTACGGCCGTCAGGCCAGGCCCGCCACCAGGTCGGCGACGCTCTTGCGGCGACCGGTGTAGAACGGGACCTCCTCGCGGACGTGCATCCGCGCCTCGGAGGCGCGCAGGTGGCGCATGAGGTCCACGATGCGGTGCAGCTCGTCGGCCTCGAAGGCGAGGATCCACTCGTAGTCGCCGAGCGAGAAGGAGGCGACCGTGTTGGCACGGACGTCCGGGTAGCCGCGGGCCATCTTGCCGTGGTCGGCGAGCATCCGGCGACGGTCCTCGTCCGGCAGCAGGTACCAGTCGTACGAGCGGACGAAGGGGTAGACCGAGACGTAGTCGCGCGGGTTCTCGTCGGCCAGGAAGGCCGGGATGTGCGACTTGTTGAACTCGGCCGGGCGGTGCAGCGCCATGTTCGACCAGACCGGCTCCAGGGCGCGGCCCAGGCGGGTACGGCGGAAGAGGTTGTACGCCTCCTGGAGCTCGTCGCTCGTCTCGGCGTGCCACCAGATCATGACGTCGGCGTCGGCGCGCAGACCGGACAGGTCGTACGTGCCGCGGATCGTGACGTCCTCGGCCGCGAGCCGGTCGAACAGCTCCTGGACCTCGTCGGCGTAGCCGCTCCGGTCCTCGGGCAGGGCGTCGCGCAGCTTGAAGACGGACCACAGGGTGTAGCGGATGACCTCGTTGAGGTCCTTCGCCTTCTTACCGGCGTTCGGGATCTTTTCGGGCGCACTCATGCGCCTATTCTCGCCCGTCACGAGGAGTGCCCCGCACCGGGGGCCGCCGTTTCCGGCGTGGCGATGATCTCGTCGCCGGAACCGGCGGCTCCGCCGGTGAGCCCGGCCGCGATCGCGTCGGCCGCGCGGTGCGCCGAGGCGATGCAGGCGGGGACGCCGACGCCGTCGTACGCGGCGCCCGCGATCCGCAGTCCGGGCAGGGCGGCGACGGCCTCGCGGGCGCGGGCGACGCGGGCGAGGTGGCCGACCGGGTACTGGGGCAGGCCGCCGGTCCAGCGGGTGACCGTGGTGGCGACCGGGCGGGCGCCGAGGCCGACGGCGGCGGCGAGGTCCTCGAGGGAGGCGCCGACGAGGTCGGCGTCCTCGCGGCGCAGCTGCTCCTCCTCGCCGTGGCGGCCGACGGAGGTGCGGAGCACGAACAGGTCGGGGGCGGCGTCGGCCACCCACCGCCACTTCTGCGAGGAGAAGGTGGAGGCCTTGATCGTGCGGCCGTCGACGGGGGGCACGAGGAAGCCGGAGCCGGCCGGGAGGGAGACGTCCGAGCGGCGGAACGCGAGGGTGACCAGGGCCATGGAGGCGTACTCGATCGCGCCGAGCTCGCGCGCGGCGGCGGGGGCGTGCTCCGCGAGGAGGGCGGCGGCGGGCCCGGCCGGGGTGGCGAGGACGACGGCGTCGGCGGTGAGGACCCGGTCGCCGGCCACGACCTGCCAGCCGGTGGCCCCGGTGCGGCGCAGGGCCGTCACGGGGGCGTTCGGGACGATCTCGCCGCCGGCGGCGCGGACCGCGTCGGCGACCGCGCCGGGCAGGGTGCCGACGCCGCCCTCGACACCGGCGAAGACGGAGCCGCCGAGGCCGGTGGCGGCGCCCGCCGCGTCGGCCGGAACGGCGGCGCCGGCCCGCTGGACGGCGCGGACGGCGTCGGTGAGCGCGGGGTGCTCGCGGGCGGCCTCGAAGAGGGCGGGGACGGCGGCCTTCATGGAGATGCGGTGGGCGTCCCCGGCGTACACCCCGCCGAGGAGGGGTTCCACGAGGCGGTCGACCACCTCGTGGCCCATGCGGGCGGCGACGTACGCGCCGATGGCGACGTCGTCCCCGATCCCGGTGGGCGGCAGGTCGGGGTCGGCGGCGACCCGGCGCACGCCCTCCTCGGAGAGCAGGCCCTCGACCGCGCGGGCGTCGCCGGGGACGCCCATGACGTGCCCCTTCGGCATGGGGACGAGCTCGCCCCTGGACCAGACGGACGCGGTGGTGGTGGCGGGGGCCTGGAGCCGGTCGCCGAGGCCGACGGCGCGGGCGAGGGCGACCGCCTCGGGGCGGCGGGCGAGCAGCGACTCGGCACCGAGGTCCACGGGCGCGCCCGCGATCTCCCCGGCGAGGAGCTTGCCGCCGAGCCGGCCGTCCGCTTCGAGGAGGGTCACCCGGTGGCCGGCGAGGGCCAGCCGGTGGGCGGCGGCGAGGCCGGTGATCCCGCCCCCGGCGACGACGACGTGGGGTCCCGTGGTGTCCGCGTTCATGGGGCCACTCTCTCAAACCGCCCGTCCTCTCCCGTTCCGAGGCCGGACCGTGACCGCATCGCTACCGGCGAACGGCAACCCGCGCCGCCGGGTCGTACGTCAAAGGGGCATCGATCGTCACCACCTTGGGGGGTTCCCGTGCGGAGAGCGAGTACGACGGCCGCCGTCCTGCTGACGGCGTCACTGGTCCTGACGGGCTGCGGCGCGGGCGGGTCGGACGCGGACGGCAAGGCGGCGGGGGCGCGGGCGGAGAAGCCCGCCGACCGGGCGCCGGGCGGGGGCGCGGCGGACGGCTCCTCGGGGGCCTCGTCGGGGTCGGGACCGGGGGCCGGGTCCGCGTCCGGCTCGGGCTCCGGTTCCGGGTCCGGTTCCGGTTCCGGGAAGGCCGCGGCGAAGGCGCCGGCCCCGCAGCACGTCATCCGCACCGCCTCGCTGTCCGTGGAGGTCGCGGACGCGGCGAAGGCCCTGGCCACGGCCCGGGCGGCGGCGGTGGAGGCGGGCGGACGGGTCGAGAACGAGTCGACGGAGCGGGTGGACGACGCGTACCTCGCCTCGCGGATCGTGCTGCGGGTGCCGCAGGAGGAGTACGACTCCGTCCTCGCCGAACTGGCGGGCACCGGGAAGCTGCTGGGCCGCAAGGCCGACGCCCAGGACGTCACCGACCAGGTGGTGGACGTGCAGAGCCGGATCGCCACCCAGCGGGCCAGTGTGGCGCGGGTGCGGGAGCTGATGGACCGGGCGGACGAGCTGTCCGACGTGGTGACCCTGGAGGCCGAGCTGAGCCGGCGTCAGGCGGACCTGGAGGCGCTGCTCGCGCAGCAGTCCTCGCTGAAGGACCGGACGTCGCTGGCGACGATCACCCTCCAGCTCACCGAGAAGCGGAAGGAGAAGCCGGAGGACGAGGAGCCGGAGGAGGAGGGCCGCCCCGGTTTCCTGGACGCCCTGAGCGGCGGCTGGAACGCCCTGGTCGGGGTGGCGGCCTGGTTCCTGGTGGTGCTCGCGGCCCTGGCCCCGTGGCTCGCGGTCGGCCTGGTCGCCCTCGTCCTCTGGCGCCGGCTGATCCGCCCCCGGCTCGCCGCCCGCCGCCCCGCGCCGGTGCCGGGGCCGCGTCCCGGTGACGCCGGGGCCGGGCGGAACGCCGCCGGGGCGCCCGTGGGCCCTGAAGCCCCGGAGACCGGAAAGGCCCCGGAGACCGGAGGGGCCGGGGAGAAGTAGCGTCGTCCCCATGAGCGAACGACTGGTGGTCATCGGTGGCGACGCGGCGGGCATGTCCGCCGCGTCGCAGGCGCGCAGGCTCAAGTCCCCCGGGGAGCTGGAGATCGTCGCCTTCGAGCGCGGGCACTTCTCCTCGTACTCGGCCTGCGGCATCCCCTACTGGGTCGGCGGGGACGTCGGCTCGCGCGACGAGCTGATCGCCCGCTCCCCCGAGGAGCACCGGGCCCGCGCCATCGACCTGCGGACGCGCACCGAGGTGACGGAGATCGACGTCGAGCGGCAGCGGGTCCGCTCCCGGGACCTGGAGTCCGGTACGGAGGAGTGGACCGGCTTCGACAAGCTGGTGATCGCGACGGGGGCGCGGCCGCTGCGCCCGCCGGTGCCGGGGATCGACGCGCCCGGGGTGCACGGCGTGCAGAACCTGGACGACGGCCAGGCCCTGATCGACGCGCTCTCCCGTGGGGAGGGCTCCGGTGCGGAGGGGCGGCGGGCGGTGGTGATCGGCGCCGGGTACATCGGCGTGGAGATGGCCGAGGCGCTCCTCAACCGGGGGTACGGGGTGACCGTCCTCAACCGCAGCGAGCAGCCGATGGCGACCCTCGACCCGGACATGGGCCGGCTCGTGCACGCGGCGATGGACGGGCTCGGGATCAGGACGGTCAACTCGGCGGCGGTCACGGAGGTCCTGACCGGCCCCGGCGGCCGGGTCCGGGCGGTGGCGACGGACGAGGAGGAGTACCCGGCGGACGTGGTGGTCCTGGGCACGGGCGTACGGCCGGAGACCGCGCTCGCCGAGGAGGCGGGGCTGCCGCTCGGGGCGCACGGCGGGCTGCTCACCGATCTGGCGATGCGGGTGCGGGGGCACGGGAACGTCTGGGCGGGCGGCGACTGCGTCGAGGTCCTGGACCTGGTCTCGGGCCGGATGCGGCACGTGGCCCTCGGGACGCACGCGAACAAACAGGGCCAGGTCATCGGGTCGAACGTCGGCGGCGACTACGCGACCTTCCCGGGCGTGGTGGGCACGGCGGTGTCGAAGGTCTGCGACCTGGAGATCGCGCGGACCGGCCTGCGGGAGAAGGAGGCCCGGGAGGCGGGGCTGCGGTTCGTGACGGTGACGGTCGAGTCGACCAGCCGGGCGGGCTACTACCCGGGGGCCGCGCCGATGACGGTGAAGATGCTGGCCGAGCGGCGGACCGGGCGGCTGCTCGGGACGCAGATCGTGGGCCGGGAGGGCGCGGCGAAGCGGGTGGACGTGGCGGCGGTGGCGCTCACGGCCAGGATGACGGTGGAGGAGATGACGGCCCTGGACCTGGGGTACGCGCCGCCGTTCTCGCCGGTGTGGGACCCGGTGCTCGTCGCGGCCCGCAAGGCGACGGCGGCGGTCCGCGCGGCGGGCTGAGCACGGGAACGGCGACGGCCGCCGGGGGGTGTCCCGGCGGCCGTCGCGCGAGTGCTTCCCGGCGGTCGGCCGGTCGGCCGGTCGTGCGTGTACTCGGTCGTGCGCGTACTCGGCCGTGCTTCCCGGCGGTCAGACGGCCGTGTGCGTGTGCACGTACTCGACGAGGCGGGTCAGCGCGTCCGGGTCGGTGGTGGGCAGGACGCCGTGGCCCAGGTTGAAGACGTGCCCCTCCAGGCCCTTCGCGGCGGCCAGGACCTCGTCCGTCTTGGCCTCGACGGCCTCGCGGGAGGAGAAGAGGACGGCGGGGTCGAGGTTGCCCTGGAGCGCCTTGCCGGGGCCGACGCGGCGGGCGGCCTCGTCCAGCGGGACGCGCCAGTCGACGCCGACGACGTCCGCGCCCGCCTCGCCCATGAGGCCGAGCAGCTCGCCCGTGCCGACGCCGAAGTGGATGCGCGGGACGCCGTACCCGGCGACCGCGTCGAACACCTTCACGGAGGCGGGCATCACGGAGCGGCGGTAGTCGGCCGGCGCGAGGGCGCCGACCCAGGAGTCGAAGAGCTGCACGGCGGAGGCGCCGGCCTCGATCTGGACCTTGAGGAAGGCCGAGGTGATCCCGGCGAGGCGGTCGAGGAGGTCGGCCCAGAGCTGCGGGTCGCCGTACATGAGCGCCTTGGTGTGCTCGTGGTTGCGCGACGGACCGCCCTCGACGAGGTAGCTCGCGAGGGTGAAGGGCGCGCCGGCGAAACCGATGAGCGGGGTGTCGCCCAGCTCGCCGGTGAGCATGCCGATGGCCTCGGTGACGTAGTGGACGTCCTCGGGGGTCAGGTCGCGCAGCCGGGCCAGGTCGGCGCGGGTGCGGATCGGGTCGGCGACGACCGGGCCGACGCCGGGCTTGATGTCGAGGTCGATGCCGATGGCCTTGAGGGGGACGACGATGTCGCTGAAGTAGATGGCGGCGTCGACCTTGTGGCGGCGTACCGGCTGGAGCGTGATCTCGGTGACCAGCTCGGGCCGCATGCACGACTCCAGCATGGGGACGCCCTCGCGGACCTTCAGGTACTCGGGGAGGGAGCGCCCGGCCTGCCGCATGAACCAGACGGGGGTGTGCGGCACCGGTTCGCGCCGGCACGCCTTGAGGAACGCGGAGTCGTGCGTCCGCGACTGCTGCTTCGTCTGCTGGCCCTGCGGGCTGTCGTTGGCACTCACGCCCAGAATCTTCGCACGGTCGGCACTCGCGCCCGGAATCTTCGCATGTGGCGGGAAGCCGCTCGTCCGGGCAGGGTGTCCCTCCCTGCACGAAAGCCCCGTTCCGCCTACTCTTCCCCGCATGGCTGCGGCTCAGGGACACTTTTCCGATCATTCCGACGGCGATCGAGGGACGGACGAAACGGCGGGCAGTACGGAGACGAACCCGGTGCCACCGGCTTTCCGGCGGGCGGTGGGGGCCTTGCGCTCGGCGCGGCTGCGGTCCGAGGTCGAGGTGGACCCGACCAGGCCGCCGCAGCGGCTGGCGCCGTACGCGTACGCGGTGGAGGCGGCCGTCGTGGACGGCGAGGAGGACCTGGCGGACGGGCGGCTGGTCCTGCTGCACGATCCGGACGGGCACGAGGCCTGGAAGGGAACGTTCCGCCTGGTGACGCTGGTGCGGGCGGAGCTGGAGCCGGAGATGGCGGCGGACCCGCTGCTGCCCGAGGTGTGCTGGTCCTGGCTGACGGGGGCCCTGGAGGCGCGGGGGCTCGCGTACGGGGAGGCGAGCGGGACCGTGACGATGGCGGGCTCGCACTACTTCGGCGGGCTCGCGGACCGGCGGCCGGCGACCCAGATCGAGATCCGGGCGTCCTGGACGCCGCGCGAGGGCCTGGGCGGGGTGCCGGACACGGGGGCGCACCTGGCGGCCTGGTGCGACCTGCTCTGCCAGATCGCGGGGCTGCCGCCCGCGCCGGTCGAGCCGGGGGCGGCGGGGACGGCCACGGGCGCGGGCGTCGTCTCGCTGCCGCAGCGGCGGGGGCCGCAGCAGGCCTGAGGGGTCCGGGGCGCTCCGGAACGCCACGCGGGACGTTCGCAAAGGCGCTCCGGGGCTCCCCCGGGAGGGTGAAGGAGCGGGGCCCGCTCGTAGGATGATCGATCAAGCGTCCGAATTGCCCTAATTGTTACTCACCAAATCGTGATCTTTCCCTAAAGGCGGGCGGCCCTGCTGCCGAAGGAGTCAGTGACCCCTTCACAGCACGGGTTCGCCCCCGGCTTCTTCCCCGAGCCGGCTCCGTCCCCCACCTTCCCCCCAGGAGGCCTGGTGTCCGTTCTCCTCGAGCAGCCCGCAAGCCTGGTCGCCTACCGCCCGAACAAGCCGACGGCCATGGTCGTCGTGGCCGACCCGCGCGTCCGTTCCACCGTGACCCGCCACCTGTGGGCCCTCGGAGTACGTGACGTGATCGAGGCGTCGTCCATCGCGGAGGCCCGTCCCCGCGTCGGCAACCCGCGCGACATCTGCGTTGCCGACGTCCACCTGCCCGACGGCAGCGGCCTGACCCTGCTGTCCGAGACCCGCGCCGCGGGCTGGCCCAACGGCCTCGCCCTCTCGGCCGCCGACGACATCGGCGCCGTGCGCAACGCCCTCGCGGGCGGCGTGAAGGGCTACGTCGTCACCGGCACCCGGACCAACATCGGTCACCCCACCCGCCCCGGCGCCGCCCCCATCGGCGCCGCGGCGGCCCGTCTGGGCCACCGCCGCCCCCCGGGTGCCCCGAGCCACCCGGGCGGCTACCGCGAGCTCTCCGGCCGTGACCGTTCACCGATACCCTTGACGGGTGACCGACGCCCAAGAGACCGCAGCAGACGCGGCACTGCGCACCACCGGGGGCGGCCCCCCGGACGACGACGTCCCTGCGAATGGGCTTCCGACCCCGTTGCTGGCGCCCCGCGAGGGGGTGCCGCCCGTCGTCGAGACCGAGGACGCGCTCGCGGAGGTGACCGCCGCCTTCGCCGCCGGGACCGGCCCCGTGGCCGTGGACGCCGAGCGCGCCTCCGGCTACCGCTACGGCCAGCGCGCCTACCTCGTCCAGCTCCGCCGCGCGGGCGCGGGCACCGCCCTGATCGACCCCGTCGGCTGCCCCGACCTCTCCGGGCTCGGCGAGGCCCTGGCCGGAACCGAGTGGATCCTGCACGCCGCCACCCAGGACCTGCCCTGTCTCCGTGACATAGGCATGCGGCCGACCTCGCTCTTCGACACCGAGCTGGCCGGGCGGCTCGCGGGCTTCCCGCGCGTCGGCCTCGGCGCGATGGTCGAGTCCGTCCTCGGCTACGCCCTGGAGAAGGGCCACTCCGCCGTGGACTGGTCGACCCGGCCGCTCCCCGAGCCCTGGCTGCGCTACGCGGCGCTCGACGTCGAACTGCTCGTGGACCTGCGGGACGCCCTGGAGGCGGAGCTCGACCGGCAGGGGAAGCTGGAGTGGGCGCGCCAGGAGTTCGACGCGATCGCCGCCGCCCCGCCCGCCCCGCCGCGCAAGGACCCGTGGCGGCGCACCTCCGGCATGCACAAGGTGCGCCGGCGGCGCCAGATGGCGGTCGTACGGGAGCTGTGGACGGCCCGCGACCGGGTGGCCCAGCGGCGCGACGTCTCCCCCGGCAAGGTGCTGAGCGACGCGGCGATCGTGGAGGCGGCGCTCGCGGTGCCGGTGAACCTGGCCGCGCTGACCGCGCTGACCGGTTTCGGCCACCGGATGGGCCGGCGCCAGCTGGAGCAGTGGCAGGCGGCGGTGGACCGGGCCAGGGCGCTGCCGGAGAGCGAGCTGCCCCAGCCGGGCCAGCAGCCGGCGGGGCCACCCCCGCCGCGCGCCTGGGCCGACAAGGACCCGGTGGCGGCGGCCCGCCTGTCGGCGGCGCGCGCGGCGGTCTCGGCGCTCGCGGAGGAGCTGAACCTGCCGCAGGAGAACCTGATCACCCCGGACACCGTGCGCCGGGTCTGCTGGGAGCCCCCGTCCCCGGCCGACCCCGACCGCGTCGCCGCCGCCCTGGCGGGGTACGGCGCACGCCCCTGGCAGGTGGAGCTGGTGGCCCCGCTCCTGGTGAAGGCGCTGGCGGCGACCGCGTAACCGCGCGAGTGCGACTCCCCCGCGGAGCTCCCGCACCCGGAAGGGTGACGGGGGCTCCGCCGTTTCCGGCCGTCTGCGGCAGAGTTCCCGGTGTGACCTTCGCCGCTTGGCCCCCAGGGGGTGGGCAGCATGGTTACTCGTAAGTAGCATGGGGGGAGCAAGCGCACGCTTAGGCGTGCGCCGCAGCAGGCCGTCCCGCACCCTGGAGGAGAGCCATCGTGCCTCGTACCGTCAGGGACGTCGTCTTCGTCGACGGCGTCCGCACCCCGTTCGGCAAGGCGGGCCCGAAGGGCATCTACCACGAGACCCGCGCCGACGACCTCGTCGTCAAGGCCATCCGGGAGCTGCTGCGCCGCAACCCCGGCCTCGACCCCGCGAAGATCGACGAGGTCGCCATCGCCGCGACCACGCAGATCGGCGACCAGGGTCTGACCCTCGGCCGCACGGCGGGCATCCTCGCCGGGCTGCCGCAGTCGGTGCCGGGCTACTCCATCGACCGCATGTGCGCCGGCGCGCTGACCGCCGTCACCACGACCGCCGGCTCGATCGCCTTCGGCGCCTACGACGCCGTCATCGCCGGTGGCGTCGAGCACATGGGCCGCCACCCCATGGGCGAGGGCGTCGACCCGAACCCGCGCTTCGTGTCGGAGAAGCTCGTCGACGAGTCCGCCCTCTTCATGGGCATGACCGCCGAGAACCTGCACGACCGCTACCCGAGCATCACCAAGCGGCGCGCCGACGAGTACGCCGTGCGCTCGCAGGAGAAGGCCGCCAAGGCGTACGCCGACGGCAAGATCCAGCAGGACCTGGTGCCGATCTCGGTCCGCCGCACCAACGCCGAGGGCGGCGAGACGGGCTGGGGCCTGGTCACCGCCGACGAGCCGATGCGCCCGGGCACCACCCTGGAGTCGCTGGCGAACCTGAAGACCCCGTTCCGCGTCCACGGCAACGTGACCGCGGGCAACGCGGCCGGCCTGAACGACGGCGCCACCGCCTCGATCATCGCCTCCGAGGACTTCGCCCGGGAGAACGGCCTCCCGGTCAAGATGCGCCTGGTCTCGTACGCCTTCGCCGGCGTCGAGCCCGAGGTCATGGGCTACGGCCCGATCCCCGCCACCGAGAAGGCCCTCGCGCAGGCCGGCCTGTCCATCGAGGACATCGGCCTCTTCGAGATCAACGAGGCCTTCGCCGTCCAGGTCCTCGCCTTCCTGGAGCACTACGGCATCGCCGACGACGACGCCCGCGTGAACCAGTACGGCGGCGCCATCGCCTACGGTCACCCGCTGGCCTCCTCCGGCGTCCGCCTGATGACGCAGCTGGCCCGCCAGTTCGAGGAGAACCCGCAGGTCCGCTACGGCCTCAACACCATGTGCGTCGGCTTCGGCATGGGCGCGACGGTCATCTGGGAGAACCCCCACTGGGAGGGCAAGTGAGCACCACCGCCGAGCTTCTGAAGGGCGCCGCCGAGCTCTTCCCGGACGAGGTCGTCACCAGCGCCCACGTACGGCACTTCGAACTGCCCGCGGGTGCGGGCCGGTTCGCGCTGATCACGCTGGACAACGGCTTCGACCACACCAAGCCGACCACCTTCGGGCCGCAGTCCCTCGCCAACCTGAACACGGCGATCGACCAGGTCGAGGCGGAGGCCGCCAACGGCGAGATCGTCGGCGTCGGCATCACCGGCAAGCCGTTCATCTTCGCCGTCGGCGCCGACCTCAAGGGCGTCGAGCTGCTGAAGAAGCACGAGGAGGCCCTCGCCATCGGCAAGGGCGGCCACGACGTCTTCAAGCGTCTGTCCTCCCTCGCCGTGCCGACCTTCGCGTACTACAACGGCGCGGCCATGGGCGGCGGCGTCGAGGTCGGTCTGCACTGCACCTACCGCACCGTCTCGAAGGCCCTGCCGGCCTTCTCGCTGCCCGAGGTCTTCCTCGGCCTGGTGCCCGGCTGGGGCGGCTGCGCCATCCTGCCGAACCTGATCGGCGCCGAGAAGGCCGTCTCGGTCATCATCGAGAACTCGCTGAACCAGAACCGTCAGCTCAAGGGCAAGCAGGTCTTCGAACTCGGCATCGCCGACGCGCTGTTCGAGGGCGCGGACTTCCTGGAGCAGTCGCTGATCTGGACGGCCTCCGTCCTCAACGGCACCACCACCGTCGAGCGCCCCGAGGTCGACCGCGGCGAGGCCTGGGACCAGGCCGTCGCCAAGGGCCGCTTCGTCGCCGACTCCAAGGTGCACGGCGCCGCCCCGGCCGCCTACCGCGCCCTCGACATCATCGAGGCCGCCAAGGACGGGGACCTGCAGAAGGGCTTCGACGCCGAGGACCAGGCCCTCGCGGACCTGATCATGGGCGGCGAGCTGCGCTCCGGCATCTACGCCTTCAACCTGGTGCAGAAGCGCGGCAAGCGCCCCGCCGGCGCCCCGGACAAGTCGCTGGCCCGCCCGGTCACCAAGGTCGGCGTCGTCGGCGCCGGTCTGATGGCCTCCCAGCTCGCCCTGCTCTTCCTGCGCCGTCTGGAGGTGCCGGTCGTCCTGACCGACATCGACCAGGAGCGCGTCGACAAGGGCGTCGGCTACGTCCACGCCGAGATCGAGAAGCTGCTCGGCAAGGGCCGCATCAACCAGGACAAGGCCAACCGCCTCAAGGGCCTGGTCTCCGGCGTGCTGGACAAGGCCGAGGGCTTCGCGGACGCGGACTTCGTCATCGAGGCCGTGTTCGAGGAGATGTCGGTCAAGCAGAAGGTGTTCGCGGAGGTCGAGGCGGTCGCCCCGGCGCACGCGATCCTCGCCACCAACACCTCCTCGCTCTCCGTCTCGGAGATGGCCTCCAAGCTCAAGCACCCCGAGCGCGTGGTCGGCTTCCACTTCTTCAACCCGGTCGCGATCCTCCCGCTCCTGGAGATCGTGCGCGGCGAGCGGACGGACGACGCATCCCTCGCCACCGCCTTCGGCGTGGCGAAGAAGCTGAAGAAGACCGCGGTCCTCACCAAGGACGCCCCGGCGTTCGTCGTGAACCGCATCCTGACCCGCTTCATGGGCGAGATCCAGAACGTCATCGACGAGGGCACCCCCGTCGAGACGGCGGAGAAGGCCATCGAGCCGCTCGGCCTGCCGATGTCGCCGCTGGTCCTCCTGGAGCTGGTCGGCCCGGCGATCGGTCTGCACGTCTCCGAGACCCTGAACCGCTCCTTCCCGGAGCGCTTCAAGGTCTCCCCCAACCTGAAGGCGGTCGTCGAGGCCGGCAAGCGGGGCTTCTACGTGTACGACTCCGGGAAGCCGGAGCTCGACCCCGAGGTCGCCGCCCTCCTGAAGCAGGGCGACACCGTCCTGACCGAGGAGCAGGTCCGCGACCGCGTCCTGGACGCGGTGGCGCAGGAGATCGGCCTGATGCTGGAGGAGGGTGTCGTCGCCGAGGCGCAGGACATCGACCTCTGCCTGATCACGGGCGCGGGCTGGCCCTTCCACCTGGGCGGCATCACGCCGTACCTGGACCGTGAGGGCGTCTCCGAGCGCGTCAACGGGAAGCGTTTCCTGGCGCAGGGCGTGGCGAGCGTCCCGGCGTAACGCCTGCGGGAGGCCATGAGGAGGGGCCGGTGGCACTGCCACCGGCCCCTCCTTCCGTTCGGTCCCTCCCCTTGCGTTCGTCCCTCCCCGCGCCGCGTCAGCGGGGCAGTACCGCCAGGACCGTGGCCACCTTCCGCTCGCCCACCGGGTCGCCCACGGCCTCCCGGGGGCGGTTGCGCAGCTCCCCGCCGACCACCATCGTCGTGGAGCCGCCGCCGTCGAGGTTGAGCCCGTCGACGGCGCCGAGGGAGCTCAGCAGCCCGGCGGACTCGGCGAGGGTGGCGCCCTCGCTCGCGCCCGGGTCGCGCCCGTCGACGGTGACCAGCAGGACCGAGCCGTCGGCGGTGACCCCGGCCAGGGTCCGCGGCGGCCGGTCGGTCGCCGCGCGGTCCCGCTCGCTCAGCACGACACGGCCGCCGGAGAGGAGCCGCCTGCCGCCGCCCACCGCGGTGTCGACGAAGCCGGTGAGGTCCTCGCCGGAGGAGTCGGTCAGCGGGATCGAGACGTCCGGCGCGGTGCCGCGCCGGACGTGCTCCCGCAGCCAGTCGGCGCCCTCGCCGATCCCGTACAGGGCCCGGCCGTCCTTCGGTACGGGGCCGCCGGCCGGGGAGCGCAGCCGGCTCACGGCGCCGTCGCCGTCCAGCACCGCCTCGACGCTGCCGCGGGGGCCGTCCGGGGTCGCGACGCCCCAGTCGGGCGTGAACTCGACGATCTCGTCGGGGTCCTCGCACAGCCCGGTGCCCGGGTCCTGGCGCCAGACGCGGCCCTCGGCCGCGAGCCGGTCGTGGTCGGTGCCTCGGCAGGGGCGGAGCCGGCCCGCGGCCCGGTCGACGCCGTCCAGCCGCCGGGTCTCCCCGTCGGCGGCGGTGATCAGACCGGGCGTGGCGACCTCGGTGATCCGGGCCCACAGGCGTCCGTCGCGGTGGCCGAGGAGCAGGGCGGCGCCGTCGTCGCGGGCCTCGCTGAGGACCCGGCCGCCCTCGACGTACAGGCCGACGGGGTCGCCCGGGTAGCCGCTGTACGCCTTGCCTCCCTTGATGTCGAAGTACGAGCCGTTGACGGCGGCGAGGGCCCCGGCCCGGCGCGCCGCCTGACGCACCGTCTGGGGCAGGGCCATGCTCGCGCCGTGCGCGCCGACGAGCCGGGCCGCGGCGTCCGGGGCGATCCGCAGGACCGAGACCCGCACCGGTCCGGCCGGGCCCCGGTGGACGGACTCCCGGTAGTCGACGCCGGCGGCGAGCGGCCGTTCGGTGACGGGGCCGGACGGCTTCGCGGAGATGCCGGGGCCCTTCTCCTCCGACCGGGTGCACGCCCCGGTCACGGCCAGCAGGGCGAGCGCGAGCGCGAGGGCCCGGTGCCGGGCCGGGATCCTAGGCATCCGCCGGCAGTGCGCCGGGAGAGTCGCCCAGGCCGCCGACGTGGACGGTGATCTCCTGCCGGACCCGGTGTCCCGTCCCGTCCTCGAACTCGACCGAGAAGGAGTCGTAGCCCAGGAAGTCGGGGGCGGCCTGGTAGGTGAGTCCTCCGCCGGGCTGGTGGAAGAGGGTGCCGCGGGCGGGGAACGAGCTGCCGGTGAACCGCAGGCCTTCGAGGGGGCTGTAGTCGGACGGGACGGTGAAGCCGCCGCCGGGTTCGAGCAGCATCACGTGCCCGGCCAGCCAGTGCCGGCGGACGCGGAAGCCCAGGTGGGAGTTGGCCATCGAGGCGACCAGGCGCTCCTTCTCGGTGCGCTTGACGCCGACCACGATCCGGGGCAGGAAGTACGAGCCCTCGGGCGCGTCGTCCGCGACCCGGACCGTCATGGTGACGGCGCGCGGCTCGCTCCCGGAGGCGTAGGTGGCGTACCGGCCGCTCTCCATCTTGGCGAGGCCCTGGTGGCGGACGACGCCGAGGACCCCTTCGAAGAGGTCGGGCAGGACGTAGCCGTACACGCGGAACGGCTCGTCCTGCGGGGTGATCGACAGCATCAGCCGGAAGCGCTGTCCGGGAGCCAGGGGCAGTGCCGGGTCGGCGTCGCCGTACAGCTCCAGGCGGCCGCCGTGGCGCGGGGTCTCCGGGTGGAACACCGAGGCCCTCGCCAGCGGGTACCAGTTCTCGCTCACTGCGCCACCTCGCTCACGCGGGACTTGGTCAGGTGCTCGAAGACGTCGTCCGGGAGCCAGGCGACCTCGTGCTCCGGGACGAGCGCGTCCAGGTTCCGGAAGTACTCCGGCAGCAGCAGGCCCTGCGCGTACATCCCCCGGGCCACGAAGCGGGCGCACTCCAGGGCGCCGTGCGGCCGCAGGTGGCTGTTGTCCTCGACGCCGTCGGGGTAGTTGGGGTTCTCGCCGGGCCGGAGGTAGAGGAAGACCTTCTTGCTCTCCTCGGAGCCCAGCTGCTCCCACCAGGTGCTGGTGAAGTCGTGCAGGTCGATGAGGGGCACCGAGATGGTCCGGGAGAGCTCCCGGATGGCCTGCGGGTAGACGCCGAGGCTGCGGCGCATGTTCTCGTGCGCGTCGAAGACCCGCCGCTCCACGCCCGGCACGAGCACGGGGTGCGCGCCCCGTGCCCGGGCGCCGTCGGTGTACTTGCGCATGTAGAACTGGAAGTCGGTGAAGGGGGCCGTGAACCGGCCGTCCTCGGCGCGCATGTCGTTGTGGCCGAAGGAGATCAGCAGCAGATCGCCCGGGGCGATGTTCTCCAGGATCCAGGCCAGCCGGCCGCGCTCGTAGAAGCTGCGTGAACTCGCCCCCGCGCGGGCCGCGTTGACGACCTCGACGCCCTGGGTGAACAGGTGCAGCACCTGGCCCCAGCCGACCATCGGTGCCATGCTGGTCTGGCGCGTGCAGGCTCCCGAGCCGCCCGCGATGAATATTCTTCTCATCTGATCGTTCCTGAGTGGCTGACCCGTCGGTTCATGGAATGCGCACCCCGCGATGGGCCTCGAAGTCGGGGTCGGCCACGACCGAGGCGTCCAGGGTCTCGATGACCCGGTACGCCCGCTCGCAGTTCGCCGTGTCGCGCAGCACGAAGAACTCGGCCGCGCGCCGCTGGTACTCCGGTTCGACGCGGAACCCGCGCTCGATGGAGCCGATGATCTCGTCCACGGCGTGCTCGACCGTGCCGCAGGCCGGGCCGAAGCCGTCCCGCGCCAGGTCGAAGTACCCGCGCTTGTAGTGCTTGCGGTAGAACTCCTCGTCGTCGAAGTTCGTGTAGACGATCGGCTTGCCCATGTAGGCCACGTCGAAGAAGACGGACGAGTAGTCGGTGACCAGCATCGAGCACTCGCGCATCGCCAGCTGGACGTCCCGGCCGGTGGTGGACACCGTGATCGACGGGTGGTCGATGGTGAAGTGCTTGAGGTACGGCCGGATCTCGTAGTGCGGCATGAACTCCAGCTCCACCCCGTACCGCTCCAGGGCGGCGAGCAGCCGCTCGTCGCGCAGCAGCGAGGAGAAGAAGCGGTAGTACTGCGAGGCCGCGAAGGGGATCTCGGGCTTCGCCGCCCTGTTGTACGAGGGGGCGACGATGTCGCGCCGCCAGGTCGGCATGACCAGGATCCGGCGCAGGCCGGGCACCGGGGCGAGCGCGTCGTAGCGCGGCAGCCCGGTGGCGGCGACGCGGTCGTAGCCGTAGCCGCAGTGCTCGGCGAAGTAGGCGCGCTCGCTGCGGCCGGTGGTGAGCACCATGTCGACGTTGGTGGCCTGGGCGTGGATGGAGGCCACCACGTCGTTGTAGACCACGCCGTGCTGGAGGAAGACCCGCTTGTAGCGCAGCAGGTCGCCGTAGCCGCGCAGGAAGGCGCGCTTGGGGAGCCCGGGGAAGCCGAGGTACGCCTCCAGGTCGTAGGCGTTGATCAGGCGCTCGGCGTGCAGCAGGTAGGCGCGGTGCTTCCAGGAGAGGCGGTCGATGACCTGGCCGTACGGGGCGAGCTTGGCCCAGTCGGCCGAGGTGCGGTTGATGGAGTAGTAGATCTTGCGGCGGGGGTGGTTCTGCCGGATCCACTTGAACAGGTGGTAGCTGTTGTCCTGGGCGGTGTCCTCGCGCTCGCCGATGATCCAGATGCCCTTGCGGTGCAGGAGCGGGTGGGTCAGCCAGTACATCAGGCGGGTGCGCCAGCCGGGGCGGCCGGGCAGCGAGGCGCGCACCTCCCGGAAGAAGCGGCGGCGCTTGTCCGCGCGGCGGGCGAGGAAGCCGCGCACCCAGCGGACCCTCGGCGTCTCGTCCTGCTCCACGGAGAGCACGAGGCGCTCCTTGCCGCGGGTGTGCACGCCCTTGAAGCGGTGCAGCATCTGGCGGGCGGCCAGCGGGGTGTCGTGGTGCCGGTCGCCCTCGTGGATGCGGATCGTCAGGGTGAGGTCGGCGTTGGCGACGGCGGACGGCAGCCGGGTGGTGCGGACGCGCGCCCGCCAGCCGGCGTACAGGTCCCGGTCCTTGCGGGTGCGCCAGCGGTCGCGCCGGTAGACCTGCTCGACCGGGACGGCGTACTCGCGCCGCCCGTCGGAGAGGACCAGTTCGATGCGGTTGGTGAAGGGCCGGTCGATGTCCGTGGCGGCGAGGACCAGCAGGCCCTGGAACTCGATCTCGCCGCCGGTCCAGTCGAGGGTCTCCAGGACGGCGCCGATCTTCGGGACGCGCAGCAGCCGGGTGTCGACGGGGTCGCCGGCGATCCTGCGGTAGACGCCCTCGTCGTCGAGGTGGAGGGTCGGCAGGTAGTCCGGCGCGGTCCGCGGTTCGGCGAAGAGGTCCAGGTCGCCGGTGACGATCGCGTGGTGCTGGAGCCGGGCCAGGGGCTGGACGGTGTACTGGAGGACGAGGTCGGTGGGTATCCCCGAGTAGATCTCGTGCAGCCAGGGCAGGGCGGCGGCGATCTCCGGCTTGCTCATGATCCGGTGCATGTTCCGCACGTAGGGCTGGAGCGTGCGGACGACGAACCGCTGGGCGAGGCGCACCGTGCGCTCCGGCTGCTCCTGGACCGCCCTCAGGACGTGGGCGGCGAGCCGGACGATCTCCTGGGTCTTCACCGGGTCGTTCCACGGCCGGTCGAAGAGGGAGCCCCGCAGTTCCTCGTCGCGCGCGTAGAAGCGGGCGCCGCGGGCGATCGCGATCCGGCGGGAGCGGAGCAGCGCGGGGACGGTGAACCAGTCGTCCTCGAAGCCGGGGCCGGGGCCGCAGCGGAAGCGGTGGGCGCGCACGTAGGAGGTCTTGAACAGCTTCGCGCCGAGGGCGGTGGAGAAGACCAGGTACGGCGCGTCGTCGAGGCGGTCGACGGCGGTGTTCTCCTTGAAGTACCGCTGCCAGGGCTCTTCCTCGTTCAGCGCCGGGCCGGGGAAGTTGTCGGCGCGGCCGACGACGACGTCGACGCCGGTGTCGACGCGGCGGGCGGCGGCCAGGAGCCGGGCGACCGCGGCCTCGCCGAGGATGTCGCGGGCCCGCGCGAACATGACGTAGGGCGCGGTGACGTACCGGAGGCCGTGGTCGAAGGCGGAGCGCAGGCCGAGGCTGTACTGCGTGACCACGCGGGCGTTGGGGTGCCGTGCGGTGAACTCGGCGAGCAGGTAGGGCGTCGCGTCGGTGGAGCCGTCGTCGACGAGGACGACCTCGGTGCCGGGGAAGTCCGCCTGGGCGGCGAGGGAGCCGAGGAAGTCGGGCAGGTCGTACTCGTCGTTGCGGCAGTGGACGACGACCGCGGCCCCGTACCGGCCGCCGGGGGCGGTGGCCGGGGCGGTCGGCGGGGCGTCCCGCCACCACAGCCACGGGGTGCCGCGCGGCTGGACCCTGGACCGGGTCTCGGTGGTCTGCGGGCGCAGGCCGAGGTTGCCGCTGACCGTCTCGTAGACCTCGTAGGTCGCCGCGCCGGTGGCGTACCGCAGGTCCTGGACGTCGACGGCGCCGATGTTGAGCGCGGTGGAGGCGCGCTCCCCGCCGTGCCGGAGCTGGACGAAGAAGTTCCAGTGGCCGCCGTGGTCGGCCTTGCCGAGGGTGGCGGCCAGGTCGATCGTGGCGTGGTAGCGGATCCAGTGCTCGTCCACCTCCACGCCGGTGGCGGGGAAGGGGTGGTCCGTCTTGGTGCTGCGGCGGCGCAGCACGGCCGTGAGCGAGGTCTTGCCCTCGGGGTCGACGCGGCCGAACTGGTTCCTGATGGCACCGGCGATGTGCATCCGGTCGCCGACGATCTCGACCCGGGACGCCTCGTTGTAGAGGCGCGCGTCGGCGAGCTTGGTGCCGGTCAGTTCGAGGTCGGTGACGTCGAGGAACCGCTCGGCGCCGTCGATGCCGAGCATCGAGGCCGACCAGTAGACGCGGCCGTCGCGCTCGACGACGTCGGAGCTGACGACGCTGCGGCGGCGGGTGAAGTCGGCCGCGGACACGGCGATGTCGGTCCGCCCGTGCATGAGGCCGAAGGCGCGCACCCGCTCCATGGGCCCGCACAGGTCGTACGTCTGCGGGTGCAGGCTCCGCAGGTACGGGGCGACGGCCCGCACGAAGCCGCGGCGGTAGTTCTCGTCGCCGCCGCGCAGTTCGGGGGTGTAGAGGCGCAGGTCGTGCGCGAGGAACTTGGCGCCCTTGTGGGCGAGCAGGTCCGGGCGGCCGACGTCGGTGAGGAAGTGGTCGGTGTACTGGTGGACGAGGACCCGGTCGCGGATGCTGCGGAGCTCGTGGCGCCGGTTGGTGATGGAGGGCTGGTCGCTCTCGCTCTCCCACATCCACCGGTAGACGGGGGTGGCGAGGAGGGTGAGGGAGCGGGCGTGGAAGTTCGCGACGGTGGAGAAGTAGGTGTCCTCGAAGAAGACGCCCTCGGGGAAGCGGATGCCGAAGTCGTCGAGGAAGTCGTGGCGGTAGAGCTTGCCGGCCGCGATGGGGTCGGCGAAGAGCTCGGGGAAGGCGCCGAGGCCTCCGACGGTCTGGTCCCCGGCGTAGAGCTGCGGCTGCCAGACGGTGACCTCGTCGGTGCCCAGGTTGACGCGCAGGGCGCGGCCGGCGGTGACGTCGGAGCCGGTGGCGAGCGCGGAGGAGAGCAGTTCCTCGACGGCCTTGAGGGGCAGTTCGTCGTCGGCGTCGAGGAACATCACGTACTCGCCGGTGGCGGCCTCGATGCCGTTGTTCCGGGGCGCTCCGCAGCCGCCGCTGTTCTCCGGCCGCTCGATGATCCGCACCCGGTCGTCCTGGGCGAACCGGCGGGCGGTGAGCAGCGTGCCGTCGGTGGAGCGGTCGTCGACGACCAGGACCTCGACGTTGCGGTGGGTCTGGGAGAGGGCCGACTGGAGGGCGCGGGAGAGCGTGGCGCTCGCGTTGTGGGCGGGGACGACGATGCTGACGCGGTAGTGCGTGATGTCCTGCGGAACGCTCATGACCAGCTCTGCCCCGAGTCCGCGTGGTGGTGGCCGGGGTGGGGCTGTGCGGGGACGCGCGGGAGCCACGCGGTGTCCTGCGCCTCGGGCTCGGCGGGGTAGGGGTGCGGGTACGGCTGGAAGCCGGGGTCGTCGTCGGGTTCGGGGGCGGGGAAGCGCTGGTCCATCCACGTGACCTGCTCGTTCCAGCCGTCCGGCTCCGTCCGGGCGTCGTGGGGGTACGGATGGTCCTGGGAGCCCCGGAGGTGCTGGCGGTCCCGGTCGTCGCGGGAGTACGGGTGCTCCTGGAGGCGCAGGTCGTCGCGGGAGTACGGGTCGCCCTGGTCCGTCCACGCGTCGGCGCCGGTGTCCGGGCGTCCCTGGTCGCCTTCGCGGCGGCGGTGCCGGCCGGCCTGGAGGTGGGGCGAGATGGAGCCCGCGCGGGTGGGGACGCTGTCGGGCGCGAGGCGCTCCATGGTGCGCGTGAAGTCGCGGGTGGAGAGCCAGAACTTGAACATGATCACGAGTTCGAAGGCGCCCAGGAGGATCGCGGAGACCGCGGTCGTCACGAGGACGTGGCCGATGAGGGGGCCGACGATGAAGATGAACATCTGGAACTCGATGCCGCTGATCAGGTGCGGCCGGATGCGGGTGCGCAGGAGGGCGTGGCGGAAGCGGGCGTACCAGGGGAAGCTCTTGCGGAACTGCTGGTGGAGGTCGATGACCTCGGGCTGGCCGGGCCGGGTGGTCGCGGCGGCCTTGAGGGTCTCGCCCTCCGCGAGGGGGTTCGCGCGGAGCAGGTCCTCCATGAAGACGACCTTCTGGTCCTCCTCCTTCACACCGGCCTCGGCCTGCCGGGCGAGGGTGACGGCCTCGATCTTGGCGCGCATGGACATGCGCATCTTGTAGATCTGGAGCGCGTCGACGTAGCGGAGCATGTCGAGGAAGACGACGACGAGGGCGGCGAGCAGGAAGACCGGCTCGTCGGTCCGGAGGAACTGGCCGCCCATCAGCGCGAGGGCGCAGAACAGCACCCGGATGCGGTCGAAGACGTAGTCGAGCCAGCCGCCGAAGACGGAGCCGTTGCCCTTGAGCCGGGCGAGCTTGCCGTCGATGCAGTCGAGGATGAAGCTGACGTGGTAGAGCCCGGCGCCGATGGCGAGGGACTCGTAGTCGCCCTTGAGGAAGAAGCCGGCCGAGCCGAGGCCGACGAAGAGGGCGGCCCAGGTGACGCGGTTCGGGGTGATCCAGTCGAACCGGGCGAAGAGGCAGACGAGCCGGGTGGCGACGGGGTCGACGAGGAGCACGGTCCACCAGGCGTCACGCTTCTTGCACGTGAGTTTCTGGACAGCCCGGAGTGACAGCTTCTGCATGAGCCCCTCAGTCGTCGGCGCACGGACATCTGGTGCGGCAGGGCAGCCATTGGCCTGCCGCCCGAAGCGTTCGGGCCGGGGGGCCGTCCACGCGATCCACACATGTGGTCCACTTGTGGTTCACATAAAGACTGCATGAGACTAGCAAATGCGATCGACGTTCGAAACTTGGAACGGGTCGAATGTGGCGGGTCCCACCTGCGTCAAAGGGCCCGCCAGGGCTCGAAGTCCAGCCCCTCCGCCCCCTCGCGCTGGCGCATGACCCGGGGCTCCCCGTCGGTGCCCAGCACGGCCGCCACCACCCGCCCCCCGGCGTCCAGGGCCACCGCCGGAGCCACCAGGGACCGCTCGCCGCCGGGCGCCCACCAGGTGCCCGTGTCGGGGCGGCCGTCGGCGTGCACCCCGATCGCGACCGTCCCGTCGCCGCCCGGCCGGACCAGTACCGTGCAGGACCAGCCCTGGACCGCCGCGCCGACGGCACCGGTCGCGGCCCCGCTGCCGTCGGCACCGCCCAGGGCTTCCGGCGCGGGCGCGCCCGGCCGCCAGAGGCAGAGTTCGTTGGTGTCGGCGTACCGGAAGCGGACGCCGCCGGCCTCGGGGGCGGCCGCGAGGCTGCCGGGGACCATCCGGACCGGGACCTCCCGGTCCTCCGTCCAGCTCCGGGCCGCCGGGTCGTAGTGCCAGCGCACGGCCTCCGCGCGGTCGCGGCGCCGGGCCACGAGGTCGACGCCGCCGCCCGGGCCGGGGACGGCGGCCAGCTCGTCGGCGACCCGCAGGCCGCGCAGGTGCTCCCAGCCGGTCCAGTGCCCGGCCCGGTCCTGGCGCCGGGTGCTGATGCCGCGCCCGACGTTGCGCACGAAGACGTGCAGGGCGCCCTCGGCGTCGAGCGCGGCGACGGGGAAGCCGACCTGCCGGGCCCGCTCCCACTCGCGCGCGTTCGGGTTGCCGATCGACTGCCAGGGGGCGAGCGGCCGGCCGCTCTGGTACTGGACGGCGGTGACGACCTCCAGGGCCCGCTCCCCCTTGTCCGTGGCCCTGCGCAGGCCGAGGAGGCGGACGTACCCGTCGGAGCCCTGGAGCACGGTGAGACCCGGCATCAGTTCCGGAGGCGTTTCGAGCAGTTCGGGGCCGTCCCAGTCCGGTCCCCCCGGCGCGGTCTCCGTCCAGCGCAGGACGCCGGCGGCGGACAGCAGGTGGACGGAGAGGCGCCCGTCCGCGCCCCGGGTGAGCCAGCGGCTCTGCCGGGGGTACCGGGAGGCGGCCTCCCCCGGGGCGTACGGATCGGTGCCGGCGCGCCGGCAGTCCACGTACACCGGCCGGCCGGTGCGCTCCTGGTACGCGCGGGCCGCAGCCAGGGCGGCCCGGGCGGCGGCCCCCCGGGCGGGGGGCTCGACGACCGCGTACTTCCGTTCCCCGCCCTCGACGGCGACGCTCTCCGGGTCGGGGTCGAGCGTGCCGACCCGGGTCGGGCCGAGGTCGAGGAAGAGGTCGAGCAGCCGTTCCCCGGCGTCGCCCCGGACGTCCAGCACGTACGGCTCGCCGGCGATCCGGTGCCCGCGCTCCCGCGCGGCGGCCAGGGCGGAGCCGAGGGCCTCGGCCTCGCCGGGCTCCCCCCGGCCGAGGCAGACCACGGCGAGGGGCACGCCGGGCGGCTCCGCGCCGAGCGGCGCGATCGCCTCGGCGGGCGCGGCCACCACCAGGAGCAGCAGGCCGGGGGCGGGGCGGGCGCCGCCCGCGAGGCGCCCGGACCGTGTTCTCCGGTCGGTTCCTCGCGCCATCTCCGCCCCCTGTAGTCGACTGCCGTTCGCCACCCCGTCGATCATCCTTTCGACCGACGCCTCCCCGGAACGATAGACGGCCGCACGGGGACCGGAAAATCCGTACCCGTCGTACACATGTCCGACAGCGGCCTATACTGCACGGTCACAGGCGCCCGCGGCCCCTGTACGACCGGGGGGGAAACCGGATTCCCCGTCGCCCGACGCCGTCAGCAGATGCGAGGAATCACCGCACCATGAGCCAGGACACACGCACGCCCGACACCGGCGGCCGCCGTTCCGCCCGCGCCTCGCGGCCGCCCCGCAAGCGCCGCAGAACCGGCCGGATCGTCCTGCTGACGCTGCTCGTCCTGCTCCTGGCCGCGGGCGGCGGCGCGTACTGGATGTACAGCAGCCTCGACGGCAACATCAAGGGCGTCGACATCGAGAAGGCGCTCGGCGACGACCGCCCGGAGAAGCTGCCCACCAGCGGCCAGAACCTGCTCGTCCTGGGCTCCGACTCGCGGGCGGGCGCCAACGGCGACCTGGCCGGCGGCAACGTCGGCGGGGGCCGCTCGGACACCGCGCTCGTGGTGCACGTGCCCGAGGGGCGGACCGAGGCCGTCGCCGTGAGCATCCCGCGCGACACCCTGGTCACCCGGCCCGAGTGCGTCCGCGGCGACGGCTCGGCCGCGCCCCCGGCCCAGCGGGTCATGTTCAACTCCGTCTACGCCCAGTTCGGTCCGGCCTGCGTGGTCAAGACCGTGGAGTCGATGTCCGGGGTCCGGCTCGACCACTTCCTGGAGATCGACTTCGCCGGCTTCAAGGACCTGGTCGACGCCATCGGCGGGGTCACGGTCGACGTGAAGGAGCCGATCGACGACAAGCAGAGCGGCCTCCACCTCGAAGCCGGCCCGCAGCGGCTCGACGGCACCCAGTCGCTCGCCTTCGTCCGCACCCGCCACGGCGTCGGCGACGGCAGCGACCTCGGCCGCATCAGCCTCCAGCAGCAGTTCCTGACCGCCCTCCTCTCCGAGGTCAAGAAGCAGGACCTGCTCGGCAGCCCCGCCAAGAGCTACAAGATCGCCGACTCGGCGACCAAGGCGCTCACCACCGACTCCGCGCTGGCCTCCCTGACCGCGCTCAGCGAGTTCGGCCGCAGCCTGAACGGCGTCGACCCGCAGAACATGGAGACGATCATGCTGCCGGTCGCCTACGACAAGAAGGACCCGAACCGCGTCGTCCCCGCCGAGCCGAACGCCACCCAGCTGTGGAAGGCGATCCGCGAGGACGCCGAGATCCCCGCGTCCGCGAAGAAGTCCCCCGCCACGGGCGGCTGACCGCGCCCCGACGTGCCGGTGCCCCGGGCCCCCTCCCTCTGAGGGGGCCCGGGGCACCGGCACGTCCGGGGTCAGATCCGCGTCCACGTCCCCGGCAGGAGACCCGTCCCCGCCTCCCGGCCCGCCACTATCGGCTCGCCGCCCGGAGCGACCGCCGCGGCGACGACGGTGCCGGAGGCGTCGCCCGCCAGGACCGGGGGGCCCTGGACGGCGGGGCCCGAGGGGGTCCAGCGCAGCTCGGTCCCCTCCCGCTCCGCCGGGTAGGAGGCGAACAGCATCCGGCCCGAGGAGTCGCGCTGGGCGAGCAGCGTGTGGTCGAGGCCGTCGACGGAACGGCGGACGACGCTCAGCGGGCCCTCGCCGACCGCCCCGCCGAGGGGCACGGGCTCCAGGGCCCGCTCGGGCGACCAGGCGCACACCCGCCCCTCCTTGTCCAGGTAGAAGGCGGTGACGTGCCCGGAGGGACCCTGCACGGCCGCCATGGTGCCCATGGTGACCGGGGCCGGGAGGAGCTCCTCGCGGAGCGGCTTCGCACCGGACTCGCGCTGCACGTAGCGGACGAGCCCCGCGGCGTGCGAGGAGTACAGCTCCACGAAGCCCGACCCGTTGGTGACGGCCACCGGCAGGGGGTCGGTCTTGGAGCCGAGCAGGTCCCACCAGGGGTGCCAGCCGCCCGCGTCCTTCTGGGCCCGCACGCTGATGCCGCCGCCGCCGTTCCGGCAGAAGACGTACGCGCGCCCGATGCCGTCCACGGTCACGGAGGGGGTCCCGGTCCACTGGTGGGCGGCGCCGTTGGGATGGGTGATCGAGCGCCACTCCAGGGCCGGACGGCCCGTCTGGTACTGGGTGCTGTGCACCAGTTCGACGCGGTCCGGCTCGCCGCCCGCCACGGACCGGAGGCCGACGAGGTGCACGTACCCGTCGGCGCCCTGGCCCACCGAGAGGCTGGGCAGCAGCCCGCCGCTGCCGCCGCCGATCGGCACGGGCCCGCTCCAGCCGCCGCCGGCGTTCTCCGTCCAGCGCACCACTCCGCCGTCCCGGGGCAGGTAGAGGCTGAATCTGCCCTCCTTCCCGCGGGCCAGCCAGGAGCCCCGCAGGCGGGGGTCGGCGGAGGGGCCGTGGGGGCGGGCGGCGGGGGCCTCGGATCGATTCGCCATGAGAGGTGCAGCGCTCCGGTCATCGGGGTGCGGGTCGGATACGAGCCGACTGTAGCGGCCCCTTCGAACGCTCTTCCCCTCGCCCGCCGCCCCGCTTCCGGCGGCCCCTCAGTACCGGGCGTCCTGGCCCTCCCGGCCCAACCGGCTGTGACTCCGCCCGTACAGGAAGTACACGACGACGCCGATCGCCATCCAGACCGCGAACCGGAACCAGGTCTCGCCCGGCAGGTTGAGCATCAGCCAGAGCGAGGCCGCGATGGAGAGGATCGGCAGCGCGGGCACCCAGGGGGTGCGGAAGGCGCGCGGCAGGTCGGGGCGGGTGCGGCGCAGGACGATGACGCCGGCCGCGACCATCACGAAGGCGAAGAGGGTGCCGATGTTCACCAGGGTCGCCAGTTCGTTGATGCTGGTGAAGCCGGCGACGATCGCGATGACGACGCCGAGCAGGATCGTCGGCCGGTACGGGGTCCTGAACCGCGGGTGCGTGACGGAGAAGAAGCGCGGCAGCAGGCCGTCGCGGCTCATCGCGAAGAAGACGCGGGTCTGGCCGAGGAGCAGGATCAGACAGACCGTGGTGAGGCCGACGGCGGCGCCGAAGCTGATCACGCCCGCGTAGAAGGGATGGCCGGCGGCTTTGAAGGCGTCGGCGAGCGGGGCGCTGACGGACAGCTCCTTGTAGTTCTGCATGCCGGTGACGACGAGGGAGACGGCCACGTAGAGCACGGTGCAGATGAGGAGCGAGCCGAGGATGCCCCGGGGCATGTCCCGCTGCGGCAGCTTGGTCTCCTCGGCGGCGGTGGCCACCACGTCGAAGCCGATGAAGGCGAAGAAGACGACGGAGGCGGCGGTGAAGATGCCCATGACGCCGAAGTTCGTCGGCTCGTACCCGAAGAGGAGCTGGACCAGCGGGGAGTCCCAGTTGGAGCCGCCGCCCTCCGGGGTGACGGCCGGCGGGATGAAGGGCTTGTAGTTGTCGCCGACGACGAAGAACAGACCGGCGACGATCACGATCATCACCACGGTCACCTTGATCGCCACGACGAGCGCGGTGATCCGGGCGGAGAGCTTCATGCCCAGGACGAGGACGACGGTGAGGACCAGGACGAGCAGGAACGCCAGGATGTCGAAGGTCCCGCCGGGCGCGTCCGGCCCCTCAAGGGCCGCCGGCAGGTGCCAGCCGGCGTTGTCCATGAGCGACCGGACGTAGCCCGACCAGCCGACGGCCACCACCGCCGTACCGAGGGCGAACTCCAGGACGAGGTCCCAGCCGATGATCCAGGCGGGCAGCTCGCCGATGGAGGCGTACGCGAAGGTGTACGCCGATCCGGCCACCGGCACCGTCGAGGCGAACTCGGCGTAGCAGAGGGCGGCGAGGGCGCAGACGATGCCGGCGGCGACGAAGGCGAGGGCCGTCGCCGGGCCCGCGTTCTCCTTGGCGACCTTGCCGGTGAGGACGAAGATGCCGGTGCCGATGATGACGCCGACGCCGAAGACCGTCAGGTCCCAGGCGGACAGGGACTTCTTGAGGGCGTGCTCCGGCTCCTCCGTGTCCCGGATCGACTGCTCGACCGTCTTGGTCCGGAACACACCGGAATTGGCCCTTGGGTGTTGGTCCGTGCTCACCGTGGCACCTCCGCGCTCCGTCCGACGTCGGTCCCGGTGCCTCCGCGGGTCGGAGGCTGTGACGACGTCTGCCCGAACAGAGCCAGGATGCACGCGAACGGGCCGGTCGGCACCCGGGAGGGTGGGCCGACCGGCCCAATGGGTGGCGCGGGGGTGGTACGGAGGTGGTGCGGGGTCAGTCCCGGGCGGGCTCCGCGGTCTTGGCGCCGCTCTTCTCGGCGCTCTCCTCCGCGCTGTCCTCGTACCGGCCGTCGAGGCGGGAGACGAGGCCGGTGACCTGCCGGGCGACGTCCGGGGCGGTCAGACCGATCTCGGCCAGGACCTCGGCGCGGGAGGCGTGGTCGAGGAAGCGCGGCGGGATGCCGAAGTCGCGCAGCGGCACGTCCACGCCGGCGTCGCGGAGCGCCTGGGCGACGGCCGAGCCGACGCCGCCGACGCGGCTGTTGTCCTCGACGGTGACGACGACCCGGTGGCGCGCGGCGAGCGGGGCGAGGGCCTCGTCGACGGGCTTGACCCAGCGGGGGTCGACCACGGTGGTGGAGATGCCCTGCCGGTCGAGGAGGTCGGCGATCTCCAGGCACATCGGCGCCAGGGCGCCGACCGAGACCAGGAGGACGTCGGGCCTGTCGGTGCCGGGCTCGCGGAGCACGTCCATGCCACCGACGCGGCGCAGGGCGGGGACGGCGGGGCCGACCGCGCCCTTGGAGAAGCGGACCACGGTGGGCGCGTCGGTGACCTCGACGGCCTCGCGGAGCTGGGCGCGGACCTGGTCGGCGTCGCGCGGGGCGGCGAGCCGCAGGCCGGGTACGACCTGGAGGATCGACATGTCCCACATGCCGTTGTGGGAGGCGCCGTCGGTGCCGGTGACGCCGGCCCGGTCGAGGACGAAGGTGACGCCGCACTTGTGCAGGGCCACGTCCATCAGGACCTGGTCGAAGGCGCGGTTGAGGAAGGTGGCGTACACCGCGAAGACCGGGTGGAGGCCGCCGGTGGCCAGGCCGGCCGCGGAGACCGCGCCGTGCTGCTCGGCGATGCCGACGTCGAAGACGCGCTCGGGGAAGGCCTTGGCGAACTTGTCGAGGCCGACGGGCTGGAGCATGGCCGCGGTGATGGCGACGACGTCCGCGCGCTCCTTGCCGAGGGCGACCATCTCGTCGGCGAAGACGCCGGTCCAGTCGGCGCCGGAGGTGGCGATCGGGAGGCCGGTGTCGGGGTGGATCTTGCCGACGGCGTGGAAGCGGTCGGCCTCGTCCTGGAGGGCGGGCTGGTAGCCGCGGCCCTTCTCGGTGAGGCAGTGGACGATGACGGGGCCGCCGAAGCGCTTGGCGCGCGTCAGGGCGGACTCCAGGGCCTCGATGTCGTGGCCGTCGATGGGGCCGACGTACTTGAGGCCGAGGTCCTCGAACATGCCCTGGGGGGCGATGAAGTCCTTGAGGCCCTTCTTGGCGCCGTGCAGGGTCTCGTAGAGCGGCTTCCCGACGACCGGGGTGCGCTCCAGGATGTCCTTGCCGCGGGCGAGGAAGCGCTCGTAGCCGTCGGTGGTGCGCAGGGTCGCCAGGTGGTTGGCGAGGCCGCCGATGGTGGGCGCGTAGGAGCGCTCGTTGTCGTTGACGACGATGACGAGGGGGCGGTCCTTGGCGGCGGCGATGTTGTTCAGCGCCTCCCAGGCCATGCCGCCGGTGAGGGCGCCGTCGCCGATGACGGCCACGACGTGGTCGTCCTTCTTCAGGACCTCGTTCGCCTTGGCCAGGCCGTCGGCCCAGCCGAGGACCGTGGAGGCGTGCGAGTTCTCGATGACGTCGTGCTCGGACTCGGCCTGCGAGGGGTAGCCGGAGAGGCCGCCCTTCATCTTGAGCCGGGAGAAGTCCTGGCGGCCGGTGAGGAGCTTGTGGACGTAGCTCTGGTGGCCGGTGTCCCAGAGGACCTTGTCCTTCGGGGAGTCGAAGACGCGGTGCAGGGCGATGGTCAGCTCGACCACGCCCAGGTTGGGTCCGAGGTGCCCGCCGGTCTTGGAGACGGCGTCCACGAGGAACGTCCGGATCTCGTCGGCCAGCTGGTCCAGCTGTTCCGGGGAGAGCCGGTCCAGGTCTCGCGGTCCCCTGATACGGGTCAGCAGAGCCACCCGTTCCTCCTTGCGTTTGAGCTGGTCGAGCTTGCCGATTCGTCGAGTCTAATGTTCCGTCCCGGATCGTGGGCAGCGGGCCGGGGGATGTGGCGTCACTCCCACGGCCCGCGGACCGGCGATCCGTACGGCTCCGTACGGGTGTGTGCACTGGTCCGGACGCACGGGCGCCCGGCGCCGGTTTCACGGCGCCGGGCGGGTGTGGCGGGCGTTACGCGTGCGTGGCGGCGGCCCTTCCGGGCGCGTCCCGCCGGTTTTCCGGGCGCTAAAGGGTGTTACAGAAGGCTCGGTTTTGGGCATTTTGCCTGTATGGGTGGGGTGTTGCGGGCTGAGCCGTTGTGGGTGGAGACGTTCACGGGCTTACGGATGGACCGGTTCGCGAAGCTGGTGAAGGTCGTGAAGGAGCGGGGTGGGAACGGGCCGGGTGGTGGCCGTCCGTGGTGTCTGCCGCTGCCGGACCGGGTGCTGCTGGTGGCCGTGTACTACCGCACGAACCTCACCATGCGGCAGCTCGCTCCGCTGTTCGGCATCTCGCCGGCGACGGTGTGCCGGGTCATCCAGCGGCTCCAGCCGCTGCTGGCGCTCGAACGGGCTCCGCGGCCGGTGGTGGACACCGACCGGTTGTGGATCGTGGACGGCACTTTGATCCCGGTCCGCGACCGGAAGGTCGCAGCTTCGTCCCGCAACTACCGGTTCTCGGCGAACGTGCAGGTCATCATCGATGCCGACACCCGCCTGGTCGTCGCCGCGGCCCGCCCGGCGCCGGGCAACAAGGCCGATGCCCATGTCTGGTGCGAGTCGGGCCTGCCCGTCCTGACGGCGGGAACGACCGTGATCGCGGACGGCGCCTACCTCGGCACCGGCCTGATCGTCCCGCACCGCAAGAGAGCCGGCCGCCCCCTCCTGCGCGGGCAGGAGGAGGACAATGCCGAGCACCGACGGGTCAGGGCCCGTGTCGAGCACACGTTTACCCGGATGAAGAACTGGAAGATCCTTCGCGACTGCCGCCAGAAAGGCGACGGCCTTCACCACGCGGTCCAGGCCGTCGCCGCCATGCACAACCTCGCCATGGCGCGGTGAAACAGCAGTTCAGGTGCCGCTTCTGCCTGCCGAAGCCGGACCTTCTGCAACACCCTTTAGGCGCGTCCGGCCGTCTTCTGGGTCTTGCGGGAGACGGAGTCGATGATCACGGCGATGAGCAGGACCGCTCCGGTGATCATGTACTGGATGGCGTTCGAGGACAGGTTCATCTGGTTGAGGCCCTGGACGATCGACTGGATGACCAGGATGCCCAGGAGCGCCGACCAGACCTTGCCGCGTCCGCCGAACAGGGACGTGCCGCCGATGACCGCCGCGGCGATGCACATCATCAGCTGGTTGCCGCCGCCGAGGGAGCGGTCGGCGCCGCCGGTCGCGGAGGCGAGGAACAGGCCGCCGACGGCGCCCATGGTGCCGGAGATCATGAAGACCGAGATCCGGATCCAGGAGACGTTGATGCCGGCGCGGCGGGCGGCCTCGATGCCGCCGCCGACCGCGAAGACCTGGCGGCCGTAGGTGGTGCGGCGCAGCACGAAGTCGGTGACGAGCAGGATCACCAGGAAGATCACCAGGGAGAGCGGCAGGCCCTGCTCCTGGTTGAAGCCGTACGCGGCGACGAGGACCAGGACCGCGAGGACGGCGGTGCGCAGGACGATCTCGCTCTGCGGGCGGTGCGGCAGGCCGGCGGCCCTGCGGCGGCGCGCGTCGCGGAACTGGGCCAGGTAGAAGGCGGCGATCACGACGGCGGCGAGGCCGTAGGCGGCGGCGACGTCGGAGAAGTAGTACTTCGTGAGGTCGTTGACGAAGCTGCCGATCGGGGTGGAGATGGTGGAGCGCTCGCCCATCACCCAGGTCTGGAGGCCGGCCCAGCCGAGGAAGCCGGCGAGGGTGACGACGAAGGCGGGCACGCCGATCTTGGCGAACACGATGCCGTGGAAGGCGCCGATCAGGGTGCCGGACAGGATGCCGAGGAGGATGGCGAGGCCGTCGGGCATGTCGGTGCCGAGGACGCCCCAGACGGAGCCGGCGAGACCGGCCACGGAGCCGACGGCGAGGTCGATCTCGCCGAGCAGCAGGACGAAGACGATGCCGACGGCCATGATGCCGGGGCCGACCGCGTACAGCGTGATCTGGTCGAGGTTGTACGAGGTGATGAAGTTGCCGGTGAGGGCCTGGAAGACGACGCCGATGACGATGAGGCCGACGACGACGGGCAGCGAGCCGATCTCGCCGGAGCGGATCTTGCGCTTGAACTCCTCGACGTAGCCCTTGAAGCCCTGCTCGCGGACGAGGAGGCGGGGGTCGACGGCGGGGATCGCGGCGGCGGCCGGGGCCTCGGTGACCGGCGCGTCGGGGGTGCGGGGGTCGGGCACCGCGGCCGGGTCGTTCGCGGTGGGAGGGGTCGTGCTCACTTCGCTACCTCCGCGTTGCGGGCCTGGCGGCGGGTCACGGCGTTGTCCGTGGCACCGGTGATCGCGGCGATGATCTCTTCGTGCGTGGTGGTGGCGACCGGGAAGGTGCCGTTGTTGCGGCCCAGGCGGAGGACGGCCACGGTGTCCGCGACGGCCTTCACGTCGGCCATGTTGTGGCTGATGAGGATGACGCCGAGGCCCTGCTCGCGCAGCCGCTCGACCAGGTCGAGGACCTGGGCGGTCTGCTCGACGCCGAGGGCGGCGGTCGGCTCGTCGAGGATCACGATCTTCGGGTCGCCGACCAGGGCGCGGGCGATGGCCACGACCTGCCGCTGGCCGCCGGAGAGGGCGGCGACGGGGATGCGGACGCTGGGGATGCGGATGGAGAGGGTGGAGAGCAGGTCCTTCGCGCGCTTCTCCATGGCGACCTCGTCGAGGACGCCACCCTTCTTGATCTCGCGGCCGAGGAACAGGTTGGCGACGACGTCGAGGTTGTCGCAGAGCGCGAGGTCCTGGTAGACGGTCGCGACGCCGAGGTTCTGGGAGTCCTGGGGGCGGGAGATCTCGACCTGCCTGCCCTCCCACTCGATGACGCCCTCGTCGATGGGGTGCACGCCGGCGATCGTCTTGACCAGCGTGGACTTTCCCGCTCCGTTGTCGCCGACGAGCGCGACGACCTCACCTGCGTGGACTTCGAGATCGACACCGGAGAGGACCTGGACCGCTCCGAATCGCTTGAAGATCCCGCGCAACGCCAGCACGGGCGTCTGGGACACGTGAACCAACTCCTTCGCCGCCCGCGGACGGCGGCACGTCGCGCCGCAGGTGCAGCGCCAGCAAAGTTCTGGGGGTGGGCTTCGTCCGGTCCCCGGGCCGACAGCGGGGTCTGGGTCGGCCGGGGACCGGACGGGCTTGGGGGAGCGGACCGGGCCCGTCGCCGGTCGCCGTACGGGGCCTTCACCTTCCGTACGCGGGCGGCCGCGCGTCCGGCGCCGTCTCGGTCGGGAGACGGCCGGGGGCCGGGCGCGGGCCGGGCCGGGGTCCGCGGTGCCGGGCCCTCGCGGGCCCGGCGGGGTCGGGCACGGGCTACTTGATGCCCAGCTCGGTGCACTTGGCGGCGAGGTCCGCGGTGCAGAGGTCGGCGGCCTTGTAGATGCCGTCCTTGACGACCGTGTCCTGGATGTTCTTGCTGTCGACCACGACCGGCGGGAAGAGCGTGGACGGCACGCCGTCGGTCTCGCCCTCGGCGCCGAGGGCCTTGCCCTGGAGCAGGTTCACCGCGAACTTGGCGGCCTCGGGGGCCAGCTGGAGCGGCGACTTGTAGATCGTGAAGGTCTGGGTGCCGGCGATGATGCGCTGGACGCCCGCGACCTCGGCGTCCTGGCCGCCCACCGGGATGCCCTTGATGCCGGCGTTCTCCAGGGAGGTGACGATGCCGCCCGCCATGCCGTCGTTGGCGGAGTAGACGGCGCCGATCTTGTCCTTGCCGACGGAGGAGATCGCGGCGGACATCTTCTCGCCGGCGACCTTCGGGTCCCACTCGCCGGAGGCCTCGTAGGCGATCTTGCCGACCTTGCCGTCGAGGGCGGTGTGGGCGCCCTTCTTGAACAGCGCGGCGTTCGGGTCCTTCTCGTCGCCGTTGATCATCACGACGTTGGCGGTGGCGGCCTTGTCGCCGAGCGCGGCGAGGAGGGCCTGGCCCTGGAGCTCGCCGACCTTGTTGTTGTCGTGGCTGACGTAGGCGTCGGCGCCCTTGACGGCGCGGTCGTACGCGACGACCTTGACGCCCTTGGCCTTGGCGTCCTTGACCCAGCTCTCGGCCTTGGTGGCGTCGACCGGGTCGAGGGCGATGACCTTGATGCCGTCGGCGATGAACTGGTCGAACTGCTGCTTCTGCTTGACGACATCGGAGACGGCGTTGTTGTACACGACCTCGCAGCCGCCGCAGGCGGCCTTGACGGCCTTCTCGAACTGGGGCTTGTCCAGGGCCTCGTAGCGCGAGGTCTTGTTCTCGGGAAGGAGCAGGCCGATCTTGGTCGAGCTGCCCGAGCCGGCGGCGTCGTCCTTCTTGTCGCCACCGGCCTGGCCACAGGCGGCGAGCGAGAGGGCCATCGACACCGCGGCCGTGGCTATGACGGCGCGACGCGTCACTGCGTTCATTTGGGGTTGCCTCCCTGACGAGGCCGCGACGTTGCGGCCGAGGTGGCACGAAGTCAACTCGGCCGCAACGTTGACGTCAAGAAGTAAATTCTTAACGAGATGACAACGGTGGTGTTCGTTATCTAAGTGAAGGCAAGCCGAGAGGCCGGGGCGGCGGCCGGCAGCGCGCTCTCCAACAGGGTCGAATCGCCCATTTCGCTCAGGACGAGGGCGAGCGCGCCAAGCACCTCGGCGCGCCCGCCGAGGGCCCCCTGGGCCAGCGAGAGCTGCCGGGCGGCACTGGGGATCGCGTACCGCGAGACGGAGTCCCTGATGGGCGCCAGGACCAGCTCCCCGGCCTCCGCGAGGTCGCCGCCGAGCACCACCCGGCTGGGGTTGAGGAGGTTGCAGAGGTTGGCGATGCCGCTGCCGATGTGCCGTCCGACGTCCGCGATCACCCGGCGGCAGCCGGGGTCGCCCTCCCGGGCCAGCTGGACGACCCGCTCCATGGTCAGGTCGGGCCCGTGGCTCGGCTGGAGCAGCGGCAGGACGTAGCGGGCGGCCGTGAAGGTCTCCAGGCAGCCCCGGTTGCCGCAGCGGCAGACCGGACCGGACTCGTCCAGGGTGATGTGCCCGATCTCCCCCGCGGTGCCGCCGGGGCCCCGGTAGACCCGTCCGTCTATGACGAGCCCGGCGCCGACGCCGCTGGCCACCTTGATGTACGCCAGGTCCTTGACGCCCCGGCCACCGCCCCAGACCAACTCGCCGAGCGCGCCGAGGTTGGCGTCGTTGTCGACGTGCACGGGGACCCCGAGGCGGCCCGAGAGCTCCTCGGCGGGGTTGATGCCGCTCCACCCCGGCAGGATCGACGTCGAGCCGAGGGTGCCGGAGGAGACGTCGATCGGGCCCGGTACGCCGAGGCCGACGCCGATCACCTTGTCGGCACCGATCCCGGTGGTCAGGATCAGCCGCTTGACCAGCTGTTCCGCCCGGTCGAAGCCCTCGGCGGCGGAGGCGTCGACGTCGAGCGGCTCGGCCTCCTCGGCGAGCACCTGGTGGGCGAGGTTGCCGACGGCGACCCGGAGGTGGGTGTGGCCGAAGTCGACCCCGATCACGATGCCGGCGTCCCCGGAGAGCGAGACGCTGCGGGCCCGGCGCCCCCCGGCGGAGGTGGGCGTGACCTCGACGGTGCCGCCGTCCTTCAACTCCCGCACGATGTTGGAGACCGTGGCGGCGGAGAGGCCCGTCGCCCGGGCGATCTCCGCCTGGGTGAGCGAGCCGGCCATGCGCACCGCCCGGACGACCCGTTCGAGATTGGCCCTGTGCAGAGAAGTCTGCGACCCCGGAGTCTCCATCGACTCACTCACTCCCACCGTTTTCTCCAACATGTGAACTCTAAGGGGACGCTTTCGGCTTGCTCCCCGTCAAGACCTTGAGTGTCCGAGGTGAGGGTCACACGGCGTTCGCACGGGGTTTCCCGGGCCGTCTCCCCCGGGTGCCGCCGGACCTTCCCGGGCGGCCCTCCCCCGGCCCCGTACGACCGGGAGGGGCCCGGTCCGGCCCCGTACGGCCGGAAGAGCCCCCGGCGCGCGGTGCGCCGGGGGCCCTTCGGGAGCGGTGGCGGGGCCGGTGCGGCCCCGGGGTCACTTCACGGCGCCGGCGGTCAGGCCGGCCACCACCTGCCGCTGGAAGATGACGTACGCGGCGAGGACCGGGAGCATGGCCATGACCAGGCCGGCGAAGAGTCCGGACCAGTCACCCTTGTAGCCCTGGCTCACCGCGAGCTGGACGAGGCCCTGCGAGAGCACCTTCCGCTCCGGCTCGGTGTTGAGCACGGTCGGCAGCAGGTACTGGTTCCACTGCCCGAGGAAGTTGAAGATGCCGACGCTGATGAGGCCCGGCTTGGCCATCGGCAGCATCACCTGGAAGAAGGTCCGGGTGTGCGAGGCGCCGTCCACGAAGGCCGCCTCCGCCACCGAGGTCGGCAGGGTGCGGAAGAAGGCCGTGAGGAAGAAGACCGTGAACGGCAGCGAGTACGCGATGTAGACGAGGATCAGGCCGTGCAGCGTGTTGAGCAGGGCCATGTTCTGCATCACGTAGAACAGCGGCACGAGCGCCAGGATGATCGGGAAGCTCATCCCTCCGATGAAGAGGAAGTAGATGAAGCGGTTGCCCGGGAACTCGAAGCGGGCCAGGACGTAGGCCGCCATCGAGCCGAAGAGGAGCGTGCCGATCAGCGAGCAGCCGACCACCAGGAGGGTGTTCAGGAAGTAGTCGCTCATGTGCGCCTCGGTCCAGGCGCGCGACCAGTTCTCGAAGTGCAGCCTGTCGGGCAGCGACCACGGGGAGGTGAAGATCGCCCGGTCGGTCTTGAAGGAGGTCATGACCGCCCAGAGCAGCGGCATGACGACCATGATCGCCCAGAGGATCAGGATGCCGTGGGAGAAGACGTTCAGGGTGGCGCCCTCGCCCTTCGGCTCCTTGCGGGGCGCGGGGGCCTTCGTCTTGGTGATCACGGGGCCCGGCCCGGCCGGGGAGCCGGGGTTCTCCACTCCGGCGGGGGTCGTGTCGGTCGTCTTCATCAGAACTCCAGCCGCTCGCGCCGGCCCAGCTTCATCACGACGGCCGCGAAGGCCAGCGTCACGAGGAGCAGGGCGACACCGATGGTCGTTGCGTAGGCGGCCTGACCGTCCCGGAACGCCTTCTGGTACACGTACAGCGGAAGGACGATGGTGGAGTAGTCGGGCCCGCCGCCGCTGGGACCGACGGTCATGATCTGGACGACGGCGAAGGACTCGGCCCCGAGGGCGAGGATGCCCATGTAGATCCACCCGGACTGCACGGTGTCCCAGAGCAGCGGCAGGGTGATCCGGAAGAAGGTGGTGAAGCGGTTCGCGCCGTCGAGCAGGGCCGCCTCGTAGAAGTCCCGCGGAATGGACGCCATGCCGGCCGAGAAGAGGACGACGAAGAATCCGACGGTGGACCAGACGAGGACGACCATCACGCAGATGAGGGCGAGGTCGGGGTCTCCCAGCCAGTCCGGCTGGACGCTGCCGAGTCCGACGCCCTTCAGTACGGAATTGATGGCTCCGCTGTTCGGGTTGTACGCGAACTGGAAGAGCAGCGCGACGATCGCGATCGACAGCACCTGCGGGAAGAAATACACGATCTTGTAGAAGGACGATCCGCGCACGCCCGCGACGGCCGCGCCCTTGCGGCGCCGACCGCCGACATTGAGCATGAAGGCGAAGAACAGCGCGAGGCCGACGGTCACCAGCGGCAGCACCACCGCGAAGGTCAGGCTGTGCTGGAGCGATTTCCAGAAGATCTCGTCGTCCAGCATCCTGCTGTAGTTGCCGAATCCGATCATTCCGAATTCGGGGCTCAGTCCGGTCCAGTCCGTGAAGGAGTAGTAGATGGACTGGATGAACGGCCAGATGACGAAGAGCGCGTAGAGCGCGAGGGGGGCCGCCAGGAACCCCACGATGAAACGGTACTTGCCGTGTTGCATTTCCTACCGACCCCGATCTTTCCCGCGCCGGGCACGCCGCTCGTGCCGCGCGCCAAGGGGCCGGGGCCCGCTCCCGGTCGGCGGGAAGGGGCCCCGGCACCGCTCATCAGTGCTTGTAGTGCTTGATCGAGGAGTCCTTGGCCGCCTCGTCGGCGAACTTCTGGATCTTCTTGATCGTCTCGGCCGGGGTGGCGCGGCCGGCCATCATCTCGCCGATGCCGGCGACGCCGATCTTCTCCTTCTGGAGGGCGACGTACCAGTCCTGGAGGCGCGGGTTGACGACGTTCTGGCCGGCCTTCTCCAGGGCGGCGACGCCGGACTTGAGGCCCGGGGAGAGCTCGATGCCGTCGGTGCCGCCGTTGAGGGCGGTCAGGGACTTCACGGACTGGGTGAAGTTCTTGGAGGAGGCCTCGCTGAGCATGATGCGCAGCTGCTCCATGCCGCCCTCGGCGTTCTTCGCCTTGGCCGGGACGATGAAGGGCTCTCCGCCGGCGGCCCAGATGGTGCCGAACGGCATCTTGTCGGAGGCGTCGAGGCCGGTCGGGCCGGAGACGGCCAGGCCGAAGTCGGCCGGCATGGTCTTCGCGGCCTCGTTCTCGACCCAGGAGCCGTTCGGGATGAACAGCGCCTTGCCCTCGGTCCAGGCGGTCTGCGACTGGATGTGGTCGAGGCCGGGGGTGCCCTTGAGGATGTAGCCCTTCTGGACCAGCTCGTAGTACGCCTCGAAACACGCCTTGACGGCGGGGTGCTCCCAGGCCTTGGGCTCCAGGTTGTCGATGGCGTCCAGGACCTCGCGGCCGCCGACCTTGCCGATCATCGGGTAGAGCGAGAAGGGGACGTAGTACGGGTGCTTGCCGGCGTACGTCCAGGCGGCGATGCCCTTCTTCTTGGCCTTCTCGCAGACGGCCAGCATCTCGTCCCAGGTCTCCGGGTACTTCGCGTCGAGCGAGTCGAGGAGCTTCTGCGAGTACCAGACGCCGTAGACGGTGTAGGCGTAGTTGAGGATCCAGCACTGCTCGCCGTCGAACTGGCCCATCTCGACGATGCCGGGCCGCAGGGTGTCGCGGACCTTCTTGCTCGGGTCGTCGATGGAGGGCGCGTCGAGGAGCGGGGTGAGGTCCGCGAGCTGCTTCTGACCGACCAGGACGCCCATGTCCATCTGCTCGGCGCCGGAGTTGTCGATGAGGTCCGGCGGGGTGCCGCCGTTGAAGCGCGGCTGGAGCGTGGTGGTGATCTTCTGGGTCGGGGTGAACTTGACGGTGGCCTTGGGGTAATTGGTCTCGTAGACCTTGATCGCGTCCTTGGCGTACTGCTGTCCGAATCCGCCGTCGAAGAGGACGAAGTCGAGCGGGGCCGACTCGTTCACGCCGAGCGGGTTCTTGTCGGACTTCGTCCCCTTCTCGACCTTTCCGTTGCCGCCGCTGTCACTGCTCGCACAGGCGGACAGGAACCCCATGGTCGGTACGGAGATCAGACCGATAGCGGCGGAACGCTTGATCAGATCGCGACGGCCGAGGCCCTCATTGGTCTGTGCGGAGGTGGATCCCATGCTCAAGTCCTCGCCTTCATTCAGGACTCAGGCGGTGTACCGGTCGCCCGTTCTCAACTCGCCACAGGCGAAGGGCCCCGCCACCGCGGTCATTTGCAGCCGGGTCGTGCACGCGTCGGACCGTCGTCGATGGACACGACGGGCTGGACGCCGACAGGTATAGTCCACTTCCCTTCGCCTGAGCAAGATCGAAAGCAGGTTTCGACAGCCATCTTTCCCGAGTTGAGACCTCCGGGATAGGCACGCTGGAACTGCGGCGTTTCGTCCAACCATCCGTCCGCCGACACCCTTGACAGCGGTCCCGGGACACCCGTACTGGGGCCCGTGGCGGCGGTGCCGCCGGGCCCCCGAAAGACAAATCGGACGCGCCTTCGAGAAACGAAGGAAAACGCGAAGCGGGCCCCGCCCCCCTCTTCCGAGGGGCGGGGCCCGCTTCGTCCTACCGGGTCCTGCGGCGTCAGCCGCGGATCAGGTTGCGGAGCACGTACTGCATGATGCCGCCGTTGCGGTAGTAGTCGGCCTCGCCGGGGGTGTCGATGCGGACGACCGCGTCGAACTCGACGCCGGTGTCGGTGGTGACCTTCACCGTGCGCGGCGTGGTGCCGTCGTTGAGCTCCTCGATGCCGGTGAAGGAGAAGGTCTCCTCGCCGGTCAGACCGAGGGACTCGGCCGACTGGCCCTCCGGGAACTGGAGCGGCAGGACGCCCATGCCGATGAGGTTCGAACGGTGGATGCGCTCGTACGACTCGGTGATGACGACCTTGACGCCGAGGAGCGCGGTGCCCTTGGCGGCCCAGTCGCGGGACGAGCCGGAGCCGTACTCCTTGCCGCCCAGGATGACGAGCGGGGTGCCCTGCTCGATGTAGTTGCGGGAGGCGTCGTAGATGAACGACACCGGCCCGTCCGCCTGGGTGAAGTCGCGGGTGTAGCCGCCCTCGGTGCCCGGCGCGAGCTGGTTGCGCAGGCGGATGTTGGCGAAGGTGCCGCGGATCATGACCTCGTGGTTGCCCCGGCGCGAGCCGTAGGAGTTGAAGTCACGACGCTCCACACCGTGCTCGGTGAGGTACCGGCCGGCCGGGGTGTCGGCCTTGATGGCGCCGGCCGGGGAGATGTGGTCGGTGGTGACCGAGTCGCCCAGCTTGGCCAGGACGCGGGCGCCGGAGATGTCGGAGACCGGGGTGGTCTCCATCGTCATGCCCTCGAAGTACGGGGGCTTGCGCACGTAGGTGGACTCGGTGTCCCACTCGAAGGTGTTGCCGGTCGGGATCGGCAGCGCCTGCCACTGGGCGTCGCCCGCGAAGACGTCCTGGTAGGACTTGTTGAACATGTCCTCGCCGATGGCGTTGGCGACGACGTCGTTGACCTCGGCCTCGGTCGGCCAGATGTCCGCCAGGTGGACCGGCTTGCCGTCCTGGTCGGTGCCCAGGGCGTCCTTGGTGATGTCCACCTTCATGGAGCCCGCGATGGCGTACGCGACGACCAGCGGCGGGGAGGCCAGGTAGTTCATCTTGACGTCGGGGTTGATGCGGCCCTCGAAGTTCCGGTTGCCCGAGAGGACCGAGGTCACGGCCAGGTCGTGGTCGTTGACGGCCTTGGAGACCTCCTCCGGCAGCGGGCCGGAGTTGCCGATGCAGGTGGTGCAGCCGTAGCCGACGAGGTTGAAGCCGACCTTGTCGAGGTACGGGGTGAGGCCCGCCTTGTCGAAGTAGTCGGTGACGACCTTCGAGCCCGGGGCGAGGGTGGTCTTGACCCACGGCTTGCGGGTCAGGCCCTTCTCCACGGCCTTCTTCGCGACGAGCGCGGCGGCGACCATGACGTACGGGTTCGAGGTGTTGGTGCAGGAGGTGATCGCGGCGACGGTGACGGCGCCGTGGTCGAGCGTGTAGGTGGAGCCGTCGGGGGCGGTCACCTGGACCGGGTTCGACGGGACCGAGCTCGCGATGGCCGGGGCGTCGGAGGCCGGGAAGGACTCCTGGCCCGCCTCGTCCACGCAGTCCACGTAGTTGCGGACGTCCTGCTTGAACTGCTCGGCGGCGTTCGCGAGGACGATGCGGTCCTGCGGGCGCTTCGGGCCGGCGATGGAGGGGACGACCGTGGAGAGGTCGAGCTCCAGCTTCTCGGAGAAGTCGGGCTCGGCGGCCGGGTCGAGCCAGAGGCCCTGCTCCTTGGCGTACGCCTCGACCAGCGCGACCTGCTGCTCGGAGCGGCCGGTGAGCTTGAGGTAGTTCAGGGTCTCGCCGTCGATCGGGAAGATCGCGGCGGTGGAGCCGAACTCCGGCGACATGTTGCCGATGGTGGCGCGGTTCGCCAGGGAGGTGGCGGCGACGCCCTCGCCGTAGAACTCGACGAACTTGCCGACGACGCCGTGCTTGCGCAGCATCTCGGTGATCGTGAGGACGAGGTCGGTGGCGGTGGTGCCGGCCGGCAGCTCGCCGGTCAGCTTGAAGCCGACGACGCGCGGGATGAGCATGGAGACCGGCTGGCCGAGCATCGCGGCCTCGGCCTCGATGCCGCCGACGCCCCAGCCGAGCACGCCGAGGCCGTTGACCATGGTGGTGTGCGAGTCGGTGCCGACGAGGGTGTCGGGGTACGCCTGGCCGTTGCGGACCATGACCGTGCGGGCCAGGTGCTCGATGTTCACCTGGTGGACGATGCCGGTGCCGGGCGGGACGACCTTGAAGTCGTCGAAGGCGGTCTGGCCCCAGCGCAGGAACTGGTAGCGCTCCTTGTTGCGGCCGTACTCCAGCTCGACGTTCTGGCCGAAGGCGTCCTTCGTGCCGAACTTGTCGGCGATGACCGAGTGGTCGATGACCAGCTCGGCCGGGGAGAGCGGGTTGACCTTCGCCGGGTCGCCGCCGAGCTCCTTGACGGCCTCGCGCATGGTGGCGAGGTCCACGACACAGGGCACACCGGTGAAGTCCTGCATGATCACGCGGGCCGGCGTGAACTGGATCTCCTGGCTCGGCTGGGCCTGCGAGTCCCAGTTGCCGAGGGCCCGGATGTGGTCGGCGGTGATGTTCGCGCCGTCCTCGGTGCGGAGCAGGTTCTCCAGGAGGACCTTCAGGCTGTAAGGGAGGCGCGCGGAGCCCTCGACCTTGTCCAGCTTGAAGATCTCGTACGACTCGTCGCCCACGTGCAGCGTGCTGCGGGCGTCGAAGCTGTTCGCCGACACGACAGTCTCCTTCATCAATGTGCGCGTACTACCGTCATGCTGCCGCCACGACCCCTCGCGGATCCGTTAAGGTAAGGCTAAGTTAGGTAACCCTTACCGGCCGGGCGGCCACGGTGCGCCGTAAGCAGTTATCTCGATGTCGAGATAACTCTAGTGCATCCCGGTCGCTCGGTCATGCCCGGGCGCCCGCGAAGTGTCGGGACGGTGCGCCGGGGAGGTTCGGCACGCCGCCTCCCGGTCGCGACGGGACGGCGCGAACACGAGCACGTCCCGGCGCTCGCCCCCGATCCGCAGCCACCCCTCCCGCATCCCCTCCCGCCGGAAGCCCACGCGCTCGGCGACCCGCACGGAGGCGGTGTTCCACGGCTCGACGTGCAGCACCGGACGGGAAACGCCCCGTTCCCGCAGGGCCCGGTCGGCGACGGCGGCGAGACCGGCCCCGGCGGCACCCCCGCCCCGGGCGGAGGCGACGACCCGGCACCCCAGGGTGACCTCCTCCCCGCCCGGCCGGAGACCGACGGCGCCGACGGGCCGCCCGCCGGGGTCCACGAGGACGAAGGGGCACCCGGCCCCGGTGGCCGCCCTCCCCCACCGGCGCTCCACGAAGGCGCGGCCCCGTACGGACGCGGACGACTGGCCGCCCCGGTGCGGGAGGCCGAGGATCGGGACATGTTCAGCGGCGTGCACGTGACCTTCTACAGCCGGGACGCGGAGGCGGACCGCGCCTTCCTCCAGGACGTCCTCGGCTTCGAGCACGTGGACGCCGGGGGCGGCTGGCTCGTCTTCAAGCTGCCGCCCGCCGAGATCGCGATGCACCCCGCGGCGGACGGGCCGCGGCACGAGGTGTACCTCATGTGCGACGACCTCACCCGCACCCTGACGGCCCTGGAGGACCGGGGGGCGGAGATCTCACGGGCCATCAGCGACCGGGACTGGGGGCTGCTCGCGGCCGTCCGGCTGCCGAGCGGCACCGAACTCCCCCTGTACGAACCGCGTCACCCGACCGCGCACGACCTTTCACCCTGACGGCCCACCCCGGATCCGATCTTCATCTCATATCTGAGATAACGTGACGCCATGGCAGACGACTACCTCGTACGCATCGGCAAGCTCATCCGTGACGCCCGGCAGCACCGCGGCTGGACCCAGACGCAGCTCGCCGAAGCGCTGGCCACGAGCCAGAGCGCCGTCAACCGGATCGAGCGCGGCAACCAGAACATCAGCCTTGAGATGATCGCCCGGATCGGCGAGGCCCTCGACAGCGAGATCGTGTCGCTGGGGTACGCGGGCCCCATGCACCTCCGGGTGGTCGGCCGGCGGCGGCTCTCCGGCGCCATCGACGTCAAGACCAGCAAGAACGCGTGCGTCGCGCTGCTGTGCGCCTCGCTCCTCAACAAGGGCCGCACGGTCCTGCGCCGGGTCGCCCGCATCGAGGAGGTCTTCCGGCTCCTGGAGGTTCTCAACTCCATCGGCGTGCGCACCCGCTGGATCAACGAGGGCGTGGACCTGGAGATCGTGCCGCCGGCCGAGCTGGACATGGAGTCCATCGACTCCGAGGCCGCGATCCGCACCCGTTCGATCATCATGTTCCTCGGCCCGCTGCTGCACCGCATGGACCGCTTCCGGCTGCCGTACGCGGGCGGCTGCGACCTCGGCACGCGCACGATCGAGCCGCACATGATCGCCCTGCGCCGCTTCGGACTCGACGTCACGGCCACGGAGGGCATCTACCACGCGCAGGTCGAGCGCTCGGTCACCCCCGGCCGCCCGATCGTCCTGACCGAGCGCGGCGACACGGTCACCGAGAACGCGCTGCTGGCCGCCGCCCGGCACGACGGCACGACCGTCATCCGCAACGCCTCCTCCAACTACATGGTCCAGGACCTCTGCTTCTTCCTGGAGGCGCTGGGCGTACGGGTCGACGGCATCGGCACCACCACGCTGACCGTGCACGGCGTGCCGCAGATCGACGTGGACGTCGACTACTCCCCCTCCGAGGACCCGGTCGAGGCGATGAGCCTGGTGGCCGCCGCCGTCGTCACCGAATCGGAGCTGACGATCCGCCGGGTGCCGATCGAGTTCATGGAGATCGAGCTCGCGGTCCTGGAGGAGATGGGCCTCGACCACGACCGCTCGCCCGAGTACACCGCCGACAACGACCGCACCCGGCTGGTCGACCTGACGGTCCGCCCCTCCAAGCTGGAGGCGCCGATCGACAAGATCCACCCGATGCCGTTCCCCGGCCTGAACATCGACAACGTCCCCTTCTTCGCGGCCATCGCGGCCACGGCGCAGGGCAAGACCCTGATCCACGACTGGGTCTACGACAACCGGGCCATCTACCTCACGGACCTCAACCGCCTCGGCGGGCGCCTCCAGCTCCTCGACCCCCACCGCGTCCTCGTCGAGGGCCCGACCCGCTGGCGCGCGGCCGAGATGATGTGCCCACCCGCCCTCCGCCCCGCCGTGGTCGTCCTCCTCGCGATGATGGCCGCCGAGGGCACGTCGGTCCTCCGCAACGTGTACGTCATCAACCGGGGCTACGAGGACCTGGCGGAACGACTGAACTCGATCGGGGCGCAGATCGAGATCTTCCGGGACATTTGAAAGACCGTCAGGCAATGACTGACGAGATCTCTCTCGGGTGACGCCGCTGCCGCCGTCCGAGGGAGTGGTCGTGCCGGCTCTCACCGATGGGGTGCGGCCCGCCCCCCGTGGGCGGGCCGCACGAGCGAGGACGGTCAGTAACCGTTGGGGGTGAGGACGTCGACGTAGATGGGGTCGCGTTCGGTGCCGCCGAGGGTGACGGTGTCGTACTTGACGCGGCCGTGGTAGGCGTTGGCGTCGATGGCCTGGCCGTTGCCGATGTAGACGCCGGTGTGGTCGAGGTCGCCGCCGTAGCGGATGCCGTCGTTCGGGTCGGTGTCCCAGAAGATGAGGTCTCCGGGGCGGGGGTTGTCGGTGCGGCGGCCCTGGTTGATCTGGCCCTGGAGCCAGTAGTTGAGCTGGAGGCCGTGTCCGGTGGCCTTCTTGGTGCCGTCCCAGATGGCGTGGCGGTTGAGGCATTCGCAGTCGACCCGGGCGGTGCCGCAGGTCCAGCCGTACTCGAGCTTGTAGGGGGTGCCGAGGTAGGCCTTGGCGGTGTTCACGACGGCCTGGCGGACCCCTGCGGCCGTCGCCTCGGTGGACGGTGCCGGGGCCGCGGAGGCGGGGGCGGCGAGGACGCCCGCGAGCGCGGCGGCGGACGCCGTGGCGGCGAGGACCCTGCGCCAGTGGCGGCTACGGGGGTGAGCGGGGAGCATGGGGATCTCCTTCGTGTCATGGGTGGGGGTGGACTACCTGTCCGGCGGGAGGGCCGCCAGGGCGTCGAGGAGCCGGGCGTGCGGCAGGGCCGGTACGTGGTGGTCGTCCCTGCCGGTCATGGAGGTGTTGCAGACGAGCGCGTCGACGACCGCTTCCTCAACGCACTGGACGACCGCGTCGTACAGCGGGTCGATGTGACCGAGCGGTACGAAGTCGAGCCGGTCGAGTTCCGGCCGGTCGGTCGGCCGGGGCGGGCGGCTGTGGAGGGATCCGGCGTTGGCGGTGGAGAAGGCGAGGAAGAGGTCGCCGGAGAAGTGGGAGCCGGTGGTGCCGGTACGGGCCAGGCCGAGGGGCACCCGCCGGGCCAGGGCGGCGCACTGGGCGGGCAGCAGCGGCGCGTCGGTGGCGACGACCACGATGACCGATCCGGCCCCCGCCGGCAGCACCGGCTGGTGCGCCAGCGGATCAGGAGCGGTGAGCACGCGGCCCACCGGGACACCGGCGACGGTCAGCTCGCGCCGGGAACCGAAGTTGGCCTGGACCAGCACGGCCAGAGTGAAGGACGCGCCGGCCACCCGTGTGCGACGCGAGGCGGTTCCCGTACCGCCCTTGAAGCCGTAGCAGCACATCCCGGTACCGCCTCCGACCGAGCCGAGGGGGAACGGACCGGGACGCGCGGCGTCGAGCGCCTGAAACGCCGTGGCCGGTGTGACGTGCCGCCCGTCGACGTCGTTGAGGTAGCCGTCGTACGTCTCGGCGACGACCGGCAGGAACCAGCCGTCGTGCGAGGCGGAGGTGCGATCGTTCAGCCAGTCCACGACCCCCTGGTGGCACGGGCCGACCGCGTGGGTGCTCGTCAGCAGGATCGGAGAGGCGAGAGCGCCGGACTCGCGGATCCAGGCCGTGCCCGTCATCTCACCGTTGCCGTTGAGCACGTGGACACCCGCCGCACAGGGATCCGCCACCCCCGCGCGACCTCTCGGCAGAATCGCGGTCACCCCGGTCCGCACGGGACCTTCGCCGGTCCGAAGGGGCCCGCCGCCGCTCACCAGGGTGACGAGACCGACCTCCACGCCGGGGACGTCGGTGAGGGCGTTGAACGGACCGGGGGCGCCGTCGAAGGGCAGGCCCAGCTCACGGGCCCTGACAGGGCGGCCCGGGCGGGCCGCACCCTGCGGCGGAAGGACCTTCCGGCGGGGTAAGCCGTCCATGGGTTCCCTCCCTCCAGCCCGGTAATTCTTCGTACCGCACGACAAGAAACTACGGCTCGGTTGTGTGCACGTCAACGGATCGGACGGCCGATAGGATTCAGAGCGTTCGGAAACGAGGGCGGAAGGGGACGGGTTGTGGCACGCCCCAGGCAACAGGACGCCAGACGCGAGGAACTGCTGCGCGCGGCCCGCTCCGCGATCCTCGACCGTGGCCTTCAGGCCACCCGGGTGCGCGACGTCGCCGATCAGGCCGGAGTCGCCACCGGCACCGTCACCTACTACTTCCGCGAGCTGGGAGAGCTGTTCGACCTCGTCTTCGCCGAGGCCGTCGCACGGTTCTGCACCACCCGGGAGAACGACGCCGCCGCCCAGGCGGACCCGCGAGGACAGCTCGCCGCCGTACTGCGCTCGGGACTGCCCACCGGGCCGGACGACGAACTGTGCTGCCTACTCTACGAATTCTCACCCCAGGCGCGGCGGCGTCCCTCCGACTCCCGGCTGCGCAAGGAGCTGTACGGCCGACAGGTCGACCTGTACGAGCGCGTACTGACCGCCGGCGCCGACAGCGGACACTTCCACCTCCAGCGACCGGCCGACGAGATCGCCGCCAACCTCGTCGCCCTGGAGGACGCCTACGGCTACCACGTCATCGCCCGGACGTTCATGACCAGAGACCGCGCGGAACGTCACCTGTTCGGCTACGCCTCCGTCGCGGTCGCCGACCCCTCCCTCGCCCCCTGACCCGCGGCCCGCCGCACACCGGGCGCCTCCACCGGACACAGTGACGGCGGACTGGACACTCCGCATCGCATGGGAGCCGGGGCACACGTTCGAGACGACGGGGCCACCTGGTTCAGGAAGCTCTCGCGGTTGACGCATGCGAAGCTCGCCCGATGCGGGAACGGGCACGCCCCCTGTTCGCTCATGCGAGATCCTTCCGAGACCCTGGTGAGCTGCGATTTCGTTCGACCTGGCCGATCCGGTGATCACTTGTCAGGTTCATCGGAAGTGTGCACGATGAGCGCATTGGGTGGACGGGGTGGGCGGTCACCGGCGGCGCGGCAGGGGAGACGACGTGGAGCTGCTGGACACGAACGATCACGACGCGGAACTGCGCATCGAGGTCTTCCGGGCGGCTCTGCTCAGTTCCTCGGTGCCGTCCCTGGTCACCCTGGAAGACAACGTCCATCGTGTTCAGGGCCGCATGTCCCGCTGGGAGTTCGGCTCCCTCATGCTCTTCACCAGCCGGTCCACCGGCTGGCGGGTGGCGCGTGACGCGCGTTTCCTGCGCCTGGAGGGGCCGCCCATGGTCTCGCTGGCCCTCCAGACCTCGGGGACCGGCAGGTTCGGACAACTGGGCCGGCAGAGCCTGGTGAGACCGGGCGAGCTGATGCTCAACGACCTCACCATCCCCTACGAGTTCGCGTGGTCCGGCACGGGCTCCGCCTACGCCCTGCAGTTGTCCTACGACGTCCTCGACCTCCCACCCGAGGTCGTGCGGCGTGGAGCCGAACGGCTTGCGGCTTCGCCGATGTACGACATGGTCCGTTCGCACCTGCTGCGACTTCACGCCGACGCCGACGTGCTCAGCGCCGATCCGGGCGCCGAGGCGCTGGGGACCGGAACCATCGCGCTGCTGCGTGCCCTGATCACCTCGGCGGCCGACATGGACGCCTGGGCCAGGCCCGCGGCGGCCGAGTCGCTGCTGCACCGGATCCTCGCCTACACCCGCGCGCACCTGAGAGACCCGGGACTCTCCGCGGACCGGATCGCGAGCGCCCACGGCATCTCCGTCCGGGCGCTGTACGGCCTGTTCGCGAAGGGCGGACTGAGCCTGGAGCAGTGGATCATCGAACAGCGCCTGGAAGGGGCGTGCGCGGCGCTCGTCTCGCCCCACACACGAACGCGCACCATCGAGCACATCGCGCACTCCTGGGGCTTCAGCACACCGAACCACTTCACACGCCGCTTCAAGGCCGCCTACGGGGTCACCCCCCGGCAATGGCGTGAGGCCCGTCCTCTCCTGTCGGCGGATCCGCCCTCGGCAGCGGGAAGCGGCGTGAGAGGTGACGAGCCGGGCCCGCCGGCCACGAGGTCCGGCTGAGCGAGGGCGCGTCGGGACTCGCGTGCGCGGGTCCGGAAGCCGGCCGCGACTCAGCCTCCGTACGCGGACGGGCCGGCACGTGGGAGGGAGTGGACGGCGCCCTTGAGCAGGGGTGGGTCGGAGCGAGGAGTGGTCGGTTTGTTCACATCGGATGAGGCGTGCCTGCTGGGCAGGGAGAGGGAGAAGGGGCTGCTCCTCGACGCTCTCGACGGGGTGCTCACGCGGAAGCGGGGGACCGCGGTCGTCCTGCGCGGTGAGGCGGGCGCGGGGAAGACGGCCCTGCTGTCCTGGGTGAAGGCCGAGGCAGGGCGCCGCGGGCTGCTCGTGCTGGGCGCGGCGGGTGCCGCGAGCGAGTCCGAGCTCGCCTTCGGTGCCTTCCACCAGGTCTTCTGGCCGCTGGTTCGGCAATCGGCGGTGCCTTCGGCGGAACGAGATTCCCTGGAATGCGCGTTGGGGCTCAGGGAAGGGCCGATGCCGGACGGGGCGGCGCTGGGGGCCTCGGCCTGGAGTGTCCTCGCCGACGCGGCGCGGGAGCGCCCCCTGCTGCTCGCGCTGGACGACCTGCACTGGGTGGACGAGTCGAGCGCGGCCGTCTTCGCCTTTCTGCACAGACGCGTGAGCGAACTGCCGGCTCTCGTCGTCGGCGCGACCCGCGAGGAGGGCCAAGGCCTCAGCTGGTGGACGGAGGAGGAACTACGCGTCGGGGCCCTGGAGCCCGCGGCCGCCGAGGCACTGCTGCGGCGTCGCGATCCCGTCCTGACCGCCGACGTGGCCCGTTCCGTGCTGGCGGAGGCCGCGGGCAATCCGCTCGCCCTGCTCGAACTGCCGATGCCCTACGGCGCCGAGCCCGGGTCCGGCCCCGGCGCCCCCGCGCCGTCGTCCCCGGCGCACCGGCTGGAGAACCTCTTCGACGACAGGATCAGAGCCCTGTCGGAGGAGGCCGCGCACGTCCTGCTCCTGGCCGCGCTCGCCGGTCAGGACCAGGACACGACCGCATGGACGACCGTCCTCCCCGGAACGAGCCGGGAAGCGGTCCTCTCCGACATCGAGGCGAGCAAGCTGGCACACGTGGACGCGTCGGGGGCCCTCGCCTTCCGCCATCCGCTGGTGCGCAGCGCGGTGGTCTCCCTCTCCTCGCCGGAGCGGAGGAGGTCGGCCCGGCGGATCCTGGCGGCCGGTCTGGAGGAGGACGACCCCCGGCGGCTCACCCACGAGGCGGCGGCGGCGATCCTGCCCGACGCCTCCCTCGCCGCCAGGCTGGAGAAGGCGGGCAGGCACACCGCCGCACGCGGCGGTGACGCCGAGGGCGCGGTGCTCATGGACCGTGCCGCCGCTCTGAGCGCCGACCCGGACGCACACACCAGGCGCCTGATCTGGGCCGCCGTCATGGCGGCACGGGGTGGCCGGCTCTCCCACACCGCGGCGCTCGTCGAGGAACTCAGACGACGCCCGGTGCCGGACGGCTACGGCCCGCTCCTCGCCTATGCGGTGGTCTACGTGGACCAGAGCCACCGGGTCGACTTCGCTTCGTCGTTCACCCTGCTTCCCGAAGCCCTGGATGTTCTCACGGAGAGCGGCGTCGAGCCCTTCGAGGGACTGACGGAACAGATCTACTTCAAGCTGCTGCTCGCCAGCGTGTACACGGGCGATTCCCGCGGATGGCGCGCTCTGGCGAAGCACGCGGGCAGGATGTCCCCGCTGGCGCGGCTGAGCCGCGACGCGTGGTCCGATCCCGCGCGGACCGCCCACGGGGTGGCGCACGGACTGGGTGACGTGGCCGCGGACATGAGCGGCCGGCGAGAGGCGTCGGCGGCGTGGTTCCTGCTCTGGACGGCGTCGGCCGTCGATGCCGCCGACGAGGCGCTGTGCCGGCGCTTCACGGGTCAGCACGCCTACGCCACACAGGGCTCGATCGCGAAGGCGAGGGTCTACCAGGACTTCCTCCGCGGCCGGTGGGAGAGCGCCGACGCGTGCCTGCGGGAGGCGGAGACGGCGGAGCGGCTCGGCTACCACTGCAACGCACTGCTGTTCCGGCACTACCACGCCCACTTCCTCGCCGGCCGGGGTGACGAGAGGGGCCTGCGGGAGGTGGAGGCCCGCATCGGGACGGTGGCCGAGGCCGCCGGGATGCGGTTCGTCACCGATCATCTCCTTCACCTCAGAGGGCTCGCCGCCCTGGCGCACGGCCGGTACGAGGAGGCGTACCTGCTGTGCGAGCGGCTGATGCCGCCCGGTGTGCTGCCGCGCGGCCTGCCGTGGTTCCATCTGCCCTTCTTCGATCTCGTGGTGGCGGCGATGCACACCGGCCGTCGGGCCGAGGCCGAGGCCCACGTCCGGGCCGGACGGTCGGCGCGGATGGCGGAGATCTCCGGCCATCACGCGTTCCTCCTGGCGGCGGCGGCCGCCGTGGCGGCCCCCGACGAGGACGCGGACGCCTGCTATCGAGCCGCGTACCAGGTGCCCGGCGCGCAGACGTGGGCGTTCGGCCTGGCGCGGCTGCGGTTGGAGCATGGTTCCTGGCTGCGCCGGCGCCGCAGGGCGGAATCACGGGACGTGCTGAAGCTGGCGTGCGAGGGGTTCCGGCGGCTGGGCGCCGGACCGTGGGTGGAACGGTGCGAGGAGGAGCTGACCGCCGAGGGCTCGGCCGGGGGCGAAGGGCCCCTGACAGGTCAGGAGCGGCGCATCGCCCAGCTCGTCGCGAAGGGGATGACGAACAAGGAGGTGGGCAAGGCGCTGCGGCTCTCTCCGCGTACCGTGGCGGCGCACCTCTACAAGATCTTCCCCAAGCTCGGGGTCTCCTCCCGGGCGGGCATCGCACAGGCCCTGTCCGGCCGGCCGGACGGCCCGTCGGCCCGGGCTCCGGTCGTCCCGGTCCCGGACGTCACCCGGCCGCGGCCGTGAGGCGCGCGGCGCGGGCCCCACGGACCGCCGCCGGGCAGTCCCCGGGGAGGTGCGTCAGCGGCTGCTCCGACCGGCGGACTCCGGGTGTCGCGGCACGGCGTCTCCGCCACCGGTGGACTCCGCGCGCAGTTCCCTCCATGCGCGTGGCGACATGCCGAACCTTGCACGGAAGGCCCTGCTGAAGTGGGCGGCGTTGACGAAGCCCCAGCGCTGGGCCACTGAGCTCACCATCACCGTTCCGCCGTCGCCTCGCCCCAGCTCCCGTCGGCACTCCTCCAGACGTCGCTGCTGCGTCCACCGGCTGATGGTGCCGCTCTCCCCCTCGAAGAGCTTGTGGAGGCGCCGGACGGACATGTAGTGGGCGGCGGCCACGGTGTCCGGGCGCAGCCGGGAGTCCATGAGACGGGAGTTCAGCCATGTCCGGACCCGGTCAGCCGCTTCGCGGTCCGCCGATCCCGAACCTGCCCGGTCCACATCCGGCCCCTGCTCCGCGATCTCGCGGACCAGGCACGCGACGAGGTCCGCCAGCACGTTCCTCAGTCGCACCGCGGTGGTGGGACCGTGCGGGGACACTCCGGGAGGAAAGTCCCGCGTGGCCAGGGTGCGCAGCAGGGGAAGCAGCAGGGCCGCGGTGCCCTTGGCGCCGTCATGACCGCGACCGGTGCTGCACGCGAGGGCGTCGTCCCCGCACGGCAGCAGCCGGCGCGGGATCCTGAGCAGGATCAGCTCGCATCCCTGGGCCGAGACCGTTCCGAGCGGTCGGTGGGAGTCGACCAGCAGGAGGTGGCCCGCGCCGACTCGGCCCGTCGGCTCCGAAGCGAGACGCAACGAGCCCCTCAGGGGCGTGCAGAGGACGATCTCGCGGGTTCCGGGGCCGTCCGGCGATCCCGTCGACGGGGTGCCGGCCATGGGCCATCGGCCTTCGACGACTTCGACCAGAGCGCGGAAGAGCGCCTCGGCGGCCTGGTCCCGGTGCGGAGCGGCCTGCTCACGGCGTACCGTCGCCTGACGGCCCGGGCCGGTCCTCCGGTCCTCGTACGGCGGTGGAATGGTGTGCACGTCGAACCCCCGCTGGACAGGGGGCGCTCCCCATCGGCGCCCCGCCCGACCACGTTCACCCCTGGCCGGCCCGGTCATGTAGGTCATACGACTGCACGGAGTCCGACCTCGTCGAGGACCACCGGGCCGCGCGGGAGCCCTCACCGGCGTCCGGTCCGCCGCCCGCGGGCCCGGGATCCCGTGGTGGGGAACTCTCTTCCACGAGCGGCCCGACCACGAGCGGCTCCGCCTCCGGGAGTCGGGAGAGCCCCCACTGACGCGGAGACACTCCGAGCACCTGCTTGAAGGCGCGGCTGAAGTGGGTGGCGTTCTGGAAGCCCCAGCGCCGGGCGACGGCGGAGATCGTGGGGCTGGCGCGTTCTCGCCGTACCAGTTCCCTCGCGCATTCCTCGATACGGCGCTGCTGGATGAGGCGCCCGATGGTCGTCCCCTCCTTCTCGAAGAGGCGGTGCAGATAGCGCACCGATATGTGGTGGGCCTCCGCGATCCGTCCGGGTGTCAGGTCCGCATCACCCAGGTTCTGATCGATGTGGGCGCGGATCTCCTGCGCCAGGTGCCGGCGCGAGTCGCCCCCGGTGCCGCCGCTTTCTCCGAGCGCCTCGTCCGCGAGGAGGGCGATCCACTCGACCGAGTTGCCCGCCAGCGTTTCGCCGACGCCCGGCGGCACCTGTTCGGCCACGAGGGCGAGCCGGTCGAGGAAAGGGATGCCCAGGGCGGCCGCCACCCCCTCCTCCCGCCGGATCTGAAGGCCGGTGAGCCGCGACAGGCCGGCGGTGGGAACGCCCAGCACCCGGCTGGGCAGTGAAAGCAGCAGCATGCGGAAGTCCTCGCGCTGTTCGAGGGAGAAGGGCCGTTGCGGGTCGACGAAAGCCGCGCCGCCCGGTTCCAGAGCGGTGTTCCGTCCGTCCTGGGTGAGCGTCGCCACCCCCGCACGCTGCAGGGCCAGGACGATCCTGTCGCTCGGGCCCGCCTCGACCAGGCGGGGCGTGCGCTGCACCCTGAGCGGTCCTGCCTCGACCTCCAGCAGGGTCAGACAGCCGAGGTGCGCGGGTGTCGGCGCCGGATGCCCGGAGAGGGGCCCACCGGCCGTCAGGCGGACCGGAGCGACGTACTCGGCGAACACCTCCTCCCACCGCCGCGGCACCGTCTCGTCCTTCGCCGCCCCCGCGTTCCGAAGGGTGGTCTGCGCCATCTGGGCTCCTCGTCTCGCCTCGCCCGTGGACCGGGCGTCCTGCCGCCGGCGGGTGACGTGAACGACCACCCCCTCTGCGGACGGTCCACGAGACGGGGGAGCGCGACGTAGGTCATCTGACGTGCTCCACCCGTCGTGGTCGCTCCGAGGCAAGACGTGTGCGCGCAGAGGCACGTCCCATGCACGCGAGTGGAGCGCGAGCGCTGACACAACCCCTAGTGTGGGCCGTCGGGGTCCAGGCCCGTGCCCCGACGCGCGTGTTCCGGGGCTCAGCGATATCCGACCGTCTCCCCCGGGGGCGCTCCCGTACAGGAGTGTGTTGTGGAACATGTCTCCGGCCCGCCGCCGGTACTCGAGCACCTGGTCCAGGCCTTCGTCGAGGACCACGCGTGCCCCGGGGCCCCGGACGGCGTCGACGCGGGGTACGCCGGTATGCCGGCCGCGCTGAGCGGGGAGGCGGACACCACCCCGGACATCGAGGAGGAGTGGCTGGCACTCCCCGGATGCGACGGCAACCGCATACGGGTGCGCATCCTGCGGCCTGCCGGGAGCGACGAACCGCTGCCGGTCATCCTCTACCTGCACGGCATCGGGTGGGCCCACACCAGTGCCACCACACACCAGCGCCTGCTGGAGGACCTGGTCCTCGGCGCGGACGCGGCCGTCGTCGTCCCCGAATACGAACGGCCCTCGGCCGCCCGCTATCCGGTGGCCGTCGAGCAGAGCTACACCGTGGCGCGCTGGATCGCCGAGAACGGCGCCGACTGCCGGCTCGACCACACCCGCATCGCCGTGGTCGGCGTCTCGGCGGGCGCCAACCTCGCTGCCGCGCTCACCCTCGTGGCCAAGGAGCGCGAAGACCTCGACCTGGTGCACCAGGTGCTGGTGTGTCCCGTCACCGACGCGTCCGGCCAGACCCCTTCGTACCGGAGCTTCGCGAGGGGGTACTTCCTGAGCAGCGCCGCCATGCTCGGCTACTGGCGGAGCTACGTCTCCGACCCCACCCTGCGCACGGAGATCACGGCCTCGCCTCTGCGGGCGACCGTCGACGACCTGCGGGGGCTGCCGCCCGCGCTGGTCATCACGGCCGAGGCCGACATCGTGCGCGACGAGGGGGAGGCGTACGCGGCCAAGCTGCGGGCGGCCGGGGTGTCCGTGGTCTCCGCCCGCTACCACGGCACGATCCACGCGTTCGTGCTGTTCGACCCGCTGAGGGAGAGCGACGCGGCACGAGCCGCCCGGATCCAGACGGTGGACACGCTTCACGTCGCCCTGCACCGGAGCCGCTGAGGAGCCGTACCGGGATCCCCACCGGCGTGCGTCCTCGGAGCAGCACTGTGCGCGGTGCGGCACTTCCAGCCTGGTGAACGGACATAGCGTCGCGGCATGTCGCCTTACGGCGGCGCGCCGAAACGCATTCCTCCTTTACCGAACGGGTCCCGTCATGACCGATTTCCCTCCCGTCGCCCCCGTCCTGGAGCCGGCCGCGGCGGCCTTCGCCGAGGCGACCGCCCAGCCGCCGTTCCTCTTCCAGATCCCTCCCGCCGAAGGCCGCAAGGCGGTCGACGAGGTCCAGTCCGGCCCGGTGGAGAAGCCGGACGTCGACGAGGAGTGGATCACCGTCGACGTGCCGGGACGAGGCTCGGTCCGGGCCCGGATCGTCCGTCCCGCCGGTCTCACGGGTGACCTCCCCGTCATCCTCTACATCCACGGCGCGGGCTGGGTGTTCGGCAACGCGCACACCCACGACCGCCTCGTCCGCGAGCTGGCCTCCGGCGCCGGCGCCGCCGTCGTCTTCCCCGAGTACGACCTGTCCCCGGAGCACCGCTACCCGGTGGCGATCGAGCAGAACTGGGCCGTCGCCCGCTGGGTCGTGACCGACGGGGCGAGCAAGGGCCTGGACGCCAGCCGCATCGCCGTCGCCGGCGACTCGGTCGGCGGCAACATGAGCGCCGCGCTCACCCTGATGGCCAAGGAGCGGGGCGGCCTCCCGCTGCTCCAGCAGGTTCTCTTCTACCCCGTCACCGACGCGTCCTTCGACACCGCCTCCTACCACCAGTTCGCCGAGGGCTACTTCCTGCGCCGCGACGGCATGCAGTGGTTCTGGGACCAGTACACCACCGAAGAGGAGCAGCGCGCCGAGGCCACCGCCTCCCCGTTGCGCGCCTCCCGGGAGCAGCTCGCCGGTCTGCCGCCCGCGCTGGTCATCACCGCCGAGGCCGACGTCCTGCGCGACGAGGGCGAGGCGTACGCGAACAAGCTGCGCGCCGCGGGCGTCCCGGTGACCGCCGTGCGCTACCAGGGCATCATCCACGACTTCGTCATGCTCAACGCCCTCCGCGAGACGTACGCCGCGCGGTCCGCCATCGCGCTGGCCGTCGAGACCCTGCGCCTCGCGCTCGCCAACGACTGAACCGGTGACACCGGGGGACGGCGCGCCCGCCCGGTCCCCCGGCCCGCCGTCCCTCTTCCCGTCTCCTCCGAGCAGGCAGGCAGCAGCATGACCACGCCCGACAGTGATCCCCCCGTGCCCGGTGGCCGGCACCACGAACCCGATCTCCGGCGCATGGCCCGGATCAACCTCCGCCCGATCGCCTCGCCGATGCCCCTGGGCTTCTACGCCGTGGCCATCGCCTCGGTCATCGTCGGCTGTCTTCAGCTCGGCGTCTTCGACGAGAACGCGCACCGGGCGGTCGCCTTCACCATCCTTCCCGCCTTCGTCCTCCAACTCCTGGTAGGCGTACTGGCCTTCAGCGCCCGGGACGTGCTGGCGGCCACCCTGATGGCCTGCTTCTCCGGGACCTGGCTGGCCACCTCACTCGTTCTCGCCTTCGACCCGCCGGGCGGCACACAGGTGCTGGGCGTGCTGAACCTCGCCTTCACCGTGTTCGCCGGTCTCATGGCGAGCGTCGCCAAGGCGAAGCGCGCCCTGTGGCTCGTGCTGTGCGTCGCCGTGCCCAGGTTCGCCGCGGCGGCCGTCTTCAACCTCTCCGGCACCCCATGGGTGGGCACCGTCTCCGGCGTCCTCGGCCTGGTCCTGGCCTCCGTCGCGCTGTACGCGGCGTTCGCGCTGATGCTGGAGGACATGCGCGGCGAGCAGGTCCTGCCCATCGGCCGCAGCGGCCCCGCCCACCACGCCGTCGAGGGCGACCTCACCGTCCAGCTGCGCAACCTCGAACGCGCCGCCGGTGTCCGCCGCACCCTCTGACTCCCGGCCCGTCCACCGACGTCCACTCATCACGCCCGTGTCGGCGGTGCCGTCCGTCCCAGGGCCATACCGCGAGGAGAGTCCGTGCAGCCCATCGAGCACGTCGTCACGGCCGAGGTCTCGACGCCCGACCACGCGGGCGGCCGGCTGGTCGTGTGGATCCGCCACCGGCCCGACGACCCCCTGGCGGTCCGGCTGGACTTCGCGCCCACCGGTGGACCGGAGCAGTCGGCCGCCACCTGGGTCTTCGCCAGGTCACTGCTGTCCGAGGGGGTCACCGCCCCGGCCGGTGACGGCGACGTACGGGTGCGCCCGGGCGACGCGTACGAGACGCACATCGAGTTGCGCCCCGCCCACGGCCACTGCCTCGTACGGTTCCGCACCGCCGCGCTGCGCTCCTTCCTCGCCCGCACCGAGACCTGGCCCCCTCAGGTCTCCGCACGGGTCCGGAGCGAACTCGACCGGACCCTGGACGCCATCCTGCGGCGCGCGTAGGCGGCGCCGGCCACTTCCCCAGGACACCGCTCCTGCCCACACCCCCTTGAGAAAGCGAGAAGGACATGACGACGATGCCGGTCGGCGGCGTCACCCCCCTCCCCGGAATCGAGGACGGCGACGCCGCCGAACTCGTCGTCCGCAACGCGCGGATCCACACCGGTGACCCGGCGCGACCCGCCGCGACGGCTGTCGCCGTCCGCGGCGGACGGATCACCGCGCTCGGCGACGACGCCGTGATCGCGCGGCACGTCGGGCCGCGGACGCGCGTGGTCGACGCCCTGGGGCGCCGGATCGTCCCCGGGCTGAACGACTCGCACCTGCACGTCATCCGGGGCGGCCTGAACTACGTGTTGGAGCTGCGCTGGGACGGCGTCCCCTCACTGCGCCAGGCCCTGGCCATGCTGCGCGAACAAGCCGGCCGCACCCCGAAGGGCCAGTGGATACGGGTGGTGGGCGGATGGACGCCCGAGCAGTTCGCGGAGCGGCGGATGCCGACCGTGTCCGAGCTGACCGCCGCCGCCCCGGACACCCCCGTCTTCGTCCTGCACCTCTACCAGTCCGCGCTGCTGAACCGCGCCGCCGTGCGCGCCGCGGGTTTCACCCGCGACACCCCCGACCCCCGGGGCGGTCAGATCGTCCGCGGCCGGGACGAGGAGCCGACGGGTCTGCTGCTCGCCGCGCCCAGCGCGCTGATCCTCTACTCGACCCTCGCGGCGGCCCCCGTCCTCGGCGAGCAGGACAGGAAGAATTCCACCCGGCACTTCCTGCGGGAACTGAACCGCTTCGGGCTCACCTCGGCCGTGGACGCGGCCGGCGGCTTCCAGAACTTCCCCGAGAACTACGCGACGGTGACCGAACTGGCCCGGGACGGGGAACTGACGCTCCGGATCGCCTACCACCTCTTCCCGCAGACCGCCGGTCAGGAACTCGACGACCTGCGGCGCTGGATCGAGGCCGTACGCCCCGACGAGGGCGACGAGTGGCTCAGGCTGAACGGCGCCGGGGAGAACCTGACCTGGGCGGCCGCGGACTTCGAGAACTTCTCCGAACCCCGGCCCGAACTCGCCGCCGGCTACGAGGAGGAGTTCGAGAAGGCCGTCCGGCTGCTCATGGAGAACGGCTGGGGCTTCCGGCTGCACGCCACCTACGACGAGACGATCCGCCGGGACCTCGCCGTCTTCGAGAAGCTGGCCGCCGACGGCCTTTTCCCGGCGGGCAACCGCTGGCTCTTCGACCACGCCGAGACGGTGTCACCGCGGAGCCTGGAGAGGATCGCCGCCCTGGGCGGCTCGATCAGCGTGCAGAACCGCATGTCGTTCCAGGGCAAGGCGTTCGTCGACCGGTACGGCGCCGAGGCCGCGGCGCACACCCCGCCCGTCAAGGAGATGCTGGACCTCGGCCTGCCGGTGGCGGCGGGCACCGACGCCACCCGCGTCTCCTCGTACAACCCTTGGGTGGCCCTGCACTGGCTCGTCACCGGACGCACCGTGGGAGACCTCTGCCTCTACCCGCCGGACCGCCTGGTGTCGCGGGAGAAGGCGTTGGAGATGTACACCCGCGGCGGCGCCCTCATGACAGGGGAGGGCGAGCGCAAGGGGATCCTCAGGACCGGGTATCTCGCCGACTTCACCGTCCTCTCCCGCGACTACTTCTCCGTGCACGACGACGACATCCCCCACATCGAGTCCGTCCTGACGGTCGTCGGCGGGCGGCTGGTCTACGCCGCGGCGGAGTACGAGGGACTGGACGAGGAGGTTCCCGCCGTGAGCCCTTCCTGGAGTCCGGTGGCCCACTTCGGCGGCTACCAGGCCACCATGCCCCCGGGGCTGACGGGGGCGCGCCAGGCCGACCGGCTGGCCGAAGCGGTCGCGGCATCGGAGCAGCACCGCCAGTGGCGGGTCGCCCGGGGCTTCGCCCCCGAGAACGCCCTACAGGTCTTCGACCCCTGTTACGTCCTCTGAGCGACCCCTGACGGGGCGCGCCGAAGGCCCTCGTTCCCACCGCTGCCCGCGGCCGGAACGAGGGCCTTCGGCATGAGCCGGCGAGACCCGCGGCACCCGTGCAGCAGGGGAACAGTCCCGGTCACCCAGAGCCAAACGAAGGCCTCCTCGTCTCCGTAACGTGAGCGGTGAACGAGGCCTCCATCCAGGCCCGTTGCCCACCTCACCGGAGCCACGCGTCCCGGGGCGCCCCGCCCCGACGCGTGCCCCCTTCTTCTCCCTTCCCGAAAGGACCTCCCATGGTCGACTTCGATACCGTCCAGGCCGCGCCCAGCCCCGACCTGCTGACGCCCGACAACGCGATGATGCTGTTCGTGGACCACCAGCCGCAGATGTTCTTCGGCGCCGCCAGCGCCGACCGGGCCGGGGTCATCAACGCCACCGTCGGCCTGGCCAAGGCGGCCACCGTCTTCGACGTCCCGGTGGTGCTCTCCACCGTGGCCGCCGAGTCCTTCTCCGGCCCCCTCCTGCCGCAGCTGCGCGAGGTGTTCCCCAAGCACGAGATCGTGGACCGCACCACGATGAACGCCTGGGAGGACACGGCCCTGGTCGACGCCGTCAAGGCGACCGGCCGCAGCAAGATCATCCTGTCCGGGCTGTGGACCGAGGTCTGCCTGGTGCTGCCCGCCCTCTCCGCCCTCTCCCAGGGCTACGAGGTGTACGTCGTCGCCGACGCGTCGGCAGGCGTCACCCCCGAGGCCCACGAGCACGCGATGCAGCGCATGACCGCCGCCGGAGCGGTGCCGGTCACCTGGCTCCAGGTGCTCCTGGAGCTCCAGCGCGACTGGGCGCGCGGCGAGACGTACACCCAGACCCTGGACGTCGTGAAGGAGCACGGCGGCGCCTACGGCATGGGGGTCGTCTACGCCCAGTCCATGATCGACCCGAACGCCGTCGGCTGACCCGCCCGGCGACCGCCTCGACTCCAGGAGCACCACGATGGACATCGGTCTGCTGGTCCTGCGGCTCGTCGCCGGACTGCTCGTCGCCGGTCACGGAGTGCAGAAGGTGAGCTTCCGGCTCGGCGGAAAGGGCCTGGCGGGCGGTACGGAGGAGTTCCGGGGGGACGGGTTCCGCGGCGGGGTCCTGACGGCCCTCGCCGCGGGGACCACCCAGATCGGGGCGGGCCTGCTGCTCGCCGCCGGCGCCCTCACCCCGCTGGCGGCCGCCGGTGTCGTCGGTGTGATGACCGTGGCCCTGACCGTGAAACGGCCGCACGGGCTGTGGGTGCAGAACGACGGCTACGAGTACCCCCTGGTCCTGGTGGCCGTCCCCGCGGCGCTCGCGCTCACCGGCCCCGGCCGCTGGTCCGCGGACGCTGCCCTGCACCTGACGCCCTGGCCCGCCTGGTGGGCCGCCGTCACCGCGGTCGGCGGGGTGGTCAGCGGCCTCGCCGTCCGCCTCCTCCTGCACCGTCCCGTCCCGGCGCCCGCCGGGGCCCCCGCCCGCCCCTCTGACACCCGGAGTGCGACATGACGACCGCCCCCGCCCGCGGCACCCAGCCGCTGCTGCACCAGAAAGGACACGAGGTCCAGCCCTTCGGCACCGTGAAGCAACTGCCGATCGGGCTCTCCCACGACGCCAGGGCGTACGCCTGCCAGCGCCTCAACCGCCTCCTGGCCGACACGCAGATGCTGTACGCCCTGTACAAGAAGCACCACTGGCTCATGCGCGGCCCCACCTTCCACCAGCTCCACCTGCTGCTCGACCAGCACGCCGAGCGGCAGCTCGCGATCGTCGACCTCCTCGCCGAACGCGTCCAGAGCCTGGGAGGCATCGCGGTGGGAGATCCCCGGCACGCCGCCGAGATGACCCGCGTACCGCGCCCGCCCGACGGCGCGGAGGAGGTCCCCGCGATGCTGTCGCGGCTCCTGGAGGCGCACGAGACGATCCTGGCGGACGCGCGGGACGCGGCCCGCCGTGTCGCGGACCTGGGGGACGACGGCAGCAACGACCTCATCGTCTCCGAGGTCGTGCGGACCGGCGAGACCCAGGTCTGGTTCCTCGCCGAGCACCTGGTCGACACCCCCCTGACCCGCGTCTGAGAAGACGCGTCCCCGGCGGAGCCCGTACGCCGATGCTCCCGGCGCACCGGTGGACGCTCCCGTGTGCGCCGGGCACCACTCCCCCGCCCGGCCGACGGCGGTCGAACGCGGGAACATCCCGTCCGGCCGCCCCGTCCGCCCCGAGCAGAGAGCGCACCCCATGTCCCTTCACCAGGCCGTATCACGGCGCACGGCGCTCGCCGCCGGAGCCGCCGCAGCCGCCGCCGTCACCGTCGGACCGGCCGCCACCGCCACCGCGGCGGAACCGGCGACCGCCGCCCCGGGCCACACCCGCCCCGGCAGGCCCACGATCGTCCTCGTCCACGGCGCCTTCGCCGACGCGTCGAGCTGGTCGCCCGTCATCGAACGGCTCCAGGGCCGCGGTCACACGGTGATCGCCCCCGCCAACCCGCTGCGCGGGCTGCACCACGACGCGGCGCACATCGCCGCCGTCCTCGCGAGCGTCAAGGGACCCGTCGTCCTGGCCGGCCACTCCTACGGCGGCGCGGTGATCACCGAGGCCGCCGCGAACGCCCCCGGTGTCGAGGCACTCGTCTACGTCGCCGCCTTCATGCCGGACGCCGGAGAGGTGCTGGGCGAACTGGCGGGCCGCTTCCCCGGCTCGGAACTGACCCCGGCGCTCACCCAGGTCCCCGCCCCCGCGCCCGACGGCTCCCCCGGCCTCGACCTCTACATCAGGACCGAGGAGTTCCACCGGGTCTTCGCCCAGGACGTGTCCCTCACCACCGCACGCACCCTCGCCGCCGTCCAGCGTCCGCTGAGCGCCACCGCCTTCGGCGACCGGGCGACGGCGGCGGCGTGGCGCTCCCTGCCCTCCTGGGCCCTGGTCGCCACCCGTGACCGAGGCATCCCCGCGGAGCTGCAGCGCTTCCAGGCCCGGCGGGCGGGGTCCCGCACGGCCGAGGTCCGCAGCTCGCACCTCCCCCTGCACAGCGCCCCCGACGCGGTGGCCGGGCTGATCCGGGCCGCGGCCGACCACGTCCGGCGCTGAACGGCACCCCACTCCCGAAGGACGGTTCCATGTCGCTCCCCTCCAAGGACTCCTACGCCCGTGACCTGGCCCAGGTCGAACGCGCCAACGCCGACGGGCGGATCCCGGTCGTCTTCGTCCACGGCCTCTGGCTGCTGCCGACCAGCTGGGAACGGTGGGCCGCCGTGTTCGACGAGGCCGGCTTCGCCCCGGTCATGCCGGGCTGGCCCGACGACCCCGCCACGGTCGACGAGGCCAACGCCCACCCCGAGGTCTTCGCGGGCAAGAGCGTCGGGCAGGTCGCCGACCACTTCTGCGACCTCGTCCGGAAGCTCGACCGCACCCCGGTGGTGATCGGCCACTCCTTCGGCGGTCTGATCACCCAGATCATCGCGGGCCGCGGCCTGTCCAGGGCCTCGGTGGCGATCGACCCGGCACCGTTCCGGGGGGTGCTGCCGCTGCCGCTGTCCTCGCTGCGGGCGGCGAGCGCCGTCCTCGGCAACCCGGCCAACTACCACCGGGCCGTGCCCCTCACGTACGAGCAGTTCCGGTACTCGTTCGCCAACGCCGTCACCGAGTCCGAGGCCCGGGAGCTGTACGAGACCTTCGCCGTACCGGCTCCCGGCGAACCGCTTTTCCAGGCCGCGGCGGCGAACATCAACCCGTGGACGGAGGTCAAAGTCGACACGCTCGCGGCCGACCGGGGCCCGCTCCTGATCATCTCGGGCGAGAAGGACCACACCGTCCCGTGGGCCATCGCCCATGCCTCCTACAAGAAGCAGGTGCGCAACGAGTCGGCTGTCACCGAGATCGTCGAGATCCCCGGCCGGGGCCACGCCCTGACGATCGACAGCGGCTGGCGTGAGGTCGCCGACACCGCGCTCGCCTTCGTACGCCGCCACGTCGGCACCGGAGACGATGCCTCCGCCTGAACCCCGCCCACCCGCCTTTCGGCCGGTCCGTGAAGGTGCGGACCGGCCGAACGGACTGCCGCCGAGACCGGAGTGCCGCCCGCCGGGCGGCGCCGGACGCATGCGGGTCCCGGTCTGTCCCTGCACGGCCTCTGCCTCTCCCTGCACCGTCCCTGATCAGCTGTCACATCCGGCATACCGTGGTCCGACACGGAGGTCGGACGTGAGAACCGACAGCGCCCGCCGCTCCCGTGACGGTGTCCATCAGGGAAGGACGAGGCGATGCCCGGCCGTACGATCGAAACACCAGCCCCGTCCGCCGCCGAACTGGTGGGACGAGACGCCCCCTGGGCCGTTCTGCGCGAGGCGATGGTCTCGGGCGGAGGGCGGGCCCTGTGGGTATCGGGCCAGGCGGGCATCGGCAAGACCGCCCTGCTGGAACGGGCGGCGGCCTTCGCCGACGAGCACGGGACACGCGTCGTACGCGTGACGGGCACGGAGGCGGAATCCCCGCTCGCCTTCGCCGGACTGCGGCAACTACTGCTTCCCCTGCGGTCGTTCGAGGCCGCCCTGCCGCCGGCCCAGCGGGACGCCCTGAGCAAAGCGCTGGAGCTCGCCGGCGGGGATCCACCGAGCACGCTGATCCTGTCGTCGGGCGTGCTCGGCCTGCTCGAAGCCGCGGCACTGGACCGGCCCCTGCTGCTCGTCGTGGACGACGTCCAGTGGATCGACGCCTCCAGCGCGGGGGTCCTCGGATTCGTCCAGCGCAGGACGGAGCGGCTCAGGATGACGGTGCTGTGCGCCGCGCGCCCCGATCATCCCGTGATGGACGGGGCACACGTCCTGCGCCTCGGGCCGCTCACCGACGCCGACGCGCTCCGCCTCCTGCGGCAGCGCCACCCGGAGCTGTCGCCGAGCACCCGGCGACGCGTACTCCAGGACGCCGCGGGCCACCCCCTGGCCCTCGTCGAGCTGGCCCCCCTCTACAGCGCGGGCATTCCCCCCGAGCCGTCACAGGTCCCGCTGCCCGAAAGGCTGGAGCGCGTCTTCGGCGCGCAACTGCGTTCGCTGACGCCCGCGGCGCGCCGGATTCTGCTCATCACCGCCCTGGCGGGTTCCACCGGCCGTTCGCGCGCTCTCGTCCTGGCGGCGCTCGCCTCCGGCGGTCGGCACGCCACGGCGGAGGACTGGGACGCCGTCCTGACCAGTGGTCTCGTCGCGGAGGGCCGGGTGCCGGGCACCCTGACGTTCCGGCATCCGCTGGTCCGCGCGGCACTGATCGACAGCACCTCTCCCGAGGACCTCCGGCGCGCGCACGGCGCCCTCGCCGAGGTCCTGTCTCCCGACGACGACCACCACGTCATCCACCTGGCCGACTCGGTGGCGGGTCCTGACGACTCCATCGCGTCCGCGCTCGACGAAGCCGCCCGGCGTACCGTCCGCCGGGGCGGGGACCCCGAAGCGGCCACCATGCTGGCCCGGGCCGCCGAGTTGAGCACCGAACCGGCGGAGCGTTACCGCAGGCTGACCGAGGCCGCGGCGGCCGCGACCCGGGGAGGGCTGACCGACCTGGCGGCCAGGGTGATCGACGGCGTCGACCGTGACGGCCTGGCCCCCTTCCATCAGGTGCTCCACACCCACACGCTGTCCTACCTGCGGCAGAACCTCAGCGGCGACTTCCGGACCCCGCTCGCGCTGTACCCGCGCGCGCTGAGGACACTGGCCACGCTGCCGGACACCCCCTCGACGACGGCGCTGCGGGAGGGACTGCTGTTCCAGGTCGCCTTCCTCGCCCCGTACGCCGGGGCACCGGAGCTCTGGGACGACGCCGCGGCGGAACTCGGCCGGGCGTCGGAGCTCACCCGGCTCTGCGCCGACCTGTGGCGGGACCCGGCCCGTACGGCTCGGCACGGGGCCGACCGTCTCCGGGCCGCCGTCGCCAGCCTCCCGGCCGACGCCGAGGACGAGGCCGCCTGGCACCTGCTCTGGAGCGCCACCGCCGTCGAATCCTTCGGCGAGTTCGAAGAGCTCTGGAGTCGGATAGCGGACCGGGCACCCTTCGTCACCTCGGCCTTCGTGGACATGTGCCGGATCTCCGACGGCGTCGTCCGCGGCCGCTGGGACCACTGCCTGACCCTCGCGGAACAGGGCAGGGCGTCGTCGGAAGCGCACGGCATGACGCTCAACCTGCTTTCGTTCCGGACGCTCGCCGTCTGGGTGCACGGTGGACGCTGCGACGAAGCCGCCCTGTCGTCGGTGGAACGCTCCCTGGGCCCCTGGGCCGACGGGCAGGCACCCCGTTTCGTCCAGCAGCAGATCACCGGGGCACGCGCCTGGAGCGCACTCGGCCGAGGAGACTTCGAAACGGCCTACGAGCTCGCGCATTCGATCACGCCCGCGGGAAGCCTCCCGCAGGAGGCCGTGCAGTTCCAGCGTTCCTTCCTCACCCTGGTGGAGGCCGCGGTCCGCACCGGGCGGCGCGACCGGGCCCTGCGGCACGTCGAGGCCGGCCGCGCGGCGAGCATGGCGACCATCGGTCCCTACCACGCCTTCGTCCTGGCGGCGGCGGAGGCGATCGCCGCCGACGAGACGCGCTTCGGGCAGGCCTGCGCGGCGGCCTACGCCGTACCGGGGAGCGACCGGTGGCCGTTCGAGCTGGCCCGTGTGCGGCTGGCCCACGGTGCCTGGCTGCGCCGACGGCGCAAGCCCGCGGAGGCGGTGGAACAGCTCCTCGCCGCTCAGGCGCTCTTCGCCCGTCTCGGTACGGAGCCCTGGTCCCGCAGAGCGGCCGAGGAACTGCGCGCGGCCGGCTACACCCCCGCGGGCCGGTGGTCGGACGTGCCCGGTGCCGCCGCCCTCACCGCCCACGAGTTCCGGATCGCCGAGCTCGCGGCGAAGGGATGGGCCAACAAGGACATCGGTACCGCGCTGGGAATGTCCCCCCGCACCGTCGGCGGACACCTGTACCGGATCTTCCCGAAGCTGGGAGTGGCCTCCCGGGCCGGTCTCGCCGAAGCTCTCCGGAGCGCCGGCTGAGTTCTCCCTCGCGTAAGACCGCGCCGTCGGGGACTTCGTCGGACCCGAATGTCCTGGAGCCTTCGCTCCCGGGCAAAATGTTCCCTTCATGCGGGCCGGAGGCACGGGAGGGACGAGCGGGTGGCGGAAACGGGTCTGGGGTTCGGGGCGGTGTTGCGGCGCTTGCGTCTGGAGGCGTCGCTGACGCTGGAGGCGTTGGCGGAGGCGTCGGGGGTGAGCGTCCGCGCGATCGGGGACCTGGAGCGGGGGCGGGTGTCCGCCCCCCAGCGCAGGACGGTGGCCGCGCTCGCGGACGGGCTGGGGCTGAGCGAGACGGAACGGGAGCGGTTGCTGGCCACGGCCCGGGTCGGCCGCCGTCCCCGCCCGCATCCGGCGGGACTGGCGTCGTTCCCTCGCGGCATCGACGACTTCGTCGGCCGTGAGGCGGAACTGGCTCGGCTGACCGCGCTGGCCGGGCAGGAGACGGGGCGGATACCGGTGGCGGTGGCGGTGTCCGGGCCGCCGGGCGCGGGCAAGACGACCCTGGCGCTGCGAGCAGCCCATCAGCTGGCCCGACGTTTTCCGGACGGCCAGCTGATGTTCGATCTGCGGGGTACCGAGGAGGACCCGCCCGGTCCGCCCGAGCTCCTGCTGCGGGTCCTGAAGGCCCTGGGGGTGGCCGACCGGGATGTCGCCATGGCCGGCCCGCAGGGACACGAGCAGCTGTGCCGCCGGACGCTGGCCGAGCGGCGCTGCCTGCTGGTGCTGGACAACGCGCGTGACGAGGCGCAGGTCCGGCCCCTGCTGCCCGGTACGGGCGCGACGATGGCCGTGGTCACGAGCCGGAGGATGCTCACCGGGCTGGAGAGCGTCCACCGCCTGGCGCTCGGCGAACTCTCCGCGGCCGAGTCCTCGGACTTTCTGACCGCCCTGGTGGGACGGGAGCGCGCGGACGCGGATCCGGGCGCGCTGGCCGAGGTGGCAGATCACTGCGGACACCTGCCGCTGGCCCTGCGGGTCGCCGGCAACTGGCTCGCCACCCGCACCGGCTGGACTGTGCGCCGCCTCGCCGACCGCCTCGCCGTGGAGGAGCGCCGACTGGACGCGCTGACCGCCGGCGACCTGCGGCTGTCGTCCGCCTTCCACCTGTCCTACCGCCAGCTCACCCCCGCCGCGGGCCGCATGTTCCGGCTCCTGTCCCTCGTGGACGGCGCCGACGCCGGCCCGGCCGGCGCGGCGCAGCTGACCGGACAGCCGCTGTACGAAGCCGAGGACACCCTGGAAGAACTCGTCGAGGCCGGCCTCCTCGGTACCGACCGGGACCGCTACCGGTTCCACGACCTGATGCGCCTGTACGCGCGCGGCCGGCTACGGGCCGAGGAGCCGGCCGGAGCGGCCGAGGCGGCCCGGTCGGCGTTGCACCGCTGGCTGCTGGAGACCACCGTGACGGCCGGCCGCTGGTACGAACCCGACCACGGTGCTCCGCCCGCCACCTGGCAGGGCACCGTCGACCTGTCCACCGCCGAACACGCACGCCGGTGGCTCCAGGCCGAAGGGGACAACTGGCTGGCCGCCCTGCGGGCGGCCGCCGCCGCGGGCGACCACGCGAGGGTCGTGGAGGTCGCCGAGGCCCTGCACTGGTTCTCCGACCAGTGGATCTTCTGGGGACACTGGCCCGAGGTCTTCGCCACCGCCGCCCGCTCCGCCCAAGCACTCGACGACCCCCTCCTGGAAGCCACCCAGCTCAACTACCACGCCTGGGCCCTCCTCGTCTGCGAAGGCCGCCACCACGACAGCCTCGCCCGCTCGGCCCAGGCCCTCGCGGCGGCCGAGCGCGCCGGCGACCGCGCTCAGCAAGGCTGGGCCAACAGCTACTCCGCCTGGGCCCACCGGCTGCTCGGCGACCACGGTGCGGCGGCCCGTCACAACCGTGAGGCAGCCACGTTCTTCGAGGCCGCCGGTGACCTCGACGGCGCACTCCAGTCCCGGGTCGAGCGCAACCAGATCCTCGTGGACGGGGGGCGGCACGCGGAGGCGGTCGAGGAGATCCAACTCACGCTCGCCTTCCTCGACCAGGTCGGTGACCGGGTCGAACCGCACATCGCCGACTTCACCCGCATGAACCTGCGCATGCTCATCGGCGGCGCCCACGCCCGTCTGGAGAACTGGGCCGAGGCCGTCGAGCACTTGGTGGTGGCCGTGGAACTCTGCCGCGACAGCGGCAACGCCGCGATGGAGAGCCGCGCCCTGGTCCACCTCGGCGACAGCCTGCTGGCAGCGGGGAAGGGGGCCGAGGCCCGCGACGCCTTCTCCCGATGCCTCGCCCTCGGTGAGACGGCCGACCCGGGCCGGCTCACCGAGGCTCGTGAACGGCTCGACGGACCCGGCACGCCCTGACGACCCGTACCATTCGGCGGTCCCCCGGCCCGCAGCATCGTCCCGTCGTCTACCCGACCGCCACGCGACGACTGCGCCCCGGGGAGTCGGGACGTGCCCGCTGCGCCGTGCGGACGACTCATCCTCCGGACACCAGGCCGTCGGCCTGTGACCCGGATGTCTCCGGGGAGGTGCGCAGACGACGCCATTCACCGGGGGAGACGCCGTACGCCTCCCGGAACGCGCGGCTGAAATGAGCAGGGCTGACGAAGCCCCACCGCCGGGCCACGGCGGCCACGGTGGGGGCGACCCTGGCACGGCGGGCCAGTTCACGGCCCGCCTCCTCCAGGCGCCGCTGCCGGATGCGACGGCTGATCGTGGTGCCCTCACGCTCGAACAGCCGGTACAGGTACCGGACCGAGACCTGGTGCTCCTGAGCGATGCGTGCGGGTGCCAGATCGGGGTCGCCCAGGTTCCGGTCGATGTGCTCGAGGACGCGCGTCATCAGGTAGCCACGGGTTTCGGCCTCCGTGCCGCACCGGCGGGTCCGCTCTGCGACGAGTGTTCCGAGCAGATCGACGGCATTGCCGGCGAGCCTGTCCGCGACGGCGGGCGCGAGGTCGTCGGACGACGTGGACGCCAGGGCGGTCAGGAACGGGAACAGCACGGCGGCCACACCGTCCTCGGTGCCGATGATGTGTCCGGCGATCCGCCGGACGTCGCTGTCCACCCCGCCCAGAAGACGATGAGGGAACCGGAAGACGTGCGTGGTGGACCGCCGCGGGTACTCAAGGGAGTACGGGCGCGCCGGGTCCGGGATCACCATGTCGCCCTCGTCCAGTTCGACCGCCCGGCCGTCCTGGACGAGGACGGCGGTGCCGGACACCTGTACGAGCACGGTCATCTGCGCGTCGGGGGCACTCGCCATCAGGGCCGAGGTGCGGCCGGCCCCCTCAGCGTCGGCCTTCAGGGTCGTGATCCGGAGGTGTCCGAGACGATCGGTGACGATGCGGCCGTGGAACGGTCCTGCGCCGAATGGTGTGATCCTCGTCGGCATCGGCGTTCTGCTCACCGTCTCGTTCCCGTGAGCGACTTCGTCGGGGTCGGTCACGGAGGCAGTGGTCGGCAGGCTCAAGTTGTTCTCCGGTCGGAGGGAAGGCGGCTCTGGGGCGCGGCGGACGGGACACCGGCGTGGTCCCTGGGAACGTGAAGGGCGGCGGGCTGCGTCGAGCGCGACCGGGACCCGCTAGGCGGGTCCCGGAACCTGTCCGTACCCACAGCCAACCAGCGAGCCCTCTCCGTCTCCAGGCAGAACCACAGGCAGGAACGGCCCACTCGCCGCGCGCGTACGTGGTGCCCGTCGGGTGCCGTGCGGCGCGGGCCGCCCTTCGCGGGAGGCCGGCCGGGACGCCCTTCCGTACCGTGCGGTGACGCTGCACCCTTGGGCAAGTCGTCGTGCGTCACGGGGCAACGAAGGGTGTGTGACCGGCCATAGCGTGAGGGAGTCCGTGCCGCAGGGCGGCGTGGACCTACCACCGCGTACCAAGGAGACACCTCATGCCGTACATCACCGCGGGCCAGGACACCGCCCACCCCGTCGAGCTGTACTTCGAGGACCAGGGCACCGGGCAGCCGGTCGTCCTCATCCACGGCTTTCCGCTCGACGGCCGCTCGTGGGAGCGCCAGACCGCGACGCTGCTGGACGCCGGCTACCGCGTCATCACGTACGACCGCCGCGGCTTCGGGCGGTCCTCCCAGTCGGCCACCGGATACGACTACGACACCTTCGCCGCCGACCTGAACACCGTCATGGAGACCCTCGACCTGAACGGCGCCGCCCTGGTCGGCTTCTCCATGGGCACCGGCGAGGTCGCCCGGTACGTGTCCACGTACGGCACCGGCCGGGTCGCCAAGGCCGCCTTCCTGGCCTCGCTCGAACCCTGCCTGCTCAAGAACGACGACAACCCCGACGGCGTGGCCCCGAAGGAGTTCTTCGACGGAGTCGTCGCCGCGGTCAAGGCCGACCGCTACGCCTACTACACCGCCTTCTTCCACGACTTCTACAACCTCGACGAGAACCTGGGCTCCCGCATCAGCGAGGAAGCCGTCCGGAACAGCTGGAACACGGCGGCCGGCGGTGGTTCCGTCGCCGCGTCGGCCGCACCGTCGACCTGGTACACCGACTTCCGCGCCGACATCCCCGCCGTCGACGTCCCCGCGCTGATCCTGCACGGCACCGCCGACCGCATCCTGCCCGCCGAGGGCACCGCACGCCCCTTCCGCAAGGCACTCCCCTCCGCCGACTACGTCGAGATCGAGGGCGCCCCGCACGGACTGCTGTGGACCCACGCGGACGAGGTCAACACCGCCCTCCTCGCCTTCCTGGCGAAGTAATCCCGCACCGCCGACGGGCCGCGCCCCGGCCCGGCACCGCCACGCGGCCCTCCCGGCTCTCCGCGAGAGAGCCGGACGCGTTCTGAAAGGCAGAGATCCCATGCAGTTCGGCGTCTTCACCGTCGGGGACGTGACCCCCGACCCCACTGGCGGGCGCACACCGACCGAACGTGAGCGCATCAAGGCGATGGTCGCCATCGCCCTTAAGGCCGAGGAGGTCGGCCTCGACGTCTTCGCGACCGGGGAGCACCACAACCCGCCGTTCGTCCCGTCCTCCCCGACCACGATGCTCGGCTACATCGCGGCCCGTACCGAGCACCTGATCCTCTCCACCGCCACCACGCTGATCACCACCAACGACCCGGTGAAGATCGCCGAGGACTACGCGATGCTCCAGCACCTGGCCGACGGCCGGGTCGACGTGATGCTGGGACGCGGCAACACGGGCCCGGTCTACCCGTGGTTCGGAAAGGACATCCGCCGGGGCATCGACCTCGCCAAGGAGAACTACGCCCTGCTGCGCCGGCTGTGGCGCGAGGACGTCGTCGACTGGGAGGGCACGTTCAGGACGCCGCTCCAGGCCTTCACCTCGACGCCCCGGCCGCTGGACGGTGTCCCGCCGTTCGTCTGGCACGGCTCCATCCGCTCCCCGGAGATCGCCGAGCAGGCCGCCTTCTACGGAGACGGCTTCTTCCACAACAACATCTTCTGGCCGGCCGACCACACCCGGCGGATGGTCCAGCTCTACCGCCGCAGGTACGCCCACCACGGCCACGGACGTCCGGAGGACGCCGTCGTCGGTCTCGGCGGCCAGGTGTTCATGCGGAAGAACTCGCAGGACGCGGTACGGGAGTTCCGCCCCTACTTCGACAACGCGCCCGTCTACGGCCACGGCCCCTCCCTGGAGGACTTCACCGAGCAGACCCCGCTGACCGTCGGCTCCCCGCAGCAGGTCATCGAGCGCACCCTCGCCTTCCGGGAGACCGTCGGCGACTACCAGCGCCAGCTGTTCCTGATGGACCACGCCGGACTGCCCCTCAAGACCGTCCTGGAGCAGCTCGACATCCTGGGCGAGGAGGTCGTGCCCGTACTGCGGAAGGAGTTCGCGCGAGGGCGGCCGTCGGACGTCCCCGACGCTCCCACGCACGCGTCGCTCCGCGCCGCTCGGGAGGTGCCGGTCCCGTGAGACTGACCGTCGTCTCCGCAGGTCTGAGCACTCCTTCGTCCACCCGCCTGCTCGGTGACCGGCTGGCCCAGTCGGTCACCGACGAGCTGGCCGCCCGGGACCACCTCCTGTCGACCGAGGTCGTGGAGCTGCGGGAACTGGCCGGCGACATAGCGAGCCACCTCGTCACGGGCTTCCCGCCGCCGCGGCTCTCCGCCGCGATCGACACGGTGACGAACGCAGACGGCCTGGCGGTCGTGACCCCCGTGTTCGCCGCCTCCTACAGCGGACTGTTCAAGTCGTTCTTCGACGTGATCGACCCGGACGTCCTCACGGGCAAGCCCGTGCTGATCGCGGCGACGGGCGGTACGGCCCGGCACTCGCTCGTCCTCGAACACGCCGTGCGCCCCCTCTTCGCCTACCTGCGCGCCGTCGTGGTCCCCACCGCCGTCTTCGCGGCCTCGGAGGACTGGGGTTCGGGCGGGGACGCCTACACCGACGCACTGCCCGGCCGCGTGCGCAGGGCGGGCGCCGAACTCGCCGCACTCATGGAAACGCGTCCGGCCGGCGGTGGGCCCGAGGACGATGTAGCCGCCCTCGAACGGGGGCTCGCCGACCTCCGCTTCGACTGACGGCACGGCACGGCGCAATGGGGGCGGCCGCCCGGTCGCGGGAGAACTGCGCCCGACTTCGTGACGAATCCGCTCTGGTGCCCGTACCGCAACATCGCCCTGCGGTCTCTTCAGCGGCGTCACGAGGCCATCACCGCGCGCGGCGCCCACCTGGTCGCCGTGTCACCTCAGGTCCCGGACGAGTCGCTCTCCCCCGCCGCGAAGCACGACCTCCTCTTCGGCGTCCTCAGCGATGTCGGGTCCGATGTCGCCGGGCAGTACGGACTGGCTTTCGATCTCCCCGATGACCTCGCGGTCGTCTACGACGGGCTCGGCTTCGATCTCCGGCGCGTCAACGCAGGGCGGCCGCACTGCCGTATCCGACGCGGTGGGCGACTCAGCGGCGACTTGGAGGTCGCCGTGGGCGAAGGTGAGGGGACCCGCAGCTGAAGGAGGCGCCCGGGGGCGTGGGGGACAGAGCGCGGCGTTTCAACGGGCACGGAGGGACCATCCTGACCGCCGTCCTTCCAGGCCCCGACGCTCCACTCCGCCCCACGTGCCGGCACATCTGCCTCTGCCCCCACGTTCGCCGCTCGCGCGGGGGAGCCCTCTGGGACTTTCCTGGGACTTTCGGCGGCATCAAGCGGTACGAGGGTGAAAGAAGGGAAAGACTGTTTCCCCAGGTCAGGTACCTTGCATCGCGAGTCCGCGCAGCTCACAGGGCTGCCGAGTCTTTTCCGGGACATCTGAAAGGTCGCCAGGCAACGGCTGAAGAAATCTTTCCGACCTGCGTCAATGCGCAGCATCAGGAGGCGTGGCGACGCTTCGTGGGACTTCTCTGGGACTTTGCACCCACGCCGTACACGCCCGCGAGCAGCGTAACCGGGCCATGCGCCGGCCTGGTCCCCGGCGAGACCGCGGACCGGGCCGGGGCGTGGGCGTGAGTGCCTGAGGCCGTCGGACAGCGTGGTCGGGTCAGTCGGTCGTGTCGCCCGTCTTCCAGACTGTCGTGGACTTGACGGTACGGCTCTCACCGAACAGGCGCGGGCCCGGGAGTCCTGGCGGAAGGGGCAAGCACGGATGGGCCTTGACCCTGCATCCTGGACACGAGTCATGCGGCCGGCGCCAACGTGGCTGATGTCGTTCCGGACGCTGCCTCGCAGGGATCGGGCTGCGCTGTCCGAGGCGTGAGTGGCGGCGTCGGGTCATGACCACGGGTCATCTGTTCTTCTGGGCCATCAGGATCCAAGTGCCTCGGGTGTCCGAGAACAGGGGGTCAAGCCCCCCGGTGTTGGAACAGAGGGCGTCGTTGGTCTCGTTCCGGATCTTCGTGGGAACCCGCCCCAGCGCACCTCCAGTATTCGAGAGCGAAGGCGTACCAGCTGATGGTGGTCACACCGCGCCCGCTCCTCACCCGGCCGAAGTCGTCAGCGGCGGCTTCCCTGACGGCTCGGACCAACGAGGCCCCGAGCTCGTCGGCCAGAGCCCTGACATCCACTCCATCGCCGGCCGCTGGCCCCCGCCAGGGCTTCACCACCCTCGACCCACGCCGTCCGGGTGCATTTCGCACCTGGCCTGCCGAACTCCGCATGACGACCACCGCCTCTCTCCAGATCAACGTGCCGCCTGTGGGTCCCATGCCAGCCAAGAAAGCCCTGTCAGGAGGATGAAGGGTAGGATAAGTAGCATGAGCGAGCCCACCGGGAAGTACTCGATCACCATGCCGCGCGACATCGCCGAAGCCGCCAAGGCCCGCAGCGGCCCCTCCGGCCTTTCCGCCTACGTGGCCGCCGCCGTCGCCCGCCAGATCGAACGCGACAACCTCAACGAACTCATCACCGTCGCCGAGGCCGAGCACGGCCCCGTCACCGACGACGAGATCCAGTCCCTGCGCGACCAGCTCACCGAAGCCCGTCGCGAGCAGAACCAGCATGGGGCGAACGCAGCGTGACCGGCTCCCCCGCGGTCCCTGGCGGCACCCTCGTCCTCGACAGCGAAGGGCTGGCGAAGGCCGTCCTGCGCGACCGCACGGTCACCACCTGGCTCGCCCTGGCCCGCGCCGACGACCTGCGCGTGATCACCTCGGCGGCCACCCTCGTCGAGGTGGTCCACCCCCGCATCAACCGCCCGGCCCTGGAGTGGACTCTCTCCCGTCTCGTCGTGGAGCCGATCACCGAACCGATCGCCCGTCACGCCGCCGCCCTCCTCGCCGACGCCGGCCTGCACGGCCACAAGTACGCCATCGACGCCATGCTCGCCGCCACCGCCCTGGCGGCTCCGGGGCCGACCACGATCCTCACGTCCGACCCCGAGGACCTCATCACCCTGTGCGGTGGACGCGTCACTGTGATCAAGGTCTGACCGATCCCTCGCTTGCCCTCCGTAAGGGAAGAAGATGACTCCCCTCAAAATACGTTGACGTCGTCAACGCTCACTATTTAACTCGCGTCTGTAGCGGCGTGTACGGTTGACTCATGAGGGATGAAGCGGGTGCAGCAGACCCTTTGATCACCGGGGCCGAGATCGCACGCATCGCAGGCGTTACGCGAGCTGCCGTGTCGAATTGGAGGCGCCGCCACACGGACTTCCCCGCCCCGGCGGGAGGCAGTCCGGGCACGCCGCTGTTCTCCCTTGCCGACGTACGGACATGGCTGGCAACCCAGCGGAAGAGCCACGACGTCTCCGACGAGGTCCGGCTCTGGCAGGCGCTCCGCGCGTCGTTCGGCGATGACATGATCGGCGGCCTGGCTTCGGTCGCCGAGTTCCTCTCGACGGGAAATCCGTCCGGTCTCGATTCCGCGGCAGCCGCGCTCGTCACCTCGTTGGCAAAGAACGCCTCCACGGCCCACGCGGTCGACGGACTTGTCGAGCGCTTCCAGGACTCGGCCCGCCGCAGAGGCTCTGACCAGGTGTCCTCCGCACGGGTCACCCGGGCGGTTGTCCACTTCGCGGGCCGGGTCACTGATGGCGCTACCGTCTTCGACCCAGCCTGCGGTATCGGGGTCCTTCTCATGGCCGTGGGAGACGCCGACGGTACGGTCGTTCGCGGGCAGGAGATCAACCCCGCAGCAGCGCGATTCGCCGGCCTTCGAGCCGAGTTGACCGGCCGAACCGATGCGGTGATCCAAGCGGGTGACTCACTGCGGGCGGATGCCTGGCCCTCGCTCCGCGCCGATCTCGTCGTCTGCGAACCGCCTGCCTCCGGCCCCGACTGGGGGCGTGAGGAGCTGCTCCTCGACGCGCGTTGGGAGCTCGGTACGCCCTCCAAGGCCGAGGGGGAACTGGCCTGGCTCCAACACTGCTACGCCCACACCGCCCCCGGGGGTCGCACGGTGATCGTCATGCCGGCCTCCACGGCCTACCGCAAGGCGGGGCGCCGGATCCGGGCAGAGCTCGTGCGGCGGGGAATCCTCGTCCAGGTCGTCGCACTGCCTGGCGGAGTCGCCTCCTCGCACTCCGTCCCCGTACTGCTCTGGACCCTCCGCCGCCCAAAGCCGGACGACGCGGCTCCGTCGCACGTGCGCATGATCGACCTGACGGGCAACGAGCCGGACGGACCACTGGAACCCATCGGTGACCAGATCGTCGACGTCCCCCTCATCGACCTTCTCGACGAGACCGTCGATCTCACTCCGGGCCATCACGTCCACCGTTCCGCCCATGACTTCCGAGCGGAGTACCAGTCCCTGCGCGAACAGATCGAGCAGCAACTCCATGCGCTGGGTGCCCTCCTGCCCGCTCTGCGAGAGGGGGCAGGAGAGGACTCTCTGGACACGGCCACGGTCAGCCTCGCTGAACTGTCCCGGGCGGGTCTGATCGAGACGGATGCCAGCGGTCCCCATTCGACGAGTCCTCAACTCGATACGGACTACCTGCGCGGCTTTCTTCAGAGCGTGTCAAATGTCCGTCGCTCGACCAGCGCCAGCGGTACGCATCGGGTGGACGCGCGAGCGGCACGCATCCCGCAGATGGCGGTCGCCGACCAGCGTCGCTACGGAGCGGTCTTCCGCACACTCCAGGAGTTCGAGGAGCGCGTGACGAAGCTGGCGGAACTGGGGCAGAGGACGGCCTCTCTGGCCAGGGACGGACTGACCAGCGGCGCCCTCGTCCCCCATGCGGGCGACTCAGGCGAGTGACAGGCCGACCGGTCAGGTGAGTTCGGCGGCCAGGGGAACGAACGGGCTGGGCTTTCCGCTCCAGGACACGTGCAGCGCTTCTCGGGCCCGTGTGCAGGCAACGAAGAGCAGGCACCGCTCGCGCAGCAGATCGGTCGCGTGCTGCAGTCTGTCCGTCGCCGCCGCGGTGACCTCGCGGGCGAAGGGAAGCGCGCCGTCGGAGACGCCGAGTACACCGACGCCCCGGAACTCCAGCCCTTTCATCGCGTGCATCGTCGCAAGGCGCACTCCTGCCGCTCCCGCCCCCGGCGCCTCCTTGACCCGGACCACGGGAATGCCCCGAGCCGCGAGCCTGTCGTACACCTTGTCCAGGAGCAGGTGGAACCGGGCACACACCCCGATCTCCTCGGCACGCATGCCCTGGCCGATCCACTCCTCGATCCGCTCGACGATCGCGTCCGCCTCAGCCTGTTCGGTGGCGTGTCCTATGACATGAGGCCGGCCTCCACGGAGGAGGGAACGGTAGCCGAGGAGGGTGTCCACACCGTCCCCGCCGAGATCCTCGACAGCCACGTCGTTCAGGATGCCGGTGGACCAGCTCAGGATCTCCTCCGTGCTGCGGTAGTTGACCCTCAGCCGACTGCTCCGGCCTGTCACCCCGATCCCCAGTGAGCTCAGGCTGACCCGGGAGTCGTAGATCCGCTGATGGGGGTCACCGGTGATGAAGAGGTCATCGGGTCCGCGCCGTACAGCGGCCCTCAGTACACGCCACTGGGCCGGATGCAGGTCCTGCGCCTCGTCGACGACCACGTGGTGGTAGTCATGACCGTCCGAGGCGTGTCGCGCCGCCAGTAGCCGTGCCGCCTCGGCGCAGACTTCGAGGTGGGTGCGGCCGCCTCGGGCGAAGAGTTCGGACCGGAAGAGTTCGATCGCCTCCCAGACCCGCTCTCGCTGGGCTACGGGCAGCGCCGAGCCGCGTCCTTTGCGCGCCGCGCCCCGGTAGGCGTCGAGCGTGCCGATGTCCTGGGCGAGTACGACGTGGCGATATTCCTGGGCGAGGAACCGCTCCGGCCACGGAAGGCCGAGACGTTTGCCGACCCGCTGCCAGACCTGCCGCTCCTCACGGTCTCCGACGAGGGACGGCGTCCGGCCGCCGGCTGCATGAAGGACTCGATGCGCGTAGGCGTTCACCGTCGTCACGTCGACCCTGCCAAGCTGCGCCTCATCGCCGTCGAGCAGCAGCGCGAGATTCTCGCGCAGGCTCGCCGCGAGCGCGTTGGTGTACGTGGTGAGCAGGACCCGGCTGTCCTCGGAGCGGGACAGCAGGTGCTTGACACGATGCAGGGCGACAACGGTCTTGCCTGTGCCCGGGCCTCCGGTCACCTGGGCCGGTCCGCCGTAGGACACGCGGTAGGCGACGCGCCGCTGGGAAGGGTGGAGGAAGATCCGCCAAGCGGCGAAGGGCTTCTCCAGGATCTCGGCCAGCTCGTCCGGCCCGGTTACGAGCGTAATGCGGCCTCTGGTGCGGAGGATCGCCGACGCGAGGTCGTCCGCGGGGTTCTCAGGAACTTCGGCGGGCCGCCGTGCGGTGACGACGTCGCGGTAGACCTCTTCCGGGCTGAAACCCTCCGCGAGGAACTGGAGGACTTCGAACTGGTCCTCGGGAAGCAGGGTGCCGAACGCGTCCAGCTGTGCCTGATCCGTGATCGTGCGCACGGCACGCAACACCTGGGCATCGATACCGAGTTCCCGCAGCACGGTGTCCGAGTGGGAGGCGAAGAGCAGGACGGGGGCCGCAGCCGCCGCCCGCTCCAGGGCCGGCGTCAGTTGCTCGATGGCGACGACGTTGCGGACCTCCAGGCCGCGGGTGGCGGTGTTGACCGTGTAGAGCCGCTTGGCCGCCCAGCTGTAGGCGTCGTCGTGCGGCACGACGTTGACGAGGAGGAAGACGTCGCTGCCGTCGTCCGGGGCGAGGACCACTCCCCGCCAGAAGTCGTTGATCCGGATGGTCCTCATCCGTGGATCGCGCGCCTTGTCCACCGACTCCAGGTGAAGCCCCTTGTCGGCGTGCAGTTCCGCGACAGTGAGCTGCTGGAACTTGGCCATCGCCTTGCGCACTCCGGCTTTGACGGGCTTCTCCAGCACGTCGTAGCTCTCCCAGAAGCTGTTCGCGAAGGCGAGCTGGGGCACGGTGGGCTCCTTACCTCGTGGCGTGCGGCGCGACCGAAACGATCTTAGGGGGATGCGGGTTCCGCGCCCCTGGCCATCAGGCGGGCGAGGTCCCGGACCGCCCCGAGCAGTTCCGTCGGCGGCCCTTCCAGGTCCAGGACGTGCTGGTGGATGACAATCCCCGCGTTCCGGACACGGTGGGAGGCGTGAAGGGCGCCGCCCCTGGCGTAGATCAGGTGTCCCTCGGGAAGACCCAGCGCTGTGCAGTAGGCGAGCATCTGGTAGAGGTCGGCGTCGGGAAAACCATCGGGCTTCTGCGCCTTGTACTTGGCGTCGGCCACGTTCAGCGGGCGGCCGTCGTCCCCGTACCGGAGGAGATCCGGCCTCATGCGGATGGTCCCGTCCGCGTCGAGATGCACTCCCTTGGCCTGGAGCGCGCAGTGTCCGCCATGCGCTGTGAGGGCCTCACGCAGGGCCACGCAGACGAAGTCCTCGAAGAGTTTGTTCATGTCGAGCAGGAATCCGTCGACGGTGACGTCACCCGGCAGGTGTTCGGGCGACTCGCGGCGCAGGACGGTCTCCGCCAGCCGCAGCGCGGGCTGGTAGCGGAGGTTCAGGCGGCTCGGCCGCCACCGGGGCGGAGCGGCGCCGCGCAGCAGGGGCTCGGCGTCGATGAGCCGAGCCCGTTGGTGCTGGAGGGACCGCCGTACTCCGGCCGGGACGCGGGGCAGGCTCAGCAGCCGCTCGGTCGCCGCCCGCAGCAGCCGGTTCTCGGGTATGTCTGTGGTGTACTCGTCATAGGCCACTTCCAGGGGAAAGAGCCGTCCGTGGTGACGGCGCACCTGGTCGGTCTCCCTGAGCCGACCGCGAAGGACAGGGGACGCCTCTTCCGTGTGCCGGTACCCCTGCAGCACTCCTTGCCTCAGGGCGCGCTCCTGCGCCCTCTCGTAGGTCTGGGCGAAGAAGGGAACCAGTTCCGTGTGCGCCGACACCTCCACCGTGCCCTCTTGGTGGATCCGCGGGTTCAGGGCGTACCCCAGGAGGAAGAACAGATGGGCGATCGGCACCTTCGGGGTGACTCTCAGGGTGACGGGGTCCTCCCCCGGGGCCCTGACCACGAAGGCTCCGACCTTGCTCCCCGCGCGCAGCCGCCATCCCCCGGTCCGGTACGGGTCGGGCGCCGCGTCCACGATCCGGGAGGCGGCGAGTGCCCGGCCGATGGCCGCCGGCAGGTCATGGGTGGTGTGCGGGGCGTGTTCGACGAGCTGGATGCCGGTCACGCGTCGGGCTCACCCGGGCCGGCAGCCGGTGCGATGGTCGCGCGAAGGGATTCGAGACCGTAGGTCTTGGCGATGTCGATTCCCTCTCCGTAGTGATGCTCCTCCAGGAGCGGAAGGATCTTGGTGCGCCAGGTGCGGTCAAGGCCGCCTTCCCGGTAGACCGCCTTCTTCATCAGGTACGAGGGGCCGATACGGAAATCGGGGTCGTCGATGCGGGAGTTGAGCGCGTCCAGCAGGTCCGCCGGCTCGGGGCCACGGTCCTGGGCGGCGAGCCAGCGGCGCAGCAGCCCCTGGGTGGGCTCAGTACGCGGCGAGAGCTCCACGAAGGCGAAGCGCCGTCGCATGGCCGCGTCGACGAGGGCGATGGAGCGGTCGGCGGTGTTCATCGTCCCGATGACGAAGAGATTGGACGGGAGGGCGAAGTCGTCGCCCGAGTAAGTCAGGCGGACCGACTTGTTCCGGTACTCCAGGAGGAAGTAGAGCTCTCCGAAGACCTTGGCCAGATTCGCACGGTTGATCTCGTCGATGATCAGGAAGTGCGGGATGTGGCGGTTTCCCTCGCGGGAGGCGAGGTCGGCGAGCTCCCGCAGCGGGCCCGCCGTCAGCCGGAAGGCGACCTCCCGGGTGTCGGGGTCCTCCTTCGGGCGGAACCCTTCGAAGAAGTCCTCGTACGCGTACGAGGGGTGGAACTGCACCAGCTTGACCCGTTCGGGTCCGCCTCCGAGGAACTCGGCGAGTTTGAGGGCCAGGTGGGTCTTGCCCGTGCCCGGCGGGCCGTACAGCACCAGCTGCCGTTCGTCCCAGAGGAGGTCCTTCACCTCGCGCAGCCACTCCACGTCGTGGACGAGCAGTTCGTCGGCGAGGGCCTGGCCCGGCTCGGGAAGCTCCAGCTCACGCCGGGCCGCGAGGGCCGGGACCGTCTCGCTCGGGTCGCGTTCCCGGGACACGGCCTCGTCGGCGAGCTCCTCGTCGGTACGGCCGAGTCCGTCGATGAGGGCCTGCACGGAGGTGAGGTCGACGACGTCGTGCTGCGCCGAGAGCTTCTGCTGGAGTTCCTCGGGAAGCTCGTCGTAGGCGTACCCGCTGCTCTGCCAGTCGACGGGGCGGCGCAGGTTGGAACGGCCGCCTTCGGAGGCGGTCTGCTCGACCGTTCCGGTGATCTCACCGACGTACAGGCGGCCCCCGGAGATGCCACACACCGTGTCGCCCGGCTTCATCCAGGAGAGGAACGCGTACAGCTCGTCGACGAGCTCCAGCTTCTGGTTGTAGGTCGCCGTCGTCCCGTAGTCCTCCTCGACGAACGCTCTCAGCCGCTCCTTGCTCGCCCCCTGCGCCACTCCCTGGCGCAGCCGTGAGGCCGACAGCGTGACCCTGCCCTCGGGGAGCCACAGCCGGTGGACGAGGTCACTGCCCGCCACGTTCGAACCGCGCACGAGCCAGGCCCGGTTGGGCCCGGCACGCACGCCCTCCATGAAGTCGGACAGCGGTGTGCCCGCCTCGGTGCGCCACTCCTCCCAGCCGTTGCGCGGGGCGCCGACGAGTATCTCGGCGGCGGCGGACGGCGATCCGCACTCGACGTCAGCGGTCAGCTCCAGCCAGCCGGGCCAGCGGTCGGACGGCGCGAGGGCCCCGGTGGCTCTCAGCTCCTCGCGCCGCCTGAAGGTGCCGCTGAAGTGCTTGGGGAACGACGGCATGACGTGCTCCCTGGCCGGCGAACCGGCCCGGACCAGGAACTTGCGGCTCCCGTTGGTGCCGACGGCGTCGAGGAGGACGCCGACCGCCCGCCCGATGCCGTCCCCGCCGGGCAGCCGCAGCCGGAACTCCGGGTACTCGGCGGGGTTGCCGCTGTCCTCGTTCACGCGCACTCCTGGTTCACGTACGTTCCTCGTTCCCATGAGTCCGTGGACACGGGAACGGCATATGCCCGAAGGCCGGTGCCGAGAAGGACCTTAGTCCCGCTCCGCACCTCAGGTGAGGGTGTTGGTGAGGTGCGGCCCGATGTATCCGATGAAGATCCCGTGCTCGGCGCGGGCCGCGTCGTGGTAGTGCAGGCGTGGAGCGACGGTGTTGCCGCCGCCGATCCTCACGTGCGCGCCCATGAACAGCCGGCGGGCGGGATCCACGTGTTCCGGGACGGGGAAGGTCCGTTCCTTGCGCCAGACGGTGTTCGTCTTCACCGTCCTGGACTCGTCGCGCACGACCTTGCGGGGCGATATCGCGTGCCTGCCGCCCGGAGCGTCCTCGCACCACTGCTTGAAGTCACGGAAGGCCGCGCCGTCGGCGAGGGCGTCGACCGAGACGTCGGCGTAGTCCCGAAGCGCCAGCAAAGCGTCCCAGGCCATGCGAACCCAGGAGGAACCGTACGCCTGGTCGTCCAGTTCCAGGGTGATCTTCCTGGCTCCGGTGAAGTGCACGCGAGGCATCTCCTCGATCCGTTCCAGGATCTCCGCGAAGGACTTGGGGACAGCGGGACCGCCGTCGTCCGGGGCGTACGCGGCTTCGGCGGCGCCGAGGGCGAGCAGGCGCTTCTGCACGGTGACGAGCCGGACCCGGGTCTCGTGCAGTTCCCGGTACTGCTCGTCGTACTCGGCGATCAGCGTGATCTCGTCGCTCCTGGCGCGCTGGAGTTCGTTCTTCAGGTCCCTGATCTCGTCGGCTCGTACCCGCTGCTCGCGCCCGGCTTCCTCGAGGATCTCGAAGAGGGCTTGGTTCTCGTCCCTCAGCCGCTCCAGCTCGGAGCTGCCCGAGCTCTCCTTGGTACGCGCGCGCAATACGGGTACCGCGTCCAGCTCGGGCGGCAGTGGCGCCCGGGTGGCGAGGCCCTGGGGAAGCTGGGCGAGCAGGCGGCGGGCCCGGGCCGGGTTCTCGGCGACGACCCGGTGCGACATGACGCGGTGGCGCTGGCCGTCGGCCGCCCAGGCCGGATCCACACCGGGAAGGAAGGTCCGGATGCCACCGCCGTACACCCGGTGGTACTCCATGAGCCGGTTGAAGCGGTTGTCCGCCCCGGGCGCGAGGGCGTAGAGGATGGCGAGGCCGGCCAGGGGACGGACCAGCGGGTCCAGGATCTGCTCCAGCCAGACGTCGAAGTCGGCCCCGTTCGGGGCGGTGGCCATGACGATCGGCAGACGGCGCTCCGCGTCGCACAGCTCGTCGATGACGGAGTCGATGTCGGCCGCCTCGACGACCTGTGGCATCCGGGTCACATCCGCGAGCCCGTCGTGGGCATGGAGAACGTCCAGCAGGCTTGCCGCGAGGCGGGGGGTCTTTGCGGGCGTCGGCAACGTGTCCGGATCGTCGGGAAGGTGCTCTACGTCCAGCTGTACGCGGGTCGGCCGGCTCTCCGTCTGCCTGATCACCAGGGTCGTCTGCCAGGTACCGTCCGGGGCGGTCTCCCGGAGGCGCCAGCGCCCGTACGCCCCGCCGGTGCCGGTCGCCGAGTCGTGGTCGAGAGTGACTCCCCGGGCTATCTCGTTGCGCCCCTCCGCGAACGCCTGGATGTCGTAGTTCTTGGGCGGTTCACGCAGCCAGTCCCGGAGTCGGGCGTCGACCTGCGCGCCGGTACTGACGTAGTCGAGGCCGCTGGTGACGACCATGCGGTAGCGGCGTGTGTCCATGCCGTGGTCCTTTCGGTGCACCGGTCAGGCTTCGGTCCGCTCGGGTCCTTGACGGAGGGCGGCGAGCAGTTCGACGACGTCGTCGTGCCAAGCCCTGACCTCGCCCGGGGTGGGCGGGAGTTCGTAGGTGTGGTGGTGGCAGGCCTCGCTGAGCGCGGACCACACGGCGTGCCACTGACGGGCCACGGAGCACGGGGCGTACCACTCCAGACAGAGCGCCTTGGTACGGCCACGGCTGTGCGCCATGGCGGGGCTGACTTGCCGCCAGAATCCGTCCATGGCCTCGTCCAGGGCCAGCCGGAGCAGGGCGGCGGCGGCTCGGGCGCGGAGTCCCGGCGCGAGGGTGTGGATGACGCCGGAGGGAGGGAGCAGCAGATGGCGGGCGGCCGCGGCCAGGTCGTCGGGGGTACGGGTCATCGGCCGCGCACCGCCTTCGCAAGGCGCTCGGTGTCCCGGACCAGGTCCATGCGGTCGCCGATCGGGGTGAGGAGCTGGTGGGCGCCGGCGTTGCACCGCTCGATGAGTGCGCGGGCCCAGGGACCGTGGTCCTGGGCGACGGCGGCGAGGACCTGGGCGGGCTCCATGGTGCTGTCGTAGAAGGCGAGCGCGGCGAGTTCGGTGAGCTTGTGTGCCTTGCCGATCCTGGCCTCGACATCGGCGTGGCCGTGGCCTTCGGCCCGCAGGCGGCGCCGTGCGGGTTCCAGGCAGGCGGCCTCCAGGGCGCCACGGCACATCTGGGGTAGGACCCGGTCGGCGACGTCCTGCGGCACGTTCGGGTCCTTGGCGACGGCCCGGGCCTCGCTCAGCGCGAGGGAGACCGGGTCGTCGGTGCGGGTGACCTTGACGACGGAGTCGGTCTGCCGGGAGACCTGCATGATCGTCGCAGGGATGCGCAGGTGGCGGATGGCCTGCTGGAGGCGGGTGTCGTGAGTGAAGACGATCACCTGGCGGCGCTGGGCACAGGCGTGGAGGACCCGCGCGAGCCCCTCGACCTTCTCCGGGTCCATGGACTGCACCGGGTCGTCGATCACCAGGAACCCGAAGGGGCTGTCGGGGTGGGTGGCGCGAGGGAGGAACAGCGAGAGGGCGAGCGAGTGCAGTTCGCCCTGGCTCATCACGCCGAAGGCGGGCGCGTCCATGGCGTCCACGGACACGTCGAGCTTCACCTTGCGCTGGTTGGCCGTCCCCGTGAGGCCGATCGAGCCGAGCGTGACGCTGCTGCGCTCGCAGAGCAGCTTCCAGATGGTCTGCGACTGGTCGGCGAACGGGCGCAGCCGCTCCTCGCGGAGTTCGTCGGTGACCTTCTTGAGCCAGGTCTGCGCGTCCTTGAGCCGCTTGCCGAGCGATGCGGCCTCGGCGGCCCGGTCGGCGGCGGCCAGCCATTCGACGAGGCGCACCCCGAGCGGCTGCCAGCCGGCGTCCTGATCAGCGAGCAGGCGGGCCGCCTGCTCGCTCTCCTGCCGGCAGGCCTCGGCGAGGGCGGCCGAAAGGCGCTCGACCTGATCCGCCAGCGGGCGGGGGTCGGTCACGCTCCGGCACAGGGCCCATTCCCGCCAGAGGGCGGCGAGCGGCGAGTCCTCCGGCCGGAGCCATACGGGGACGGGCTGGACGAGATCGTGGACGGCGCGGATGGCGCCGCGCAGGTCGTCACGCGCGGACTGCGCTTCCGCGGCTTCGTGCTGGAGCCGTTCGACCTGCTCCCGGGCGCGCACCGCCCAGTCGTCGTCGAGCAGTCCGGGCGTGTCGCAGACGGGGCAGTCGGCGGTCCGCGCCCGCCGCCGGTGGTCGAGCGCCCGCTCCAGGAGGTCGGAGAGACGGCGGGCGTCCTCGGCGGAGCCGGACCGCGCGTCATCGGCCCGGGCCACGGCTTCCCGCAGCCGCGTCACGGCACCGCTGATGTCGCTCAGATCAGGCCCTTCGAGGGTGGAGAGCCCGCGCAGCCTTTCGAGTTCGGCGGTGTCGCCTTCGGGCCGTGCGGCGAGGAGGGTGCGAACGCGTTCGCGGTCCGGGCGGCGTGCGGAGAGAACCTCTGCGGCCGCGACGGCCCTCGGGTCGCCGGAGCCCCGCAGTTCGGTGAGGACCGTGGCTGCCAGGTCGGTGACCTTCTTCTCGCCGTCCTTGATCGCCTTGAGGCGGGCTCCCGCCTCCTTGTAGGCCTCGGAGAGCTGCTCCAGGCCGAGGATCTGGGCGAGTCCGTCATGGAGGGCGGTCATGGGGCCGTTGATCACGGCGCCGAGTTCGCTGTACGAGAGGAACGGCCGGTACAGCGCGAGCTCCTCCGCACCGACGATCTCGCCCAGCTCTCCGTCGGGCAGTCCTGGCCGGTGGACCGCCACCCGCGCGTCGCCCAGCCCGTCGCCGTGCCAGCTCCTGCGGACGGTGACGGGTGTGTCGGCCCCGTCGCGACGGCACTCCACCTCCACGCGGGGAGCCGTCGGATCGTGCAGATTCCGCCATCCCTGCCGCCAGACCTGAGTACGGTCCTGCCAGCGGAAGTTGTCGCCCGTCAGTGCCATCTCGGCGGCCTCGGCGAAGCTGGACTTACCGGAGCCGTTGCGTCCGGCGACCACGGTGAGGCCCGGTGCGGGGGTGAGGCCGAGCGCGGTCTCCGGGCCGATGCCTCGCCACCCGGCGGCCGTGATGGAGCGGAGGAAGAGAGGACCGGTTCGGGAGGAGCTTCCGGCCTGAGTCCCGGGGAAGAGGTCGCGCAGCAGATCCGCCGTCTCCGGCTCCAGGCCGGCGGCGGCCAGGCGCTGGAGGACGAGGTCACGGAGGGAGGGGTGGGGCTGGTCGCTCACGGTGTGGCTCCATGCACGGGAGGCGGCGGGTGCGATGGCGAAGTCCGCACCAGAGAGCCCTAGAGTGACGCAGATAGGTTGACGTCGTCAACAAATATTACCTGCCATACTCCATGTGAACTTGTGTACGATCGCGGATCCGGGCGGCATGAGTGACAGTCAGACGGCCGCACGGCCCCACCTCTTGAGGAGAAGCTCAACCGTCATGAGGCTTACGGACCAGCTGACCCTGCGGCGGTCAGGCACCCGCGCAACGCGCCACGGGGCCACCTGCTCCGGATCTACGGAGGACGGGACCGCCGTGGAATGGCGTCTCGTCCTGCCCGGTCGCCCTCAACTCACTCTGCACGACACCCGCCGGGACAACGGTGAGCGGGATCTGGTCCTCCACCAGCCGTCGGTGGTTCCCGAGATGCCCGCCCTCCTGGCCAATCTGCACGGCCGCCGCCGCGCAGGCATCGAGGCCGTGCCCGCCGGAAGGGGCCGCCTGCGCCTCATGGCTGGACCGTCCTACCGAGGACCGGCTCGGACCGGGCCGGCTTCAAGAAGTCCCTCACCACGGCGCAACTCGCCACGCAGTGCGGGCTGTCGCTCCTGCGGACTCTGACGAGCCGTCCCGGCGTCACGCTGGAACCCGCCTTGCTGCGTCGAGGTCGCCGTCACCCCGCGGGCCGTCCATATCCGGGACTCCAAGGACGTGGAGCGCCGACCGTTCGCGGTCGGCCGCGAGGGCTGGACGCGGTTCGTGCGGTACGCGGCGGAGGACTGAGCCGCACGCCCGCCCGGTGTTACGCGGGAGCCGCCCGTCGCCGTACGCGGCGGGCGGCTCTTCGGCTCAGAACAGTCCCAGGCCCTCGCCGCCGGGGTCCACGACGACCGGCCGGGGCTGGGCAGGGAGGCCGTCCAGGCGGTCGGGGCCGGACGCGGCAGCCACGGCGGGGGCCGTCTCGGCGAGCCAGCCACGGAACCGCTCGGCGGCCTCACGGTAGGGGACCCGCGCCAGGACACGATGCTCGCCGGCGGGACAGAAATCGACCATGACCCTGAACAGGCAGGACCGGGGCGCGTTCTGACTACCCGCCCAGGACACGCGCAGGGTGCCGCAGGGCTGACGTCCGCCCGGGGCCCGGTGGGTCGGGCGCAGTGACCGGCAGGCTATGAAAGCGGTCCACGCGGCGAGGTGCGGCAGCGGCAGGGTGATGCGCGCGCGACAGCCGGTGCAGCGGTGCCAGTGGCGAAGCCAGTCGTCGACGTCGGTGCGGAAGAGGCGGGTGTAGCGGTTCGCAACGCGGACGTCGTTGGCGTACAGATGATCGGGGCGTTCCCGCGTGTTGCAGGACTGGCAGACGGGGGCGCGGACGTAGCCGTGCTCGTGGCAGTGGTCGAGCACTGCGGCGGGCGCGCCGCCGCAGACGGCGCACACCCACTCGGCCACCTTCCTGGCGATGCCAGGCTTCCTGCTGAGCACCGAGTACAACTGGCCTTCGAATTCCTTACCGTACGGGCGCGGTGAGGCGGCGGGGCCCTCGGGGCTCGTCGCTCGCCGCCCGTCGGCGTCCCTGGCCCGCCGGGGGCGGGAGGGCGGCTCGGTCGCGGCGGCGCCCGTCTCGCGGGTCCGCGCGGCTCGCAGCCACCGCGTCTCGGCGTGCTCGGCCGCGTCGAGGAGCCTCACCGCCCCGCGCGGCAGCCACCACGTCCTCCGGGTCGCGTCGGGGGTGTGCTCCACGAGTAGCTGTCGCCAGTCGATCCCCGTCAGATGACACGGCCGGCCGGCCTCGTGTCGTGTCCCGCATCCGGGGCCGCCCGGCTCCCCCAGTTCCCCGGCGACGCGCCACCGCCAGCGCAGCGGCGTCTCCTCGTCGAGCTCCGGCTCCGGCGCCCCGCGGAACGGACCGACGCGGACCAGGTCCCGCCGGTCCATGACCACCGCGTTCAGTTCCGCGGCCGCCCGGCGCACCTCGCGCTCCGCGACGCCCCACCGACCGCCGCCCACCCTGGCCGTCGCGACCACGCGGCTCCCGAGCAGGACGTACCCCGTCCGGGCACGGGCGGGCGAGCGGGTGAACGCCCCGGAAGCCGTCGGCACGGCGCCGCCGGCCGTCAGCCCGACCCACAGCGCGTCGGCGGCGTCCACGGTGATCAGGCCGTCCGCGCGGCCGGAAACGACACGCTCCGTCATGTCGACAGGCTAACGGCGCCGACACTCCGACGGGTCCGAGCGCCGGTCGGGTACGCCTGGTTCCGGTCGGCGAGGTTCGCGTCGGAAAGGGTCCGAGCCGCGCCTGTTCCTGCGGTCGCGGTGTCAAGGGGAGCGCCAGCCTTTCGCGGTCGACCGCGAGGAGTGGACGCGGTTCGTACCGTTCGCGACGGGGTGTCAGCGCCTGTCCGCCGGCGCCGTCGGGTGAGCCTCCTCCAGAGGCTCGCCGATCCTCGCCAGTACCCCGCGGGACAGCGCCTGGAACTCCTTGAAGCAGGTCTTCACGTACTGCTGGGTGCTCCCCAGGGCGCCGTCGGCCGGCTTCAGGTCGAACATGGGCTTCCGGGCGTCGTGCGCCAGAGGCATCAGGCTCCGGTAGTTACGCATGGTCGCGATGCGGTGCTGGTCGTCCTCGCGGGTGGGTTCCGCCTCGTCGAGGATGGCTGAGGAGTAGACCCACGGAATCCGCTTGAGCCATCGCTCGTACGCCTTGACCGGCCGGTCCAGGCGCATTTCCGGCTGCATGATGACGTACCCGAGCGGACGCATCTCCGCCCGGGGCGCGGAGATGTTCGCGGGCACCCTGGGCAGGACGAGCTGTTGCCAGTCGGCACGCCACTGGCGCAGCGTCGGCCCCAGGTTGCTGAGGCCCTTGAGCGAGAACAGATCGGCGGCCAGCGGCATCAGCACCGTGTCGGCCGAGATCAGGGCGGCGCGGTTGATGGCCCCCAGGTTGGGGCCGACGTCGATGAGCACGACGTCCGCCCCGACGGTCCGGGTGGCCAGCTCGATGATCCGGTGGAACGCCGTGGACGTACGGATCGCCGCGATGTCACCCGCGTAAGCGCGGGACCACTCGTTGGACAGCTTGTCCTCGAAACGACTGAGGTCGAGGCTTCCCGGCAACAGCCAGAGCCCCGGCTGGAGCTCGACAGGCTCGACGGCCGCGATGTCGCCCGTCCCTTCGAGGATGGGACGGACGGCGTCGGCGATGGTCTGTCCGCTACGCACCCGCCCTGTGCCGGGAAGTCCCGCCTTCGCCGCACCCTGGTTGATGAGTTCGGAGGGGTTCTCCCACAGGTCCTCGATCTCCGTCTCGTCCAGACACATGGAGGTCAGGTTGGCCTGGGGGTCCAGATCGACGGCCAGAACGCTAAGGCCGAGACGCCGGATCATGTGGGCCAGGTGGTAGGTGAGGGTGGTCTTTCCCACACCTCCCTTGTTGTTGAACAGCGCGATCGACGTCATGCGGCCCTCCTGATCACGACGACCCACGACGAATCGTCCACCTGGAACTCGGCGGGCGGATTACCGTTGTCCTCCAGCGCCCTTCTCACCCGGCCGATACCGCGGCCGAACCGGTTCACGTACCCGAGGCCCTTCAACGCGGCGGCCAGGGACGGGTTGCGGTAGTCGGTGACGCGGTCGAAGTTGTCGTCCCGCACCTGCCCGAAAGGTCCGCCGGGGTTGGTGATCTCGATCCGGTCGTCGAACCACACGATCCGGGTCGGCGCGTAGGACGTCTCGTAGTTGCGGTGCATGAGGGCATTCATACAGAGCTCGCGCAGCGCCTCCAACGGGTAGTCCGGGCGCGAGGTCTCCCGGAAGCCGTCCTCCACGAGCCGGGTACGGAGGTTGCTACGCAAAAGGGGTTCCAGGCGCGCCGACAACCCCACCAGGTTCTCCCGGAGCTCCTGCTCGTCAGCGATCGGGGCGTCGAGGTCCGCGCCCTGATAGCGAACGAACTGGACGTACGCCCCTGGTACGTGGCTGGTGGGGTCAAGCCCGACGGTGAGCACACCGAGTGTGGTCGGCACGCCGGCAGGGGTCGCGAGGTGGAGCGAGGAGAGTTGAAGGTCGATGGGGCGGCCGTTCTCCTCGATGACGTCCGGGGCGACCATCGACGGCAGGTAGGAGTGCCGGAAGACGTCCAGATCCAGGTCGTCGACGCGAGCCAGCTCCAGAGGGCGCGTGTCGAAGGGAAGGTCCTTGGCCCGGCGGCGCTCCGTGAGTACCCGCTCGTCCTCGCGGTTGGCCTTCCGCGTGGTGGGGCCCGGGCGGACCCAGATGACGCCGTCGAACCGTACGGGCGGGGTCGCGGACGCGGCCACGTGAAGCCGTACCACGGGCTTGCCCCGGTAGACTGCCCGCTCGACGGTAAGGGAAGGCCGATCGAGGATGAGGCCGGAGTCCCGGATCTCGGTGAGCTGGAGCAGTGCCTGATCGCTCACATCGACGTCGTCAACGGGCATGCCCTTGTCGTCCACCCCCACGAGGATGTCACCGCCACCACGACCGCACAGGTCGTTGGCCATGGCGCACACCGCGTTGGCGATGGCGTCCCCGCGCCTGCCCTCGCGCTTGGGCGTGCGCTTGAACTCCAGCCATGCGGATTCCCGGGTGCCCAGAAGGTCGGCCAGGTCCACGTCTTCGTCGCTCACGGGCCCATTCTGCCGTGCGATGCACGTTTCGGCCGACGGTGCACAGCCCACCTCACTTGCCGGGGCTGTGAGCCCGGGGACCACACGAGGGGCGTCGGCCGACATCCGCCGCCCGACGCCCCTCCGTCCCTCAGGCAGGACCGGGATCGAAGATCTCGTGTCCGCCGACCCGGCGCCAGACGATGTGCGGCTCACCCTCGCGGACCTCGTCCGCGTACTGCCAGGTGGCACGCCCATCGGGCGCCCAGGTCATCTCCATGACGGGACGCGCGCCGGCAGGGAGGGGCACTCCCTGGACCGGCTTGACCCGGAGGCCGGGCCGAAACCGTCCGCTGGTCACATCCGGTACGAACTTGTCCCGAATGGTCTCCTGGAACCGCGCCCGCTCCTCCGGAAGGAGCTTCTTGAAGTCGCGGTCGAAGCGAGCGGTCGTCTCGAAAGTCGGCAATCAGGCCTCCCAGGGGTCGGGGTCAGTTCTCCTTGCCGAGGTGCGCGAACATCTCGTCCACGTCCTCGTGGCGGGTCGTGCGTCCGGCCGCGATGTCCTCGCTCGCCTCGCGCTCACCGGCCTGCCACCGCTCCGTCCAGAACCATGCCTGGTCGGTGCGGATCTTCCTCAGTCCGTGAACCTCGACGACACCCGCGTCGTTGATCGCGAACTCAAGCTCGTCACCTGGGGAGACTCCCAGCGCCTCGCGCACCCCTGCGGGCAACGTCAGCTGCCCCTTGTCGCGCACGCTGGCATGGAACGTGGCCGCGGCCATGGGTGACCTCCCTCTCTCCATCCATCCCCTGTCTTCTTCGTCATCCAGACTACTCAGGGAATGACGAAAGTGCGAGCCTCCGACTTTCGGAATTTCTCACATTCCGCCCCCAGTAAGTCAGCGGTGCTTCCAGATGCCGTAGAGCCGAAGGACATCCATCTGCCACCGTGCGTGAAGCTCGTCCGGACCTGAGACTGTCTCCCGGCCGAGCGAGAAGGCCACGTGCCGGTACAGCGGGTGGAGATCCCCGTTGTTCGTGGTGACCAGGGCGGAGAGGAGCGGCTCGTCTGCCGGGGTGTTCGCGTCGGCGAGTACGAGCACCTGCCCCTGGTCGTCGGGGTGCAGGTGAGGAAGTTCCCCGCTCAGCCGGTGACGGATCGCGGACCACGTGAGGGTGGCCCCGTTCCGTGCGGTGTTCTCCAGGAGGGAGCGGACGACGGCCGCGAGTTCGGCGAGCTTGGCCTCGTCCGGCCGGGATGACGCGTCCTCCGTCTGCGGTCCCTTCGCGTCGCCACCGGACGGCACGGCGAGCAGCGCGGCGAGTCGTTCCCCACAGGCGCGGTACACGTCCTGGAGGTCCTGTGGGAGCTTGCCGTGGTGCTTCCGCTTGAGCTCCTTCGCGCGCGACATGCTCTCCCGAAGGGCCTCGGCCTCACTGGGCTCCTGCCGCCGCCCGAGATCATCGAACATCCGCCGGAGATCCGCCTGGACGATCTCGTTCTCACGCCCCCGCACCCACTCGCTCATGGCGCGCAGGTGGGGATACTGCTCGGCCTGCTCCGCCCGAGGCAGCTTCGTACCGTACAGCTTGCCTGCCGCCTGCCAGGCGCGCTTGGCCTCGGCGAGGTCGCCGGCCTCCCGGGCGTGGTCGAATCGCCAGCGCAGCCCCGTGAGTGTTCCGAGGGCGGCCGCGACGGAGGTGTCGACAGGGCTCCCGATGGGGGCGGGTGCCGGGGCCGCAGCGGGTGACGCCGTCTGCGTTGCCCTCGACCGGTTCGCGCCACTCGTGTACGCGTCACGGATGCGGTCGACCTCCAGTTGCCTGGCCTGATGGGCCTCGCTCTGGAGCCCGGGAACCGGACGCCCATGACTCCTGAGGATCTCGAGGAAGTACGGCAGCGGCTTACCTGCGTCCGTCACGACGAGGGCGGCGTACATGAGGTCGTGGCCCCTGAGGGGCTCGTCCACACGGAAGAGGAGGTTGGTCCGCCGCTCGTCCGACAGGGCGCCGAAGTCGAATCCCGTGTTGGCCGAGAGCTCCCGCCAGGTGATGTCGTCGGCTCCGTTCCTCGCTCGCGCCTTGAGATGTTCGCGTAGGGCGAGCACGAGCTGGAGGGTCGGAAGACCGGCCGCCGGGGCCGGTTGGGTTTCGGCCGCCCGTGGTCGGCTCACCAGCTCCCTGGGCTGGGGCCGGGGGGATGCCGGGGAGGCGGGCGGCGTCGGAGGGGCAGTGACGGGGCTGGCCCCGAAGAACTCGTAGGTGCGTCGTCGTTCCGTCTCGTTGATGTGGCGGACCTGATTCCCCGGGAGGCCCGGCGCCCAGCCCAGACCGGTGAGGACAGCGGCAAAGAAGGACGGGACGTCACCATTGTCCGAGCTGAGGAGCGAGGAAAGGACCGGTTTATCCTCGGCGCGAGGGAAGTCGAGCGCGATGAGAAGCCTGCGCCGGTGCTCCGAGGTGAACAGTTCGGGGTTTGCCTTCGCCTTCCCCGCAAGCTGGGCCCAGGTGATCCGGCCCTGTGCGCGGGCGGTCCGCTCCAACGTCTCCCGGAAGGACGCCACGATCTCACGGTCGTCGAGGCGTGGGCCCGGAGGCGCGGTCGGCGGCTCGACCGGAAGGGGCTTGGCTGGCGCCGGTGCCGGCTGGGGCGGTCTGAGCTCGCTCCAGGCCGCCGCTTCCCGAGCGTCCAGACGTCGCGTCTGGGCGGCGGTGAGAAGCCACGCGGGCGTGTCCGTCGTTGTGGCGTCGACGGGGGTCAGGGTCACGCGCTCCCGGAGGACGTACACCCTCGACGGGTTGGGCGTCGTCGAGGCGTGAGGAAGGACGATCCGTGCCCGGGCCACTGCCGAGCCGAGAGGCTGGATGTCGGCGTCGTAGACGCTGCCCGGTGTGCCGGTCGGCGACTTCATGTCGGTCCTGGCCATGGCTCCGGTGAAGGCCACGGTGTCGTCGGCCAGCCGGAAAGCGATCGGCGGCGTGACGGAAGCGGCGGAAGCAATGGCTCCAGTCGATCCTCGCGGCACGATTCCCTGTGGCGTTGACACCAGGCTGGGGGTGACGATCCCCTGGCGGGTGAGGACGCACTCCTCCAACGTTGTCCATTCGACGGTGTTGCCGGGCAGCTGCGTACCGATCCGCACCTCGCGCGTGACTCCGACTGTCCGGCATTCGACGCGGATCGCGTACCCGTGGGATTCCACCCGGTCGTAGGCCAGCATGTTGTCCGGTCCGAAGAGCCATTCGACGTGGTCGGCGCCCCGGGCGAGGCTCTCCGCCTCCTGCCGCCACGGGTGCAGACCCAGCCGGGCCATCTGTACGCGGATCAGCTGCCGCCCGCCGGACAGCCGGAAGTCCACGGTCCCGCCCGGCCTGTCCTCGACGGTGCGGTACGACGCCTTGGCATTCCGCCGGTTCTGTCCGGCGAGCCAGTGGGTCAGGGCCTGGCCGATGTAGAGGTGGTCGGCGCTGGACTCGCCGTTCGCGGTACGGCGGCAGTGGACGGGTGGGCGGTGCGCGAAGTGGCACTTCTTCTCGGTGTAGCGCTTGGCGCTGAGCTTCTTGCCACAGCCGCCGAGGAGGGTGCCACAGTAGAAGTCGTCGCGGGAACGGCCCCGCATGAAGAGGTCGAACTCGTCGTGGTCGTACGGAAGGAAGACGGGGTCGTCGGAGTCGGCGCGCCCGAGGACGGCCGTCTGGACTTTGCGGGTGTCTTCCTCGTTGGCGTACGGCGTCATGGCGCGGCTCCGGGCGGGCGGTGGGTCAGGGCGCGGGAGAACGGATGGTCAGCTGGAGCTGGTGCCGGTGATCGTCACGATGGCCAGGTCGTCCTGGACCCGACCCTCGGAACCGGAGAACGCCCACTGGACGGCGCGCGCGTCAGCAGGGACCTTGTAGACGAACACCGCGTCACGTTTGAACCCCGGCTGTACTTCCTCACCGCTACACGCCTTCTCGTTGCCCTTGACCTGGTACTGGTTCTCGATGGGATCGAAATTCCGGCCCTCGGCGTCGATGAGCCCCTGCGAGATCCCATCGGCACACGCAGGGTCGAAGGACTCGGTCCCGTCGTTGTAGACGGTGGTTTCCACGATGACGTACTTCGCCTCCGCGCCTGCCTTGAGGGTCTTCGTCGTCTCGGAGTCGTGGTCGTTGATGGTCACCGTCGCGGACTCGCGAACCTTCTTGACCACGACGGTCGCGCCACTGCTCTTGGCCTTCTCCCCCATGGCGTAGCTCTTGGCGGTGGGAGACGGGCTGGCCAGTTCCTCCGGGCCCTGCGCGGCGTCGTCGGGGTACGTGCGCGTGTCCTGCCATATGGAGGGGCTGGATGTCGGTGCGGCGGTGCCGGTGACTTCGGCGCCGCCGTTGCCCACGATGGCGACGGTGACGGCGGAGGACACCCCGGCGACCACGACCGTCCAGACGGCGAGCAGCACGGCGGCGCGCCGGGACAGCCGGCCTCTGGCGGGCGCGGCGACAGGAGCGGCGGGGAAGGTGGGCTCGTCGGTGGGCTTGGGCGGGATCATGCCAGAAGACTCCTGAGGTGCGGACCCGTCCGGGACGGGCGGGGCTCTTTCGAGGCGGATCGCGGTCGAGGGTGCGAGGCAAAGAGGGTCGTTGATGCGGTCGGGCGGGAGCCCGCGCGGTCGGCGGCCGACGCTGATCGCTCAGCCTTCCGTGTCGCGCTCCTTCTCGTCGCCGTTCCCGTCCCCACGCCGACGGCGCGCTCGCTCGACGATCCCGTCGGCGATCTTGCTCTTGACCGAACTGGCCCTGTCGATAGTCTCGTTGCCAAGGCTTCTGGCGGCACCAACCCCCTTGGCGCCTGTCTCAAGCGCCTTGTCCCGCACCTCCGCCGCCGCAACCGTCCATCGTCTCGTCTCCGACGACTGGCGACCCGACTCGATCCCGAGCCGCCCATGGAAGTCGTGGACGCCCGCCACGACCTGGTTGCTCGACCGGACCACGGCCGGGGACTTGGCCGGGTGCAGCAGCACCTTCGCATTGGCCTCGTCGGCGGCCACGTTCATCCGGGCCACCAGACGCTCGGTACTCCGCGAGATGAGCTCCAGCCGATTCCGCCGGGCGATCCGGATCCCCTCGCGATGCCGGTCCAGTTCCTCCGGATCCGTGTCCAGCACCCGGTCGAGTTCGAGCACGGCTATCGCGTCCTGGAGCTGAAAGCAACGTGCCAGGACGGCGAGCCACTGCATGCCCTTGGACTCGGCCTCCTCGACCGCCGAGGCGAGCTCACCGATCTTGGCCTTGTGTTCCATCTTCTCCGCGAGCGCGTCGAGCCGGCGGAGCGCGTACATCTGAGTCGTCGCAATCGTCTCCGGCGTGGCCTGCACCTTCGACCACGTGATGTCGGAGACCCGGCCCACCTCGTCCCGGATGGTCATGGCATCCGTGATCACGAGCTCCGCTCCGATCATCTTCGCCAGTTCGGCGTCCTCCTGGGCGCGGAGCACGTCGTCGAGCTTCTCGTCGATCGTGGCGAGATATTCGGTGATCTCGTCCATGGCCTGCTGCATCGCGAGCTGTGCCATGACCGCCGCGACGTTGGCCATCCGCGCCGGGTTGCCTCGGAGGGGCCCCTGCCCCTTCGCGAACTCGACGAATCCCTTGATCTGACCCTTGGGCCCCTTCAGCACGCCTGTGCTGAGACCCGTCGTGGCGCTTTCCCTGAGTCCGTACTTGTCGATGCGCCGCGCGGACTCCTTGGTCAGTTTCACCCAGCGGCCCGAGCCGGCGGCGATGTCGGAAGCCACCTGCGCGGCTCCGGCCGCGTCGCCGAGGGCGGAGCGGAACGGGCGCGGTCGCAGGGCCTGTGAGGGCAGGCCCTCGGAGACGAGAAAGCGGTCGACCATCGTTTCCGCCCCAATGACCGCTAGGCCATCGCCGTCCCTGATCAGCTGGATCTCGTCATCCATGGTCACTCCGTGAGGTGTGTCGGAGGGGCCCGGACCGTGGCGCGCTCCTCGGTCCGGGCCACGTAGGCGTGCGTGAGCGTCAGGCTTCCGGGTGGCGGGGGCCGTGGCCCGGGGGCGGGGTGAGGGTGGAGGTGTAGTTCTCGCCGTCCACGAGGGGCGTCGTCAGGCTGACACCGGCCGCCGCCATGCGGTCGTACTCGGCGAGGATGAGGTCTTTGGTGCGGTAGGTGCCGTACTTGGCTTCGTCCTTGCGCCTGACGATGGGGAAGGTGTCGAGGATGTAGTCGACGTCGTCGCGGGTGATGCCGTAGAGGTGGAAGAAGAGGGCGTCAAGTTCGGCACGGATGACGGTGCGGCGGTCTTCGTCCCAGATGAAGGGGGCGGCGGTGTCGCCGAGATCGCGGGCGAAGGGCTCAAGATCGCTGGCCGTGTAGGTGAGCTCAACTACTCGCTGCCTGATGAACTCCGCATGCTCAGCCAGATCCCCTGGAGCAAGGACGGGGAACTGGTTACAGATGAAGAAATTCAGGTGGACACCGCCGACCTTGAGTCGAGCCGTGTAGTCCAGGACATGCGAACTGAGGCAGGCGAGAAGTTCCGCCACTCGACTCGTCAGCCCCGCGCTGACGATGGACACGGGAAGGCTATTGGCAGCGGCCGAGTCAGGGATAACGCTCACAATGACAGTGCGCTCGTTAGTGGAGCTCGTCACGTCTCTCCATCCCAGATGCCACTTCTGGCGCCATCCCCTGTTGTCGAGCTTGTCTCGAACTTCAGGCTCGGCAACCCAGTTGTTGGGAATGACGGAGCGCCCGCGATCCTTCCACGCTTCCTCGTTCAGGTACTCCGGCTGATTCTGGCGCTGGGCAGCCGTATCGCTTTTCACAACGTCTGCGGCGCGATGGTTATAGAAGTCGACCATCTTCGCCTCGTACAGAGGCAGCATCCTGGCTTCCCCCTTGGCGAAGACGTTGCCGCTGAGGTGCCACCCGTCGGCTTCCAGTTCCTCGCGACTGTGGAAGAGGTGCGAGTCGTGGGATAGGTGGAACATGGCCAGAAAGGACGTGCCCCATGGGTTTCCTCTTGGATCATCCTTTTCGATCAAGACAGGGACACGGCGGTAGATGCCAAGCGTGATCTCCGCATCACGACGGGAGCGGAAGACCGGGCACGTGCCGGTGTTCGGGTTGAGTAGGGTGATCTCCTCGGGTGTGAGCGTGAACGCCTTGTCCGCCTCGTCCAACTCCACCGGGTCGTGGAGGAAGAAGGCGAACCGAGCGGCAGGCTCGCGCAGGGCCCGGCCCGTCAGGGACAGGATGCTGAACTTCATACGGGAGTCCACGTCCGGGAACAGGCCGGCACGGTTCTCGAAGTCGTACAGCGCCGCGATCGAACCCTTCTGCACCAAATCCTTGAAAAAGTACTGCGTCCGCGCGTCCGTCGCGATGCCCGTCGGCACGATGACGCCGACGCGGCCCCGCTCGCCCGTCAGTATCCGGTCCGTCTCCGCGAACACCGCGTACAGATTCAGGTTCCCCTGGCCCGTAAGCGGCACTCGCTTCGACCGACGCAGGAAGTGGCTCTCCGCGTAGACGGCCCTCTTCGCCGCCGCGTACTCGCCGTACAGCTCCAGCGTGTCCGGGTCGTCCTGGAGCTTGGCGATCTGCTTCTTGCGGGCGCTCGCGTTCGAGATGGCAGCGATCTCGGGAGCGCGCTGCGCGAAGAACTCCTGTTCCTTCAGCTCCACGCTGTCCCACGGCGGGTTCCCGAGCACGCAGTCGAAGCCGCCCGCCCAGCCCGTCGCCTCGTCCACCGTCCCCGTGACAACCCCGTCCGGGACGAAGAACACCTCCGGGAACTCCAGGTGCCAGTGGAAGAAGTGGTACTGCTCCCGCAGACGCACGATCTCGTCGTGGGTGGCCTTCGAGGCGCTGGACGCGTCCGGGTCCTCCAGGGAGCGGAAGAGGCCGTGCGTGACCGCCCTGGGAGCCTCCGGGGTCTTCAGCCACATGAAGGCGGCGCACCAGGCGTCGGCCAGGTGGAGGGCGTTGAGGTAGTCGGCGGACTTCTCCCACTGTTCGTAGGCCGCCGCCTGGCCCCGTACCTCACGCAGGTTGTCCGAGGGGGCATGGGTGATCCGGCGCATGCCGGCCGCGAGGGTCGTGTTCGCGACCTTCACGCCCTCGTCCTCCATGTCGAAGAGGGTGAACTGACCCTTCCGCTCCTCGGCGTTCAGCTTCTCCAACGACTTGGCATGCTTCTTGTCGTCGCCCTCCGTCGCGATGAACGCTTCGTCCGGAATCCCGCCACGCAGCAGCTTCGGCGTCGCTCCGATCAGCGCGTTGCCGTGCTTCACGTGGACGTCCAGGAAGCCGAGCGGCTTGCCCGGTTCCAGGGCCTCCAGCCACAGCGACACCTTGGCCAGTTCGACGGCCATCGGGTTGAGGTCGACGCCGTAGACGCATCGCGCCACGACCTCGTGCAGCGCGTGGCGGACGGCCTCCAGGGTCGGCTCCGGGTTGCGTTCCCGTACCGCCGCCACCCGCTTCGCGATCCGCCGCGACGCCGCCACCAGGAAGTGGCCCGAGCCGCAGGCCGGGTCGCAGACTGTGAGGGAAAGCAGCTCGCGGACGATCGCGTCCGACGGGTCCGGGTCGCCCGCCGCGCTCGCCGTCTGCTCGCCGCGCTTGACCGCGTCGTCCAAGACCGGGTCCAGGGCGGAGTCAAGGAGGCACTCGATGAGCGAGGACGGGGTGTAGTACGAGCCCGTCGTCTTCCTCGTGTTGCCTGCCAACTCCACCAGCTCGAAGGTCCGGTCGGCCGCGCTGTGCTGCGGGACCAGTTCGAGCAGGGACTCGTAGATCGAGCCCAGTTCCTCGGCGTCCAGGTGGCGGTAGTCGACGGTGCGCCAGCGCCGCGAACCCGCGTCCCGGACCTGGGAGAGGTGGCGTACGGCCGTGAGGAGGTACTCGTTCGAGAGGGACAGGCCCTTCAGGGGGGCGTCCGTCTCCGTCTCGTCGAAGATGCCGCCGAGGCCCGGCAGGCCCAGTTCCGGGCGGCCGTTCTCGTCGCCGAGGGCGTCCAGGACGATCCGGAGGGCCTGGTAGAGGTCGCCGTGGGCCGTGCCCCTGCGGCGGCGGGCGTGGGCGCGCAGGCGAGCCGAGGAGAAGTACGACGCATAACGCTCCCGCGCCTGCTCCGTCGCCTCCTTGCCGTGCAGGACATCGCGGTCTTCCGCCACGAAGACGAACAGCAGGCGGTAGACGAGACGGAGCAGCGCCCCGTGGAGGGCCTTGACGTCCGTGTCCTCACGCAGGGCCGTGTTCGCCGGGTGGCGCAGGAAGCCCGTGCCCAGGGTGGTGATGGCCTCCTGGACGCCCTTACGGAGCTGGTCCAGGGCCCGCGTGCCGGACGCGATCGCCTCCGTACGCCACTTCTCCAGCCAGCAGGCGGACGGGGCCGCGCCCTCCGCCACCGCGAAGCGGGAGACGTGCAGCAGGCGGTACAGGAGCACGAACTCGCTGAAGAGTTCCCCGTCGAAGATGGCTTCGAGGTCGAACTCGACGTACGAGGCGGTGGCGAGCGCGCTGGAGTCGCGCAGGATGCGGAGCCGGCGGCCGTTGGTGAGGACGCCCCACAGGTGGGCCTCGGTGCGGTTCAGACACTCCTGAACGAGGGACTGGGGCGGGACCGTGCCCGCTCCGCCGGTGCGCTTGTCCAGGTCGGCGTTCCAGGCCGTCATGTGGAGGAGGGCGTGGTTCCAGCGGTGGCTGATGGGGAAGACGCGGTCGGGGTCGCTGTCCGCCGGGATGCCGGTGGCGCCGATCGGGGTCAGGCGGCCGAAGCCCAGCTCGGCGAAGAGCGGTTCCAGCCACTGGGAGACGGCCAGGCCGGTCGGGTCGGCCGGGGTCTCGGCGTCCGGGGCGACCGGCAGCTTCTCGCGCAGTTCGCGCCAGACGGACTTCAGGTAGTCCCAGTGGCGTTCGGCCTCGTCGCGTACGGAACGGGCGCCGATGACCTGGTAGTCGGCGGGGGCGGAGCCCTTGACGTCCTTGCCGTCGGCGATGCGGATCAGCATGTCGGCGGGGAGCAGGCCGCCGACGGTGTGAACGGCGGAGAAGACCTGGTTGCGGGTGGTGGCGGACATCAGACGGCGGCCTCTCCGGACGCGGCGGGCAGGTAGACGTAGACGCCGAGGACGTCGGCCGGCTTCTGGGCGGTGACCCGCAGGCCGCGGACGATCTCGTCGGAGGCGCGGCGGACCCGCCGGTGGGACTCGTGGAGTTCGGCGGAGAGGGTGTCGCCGTACTGCTCCAAGTGGTCGGTGACAGCCGAGAGCTGGCCGAGGACCCGGGTCATCATGTGCTCACCGTGGTCGGGGTCGACGCTGTCGGCGGCCTGGGCGGTGAGGAGGGCATGGGCCTGCTCCTCGGGCAGCCACACGGCGTTCTTCGGGGAGCCCTGGAAGGCGAGGAGGCGGGCGTCCTCGGCAACGAGCTGCTTCTCCCCCTGCCGGGAGGGCAGCGTGAGGTGGAAGCGGTAGCGGACGAGGAGCAGGGTCGTGCGGGTGTCGACGGCGCGGGTGGCGACGACACCGCAACGGCGGGCGGGGCGGCGGCCGTCGGCCTGGCTGTCGAGGGCGGAGTTCAGGACGTGGGTGGCGACGGCACCGACGACGGGGTCGGTGCGGACGAGGGCGGCCTCGCCCCGGGCCACGGCCGAGGTCGTACGGAACGGGATGGGGCGGGCGCCTTCGACGGCGGCGGCTCCGACGACGGGGGCGAGGGCGTCGCGCAGGCCGGCGGAGGTGCCGCTGACCTCGGCGGTGAAGTCGCCGGAGCCGTCGCCCGCCTCCACCAGGTGGGCTTCCAGGGCGGTGAGGGAGGTCCGTACGAAGTCTTTCACCTCGTCGGCGCGGCCGAGGGTGTCGCGGATGGCGAGGACCTCGCGGGCGACCTCCTCCGGGTGGATGGAGCGCTGGGCGAACCGGGAGCGGGAGCGGGTCTCGCGTTCGGCCGCGGACTTCCAGTCGGCCTCCAGGTCGGCGAAGCTCTGCTGGAAGGAGTCTGTCTCGAAGAGGGTTCCCTGCTCGCCCTCCCGGCCGCGCAGCAGCAGCCACTCCACGATGGCGTCGGTGACGCCGGAGGAGGTCTCGTCGGGGACGGAGACGGAGATGCCGAGGTCCTTCTTGATCTGGCGGTGCTTCTTGATGAGGACGTCGAGGACCTTGCCGTCGATGCCGTTGTCGCTGCCGTACAGGGTGATGACCCGGACCTCGTCGCGCTGCTGCCCGTAGCGGTCGACGCGGCCCTCGCGCTGGTCGTGGCGGGTGGGGTTCCAGGCGAGGTCGTAGTGGACGACGGCGTCGAAGTGGTGCTGGAGGTTGACGCCCTCGGAGAGGCAGTCGGTGGCGACGAGGACGCGGCGGGCGGCGGGGTCCTGCCCGGCCTCCTCCGCCAGCTCCTCGATCCGCTCGATGCGCTGCTGGGGCGAGAGGGTGCCGGTGACGGCGCGGACGACGGTCTTCTTGCCGAGCTTGCCGCCCAGGTGCTCGGCGACGTACTCGGCGGTGGGGATGTAGCGGCAGAAGACGATCGGGTGGTAGCCGTCGGCGAGCAGCGTCTTCAGGTGCTTGACCAGGGCTTTCAGCTTCAGGTCGCCTTCCGGGCCCTCCAGGGCGGCGGCCCGGTCTGCGAGTTCGGCGAGGCGGGCGCCCGCGTCGTCGGTCTCGGCGCCGGGGGCCACGTCCATGCCCTCCAGGCTGTCGCTGTCGGCCGCGTCACGGGTGAGGGGCGCGCCGAAGCGGTCGGCTTCCTCGGCGCTGGCGGCGGCCGCGGCGGCGGAGCGCGTACGGAGGGTCTGGGCGGCGGCGCGTGGGGAGGAGACGAGGGAGCGGAGCAGGGCGATCGCGGACCACCAGGCGATACGGGCCTCGCGCTTGCCCTGGCTGCCGGCGGCCTCGACGCGCTCGCTCGCATAGGCGATGGCGTCGTCGAGGAGGGCGCGGTAGGCCGGTGACAGCTTGTAGGTCTCGTCCTTGAAGAAGCGGTCGGACGGGAACGCGGTCCGCTCGGCCAGGCTGTCGTCGCCAAGGCCGTCTTCGGTCGTCAGGTACTGGCGTACGTCGGCGCGCTTGCGCTGGACGAAGTGCTGGGCGAGGAGTCGTCGGCCCCGGTCGGAGTCCAGGTCCGTGCCTGCCAGTTCGGGCCTGACCAGGCCGAGAAGGTTACGGAAGGCGGACTCCTTGCCGCTGTGCGGGGTGGCGGTCACGAGGAGCAGGTGACGCTCGGCGTCCTCGGCTACGCGGCGCAGCAGCTCGTAGCGGAGCTGGTTCTGCGTGGAGGTGGTGTCGTCGGCGACGACGCAGGTGTGAGCCTCGTCGACGATCACCAGGTCGGGGCAGTGCTTGACGAAGTCGTCGCGGTGGCGGGTGGACTTGATGAAGTCGGTGGAGACGATGACGTGGGGGTACTTGTCGAAGAGCGACTGCCCCAGGTCCAGGCCGCGCTCCAGGCGGGAGACGGTGGAGGCGAGGACGAGTTCGGCGTCGAGGCCGAACTTGGTGCGCAGCTCCTCCTGCCACTGCTCGGCGAGGGCCGGTGAGCAGAGGACGGCAAGGCCGCGTGCCTCGCCCTGGGCGAGGAGTTCGCTCGCGATGAGGCCGGCCTCGACGGTCTTGCCGATACCGACGTCGTCGGAGATGAGGAGCCGTACGGTGCTCTGTCGCAGCGCCATGAGGAGCGGGACGAGCTGGTAGGCGCGGGGTTCGACGGCGATGCCGGCGAGGGAGCGGAAGGGGCCGGCGCCGGAGCGGAAGCCGATGCGGAGGGCGGAGCGCAGCAGTCCGGCGGCGCGGTGGTCGCCGAGGTCGGCGGCGGACGGCGGGGCGAACTCGGCGCCTCTGACGTCCTCGAAGGCGGGGAAGACGGCGGCGATGTCGTCGTCGGAACCGCCGAGCGGGCGCAGGACGAGCATGTCGGGGGCGCTCTCGGGGAGCACGACCCATTCGCGGCCTCGGGCGGTGACCAGGGAACCGGCGGAGTAGGTGAGCGTCATCGGGTGAGTCCTCGGGGTCCTCGGGTGGTCGGTCGGTTCCGTGGTCAGGAAGCGGCGGGGCCGCCGAAGTAGCGGGCGTGGCGGGCGACGACGGCGTCCCAGTCGGCGGGGTCGGCCGGGAAGCGGACGACGCCCCAGCCGGCGTCGTAGAGGCGCTCCTCGGCGTCCTCGTCCCGGGTGGCGTCCTCCTCCCTGTCCGGCCCGTCGACGAAGACGGCGAGCTTGACTCCGGGCAGGTGGTAGACGAAGTCGGGGAGGGCGGTGCCGACGAGGGTCTGGCCCTTGTCGGGCAGGCGCAGGCCGTGGTCCCTGAGCCAGTTGACGAGGGTCTGCTCCAGGGGAGTGTTCGCCATGTCGTCGGCGTCGTCGGCCGGCGTGTCGGCGAGCTTCGGGGCCGTTCGCCCCAGCTCCTCGACGAGCCGCCGGTGCTGCTCCGTCGGGGACTCGCCCCGCCCTTCGGGCTCGGACACGGCGGAGGCGAGGCGGCGCAGCAGGTGGACGACGGTGTGGCGGTCGATCGCCGCGTGGTCGAGCTGGTTGCCGTAGGTGAGCAGGCAGTCGTAGCAGCCGCGGGCGCAGTGCTGCTCGGCCTGGTCCACTCCGTGCTCGTCGAAGTGGCAGATCTCCAGGGCGCGGAGGGCGGCGACGGCGAGCGCTCCGGGCTCGGCCTGGAGGCGGCGCAGGACTCCGGCGCCGCCCTCCGCGGCCTCGGTGAGCAGGAAGCGGTTGCGGGGACCGTCGTCGGGCGGGAGCAGTTCGCTGGTGAGCTCGGAGTCCTCCAGCTCGAACGCCGCCTCGACGCCCCGCTCCAGGGCGTACATGAGAGTGAGGGCGATGGGTTCGGGCAGCGGCTCGTCGAGGGTGACGACGAGGATGTTGCGGCGGTCCTCGACGAAGGGGACGACTCGCTTCTTGCGGCGCTTCTCGTTGCCGTCCGGGTCGATGACCGGCATCTCGCTGGAGTCGCCGGACGCCTCGGCGGCATCTCGTTCGTTCATCCAGTGGCCGCTTGCGGGGTCGAGCCAGTAGCCGTCCTGCTCGTTCTCCTTGGCGCGCAGCCGTCCCTTGTTGGTGATGCGGACGGTGGCCGAGTCGCCGTACGAGATCGTGGCGAGACTGCCCGCCGGGTCCGAGACGTGGGCGTCCTGGCGGCCCCTGCGGATGCCGTGGTCCTGGAAGCGGTACGAGATCTCCAGCCGGAATCCGGCCCTGCGGCGCTCCTCCTCGTCGGAGGAGATCCGCTCCCGGCGCTGGGTGTAGACGGTGTGCAGGTGCAGCAGGTTGTAGGCGGCGGCGCCGAGCGGCTCCTTGCACATGTCGCAGACGTCGGCGCGCTGCTCGGGGTCGTGGTGGTAGCCGCAGTGCTTGCAGCGGGTGGCCGCGGTGGTGGCGATGTCACCGGAGGAGTCCGGGGGCAGCTGGACGCGGGTCACCTGGTAGCGGGCGCCCTCGTGGTAGATCAGCGCGCCGGGGCCGAACTCGCGGATGGCGAGGAAACGGGGGCGCTGGAGGTAGTCGCCGTCGCCGTGGCGGCGGCCGGTGGTCGGGATGTAGGCGGCCAGCGGCAGGCGGGGGAAGGAGTAGCCGGGCAGGAAGCCCTCGGAGGCGAGGTAGCGGTAGGGGTTGAAGTCGGAGAGGACGGACCGGCTGTCCGGGGTCTCGTTCTTCAGGAGGTTGAGCTGGGTCTCGGCCTCCTTGCGGCGGGCGACGGCGCGCCGCCGGTCGCCTTCCGTGAGGGTGTGGTCGAGGACCCGCTTGTTCTGGACGTACTGGTCGACGAGGGCGGCCCGGAAGAGGTCTCGCCAGCGGTCGAAGGCGCGGTCGAAGCGGTCGGGGGCGGTGCGGACGCGGTCCTCGATCCAGCGCTCGTCCCACCAGACGGTCGTGGCGAAGTCGGCGAGCAACGGGCCGAGGACCCGGTGGGCCGCCGCCACCGTGCGGGCCTGCGCGTCGGCGTCGCGGGAGGCCGCGTACAGGTCGTCGTGGAGGTGGAGCGCCGGGTTCGGGCGGCCCAGGCTCTCGTCGTACGCGATGTCGATGATCTGCGGAATGGCCCGGCCGAGCTTCAGCCCGGCCTCGGCGAGCCAGATGCCCTGGAGGTGGGAGAGGACGAGGTCTTCGTTGGCGAGGTCGAGGCGCGGCGGGGCGACGGCGCCCGCCACCATGCGCTCGGAGCGACGGAAGTAGTACTGGTCGTGGCTGTTGCCGGTGGCGCAGTACGTGGTGACGAGGGCGGGCTGGCCGCTCCGGCCGGCGCGTCCGCTGCGCTGTGCGTAGTTGGCCGGGGTGGGCGGCACGTTGCGCATCATGACCGCGTTGAGGGACGAGATGTCGACGCCCAGCTCCATGGTCGGGGAGCAGTAGAGGAGCTTCAGTTCGGCCTTGCTGAAGGCTTCCTCGCGGCGCTCACGCTCGGCGGGGTCGACCTGGGCCGTGTGCTCACGGGCGAACAGGCCGGACAGTTCGGCGGCGGCGTTGCGGTAGAGGTCGCGGAAGAAGGTGTTGACGCGCGGCCCGTCGCCGCTGGGGTAGGTGCGGGTGAGGGGGTCGTGGGCACCGGACTCGCCGGGGCCGGCCCGCCAGATGAGGGAGGCGGCGGAGATCCGGTAGCCGGTGGCGGCGGGACCGGTCGGCACGCGGAAGCGGCCGGCGCGCTGGGGGGCGGCGCTGACCTCGGTGACCAGGCCGGCCTTCGCGAGTACCTTCAGCAGGTCCTCGATGATCTTCTGGAGGTCGGTGTTGTCCAGCTTCACGCCGTCGCGCACGTCGAAGACCGTGGGTGCGGTGCGGCGCAGGTACTTGCCGAACTTGCCGCGGGCCGAGAGGAAGTGCCCGGACCGGTCCATGCCGGGGCTGGAGGGCTGCGGGTAGGCGGTCTTGACCCTGGGCGCGTCGGACCTGCCGAGGACCCACGGGTCGATGAGGCGTTCCTCGCTGGCACGCTGGAGGGCGTCGAAGTCGTCGCGGAAGTACTGGACGTCGATGGCGAGTTCGCGGCGCATGTCGTCCAGGAGCGTCCGCGTGATCTCGGCGCGCAGGGCGGGGTCGGCGCCGCAGAGCGCCGCATGCGTGTCCTGCCAGCGCTCGTCACGCTCGGCGACCCACTGGAGGTCCGCGTAGTCGATCGTCAGCAGACCTGTCCGCTCGAGGTTCGGCATGGTGATGCGCCAGCCGCTCTCCAGGTCGAGGTAGAGACGGAAGGCGATGACGTCACGCAGGGTCTTGGCCGCGTTGCGGGCGAGGGCGGGCGGCAGGTCCGACTGACCGGTGTACTCGACGGGGTCCAGGGCGAGGGCGTTCGCCACGCGGGTGGCCAGCTCCTCGTGGTGGATGCCCTCTTCCCCCGCGTCCAGGGCGGCCCGGTAGAGCGCGCCGCGCAGTTGGGTGATCTGGACGAAGTCGTTGAAGTGGCCGGCCTGGAGGGAGGCGTCCTGGCGGTTGTCGACGAAGGTGAGGAGCTTGCGCGCCTCCTTGTCGAGGGCTTCCTCGGGCACGGCCTTGAGGGAGCGGACGACGGCCGCCGACACCAGGGAGGTGGCGGAGGAACGGCCTTCCTGGTCGAGGGTCGCGAGCTTCGCGAAGTCCTTGCCACGCGGCTGCTCGTAGGACACCGAGCACTGGACGCAGAAGCGGAACGGGGCGGGGATGAAGGCGGCGTCCAGGTCGCCCCGTCCCTCGTACCCATAGGGGTCGACGGTCACGGCACGGGGCGCGCGCTCGCGGTACGGCTTCCTGACGACTTCCTGACCACGGTCGTCGAGCTCCAGCCACGACTCCGGCAGCTTGCGCTCGGCGACGGCCTCGTCGAGCGAGCGGGGCCACGGGCGGCCGACGTAGAGGTAGCCGTCGCCGGCCCTGCCGCCCGTGGCGGAGGTGTCGCGGCGGGACTCATAGCGGACCTCTCCGTCCTTCTCGGTGCGCCACACCGTCAGGTACTCCTGGCCGCACTCCCGGCAGAAGGCGAGCGGGATGAGGAGCTTGCCGTCGGTGCCGGGCTGCACCTGCTGGTAGTCACGGGTGAGGTGGCGGCTGTCCGGGTCCTCCAGGGTGACGTAGACGGTGTCGCCCTTGGAGAGGAACTGGTGGAGGCGGAAGGCGAAGAGGGGGCGTTCCGTGACGGGGTGACGGGCCTGCGAGCCGGCCTCCAGGGTGGCGCGCAGGGCCGCGGCGCAGTCCTCGACGGACACGCCGCTCTCCCGGGCGAGGTCCTCGGCCGCGTCCTCGATCTTGGCCGGCTTCTGGCGGACGAGGCGGTCGGTGAGGGTGTCGGTGGCCAGGCCGAAGCGGGTCTCGATCCAGCGGGCGAGCGGGTCGCGGACCAGGTCCGCGTACGCGCGGGGCGCGTCGGTGGTGCGCAGCCGCTCGGCAGGGACCGCGTCGGGGGCCGGGTCGGTGGCGCGGACCAGGGTCTCGCCGATGACGTGCTCGGTGCGGATCCTCGTGCCGAAGAGCTTGGAGGCGACGCCCGCGACCACGCTCTTCTGCTCGTCGATCGTGCCCTCGGTGGACATGGTGGCGGAGGTTCCGACGCACTGGAGGCGGTCGGCCTGGCACGCCTCGCGGACGCGGCGGATGAGCAGGGCGACGTCGGCGCCCTGGCGGCCTCGGTAGGTGTGGAGTTCGTCGAAGACGAGGAATTCGAGGCCCTTGGCCATCCGGACGAGGCTGTCTCGGTCGTCGGGGCGGGTGAGCATCAGCTCCAGCATCACGTAGTTGGTGAGCAGGATGTCCGGCGGGTTGTCACGGATCTCCCTGCGGGCGGCGTCGTCCTCCTGGCCGGTGTAGCGGGCGAAGGTGACGGGCTCGCGTCCTGCGCCGTAGCCGTCCCTCAGGTACTTCTCCAGCTCCTTGAGCTGGCTGTTGGCCAGGGCGTTCATGGGGTAGACGATGATCGCGCGGACTCTCTTGGCCGTTCCTCGCGGCTCCGTCTCCCGGTCCCTGAGGACCTTGTCGACGATGGGCACGATGTAGGAGAGGGACTTGCCAGAGCCGGTGCCGGTGGTGAGGACGTAGGACGCCCCGGACCGGGCGGCGTCGACGGCTTCGCGCTGGTGCTGGTGGAGGGTGAGCGGGCGGCCGTCGCAGACGGTGCCGCCCCTGGTCTTCTTCGCCTGGAAGATCCGCGCGCACTCGGGGTGGAGGACGCCCTGGGACGCGAGTTCGGCAACGGTGCCGGCGGAGTCGAAGAAGGGGTTGAGGGAGATCCACGGGTTGGGCCACTGGGACTTGGCGTCGAGGTCGCGCCGGACGAAGTCGGCGACGCGTTCGTCGCGGATGATCGTGCCGCCCTGGGTGAAGGCGCGGTACTCGTCGATCAGGTCCCGGTGGACGCCGAAGACGTCCATGCCGGAGGCGTGCGGGCGGGTCTGGGCGGGCGCCTGGCCGGCCGAAGCCTGCCGCGCCGTGGGCGTGGCGAGCGCGGCCCGGTCCTGGAGGAGGCGGCCCACCGGATCGAACTCGCGCCAGGTGGGCAGCGGTTCGCCGGGCGCGACGAACGGCAGCAGGGCGTCCCGTACGGCGGCGGCGCTCTCGGGGCGGTCCGCCGGGTCCTTGGCGAGGAGGCGGTCGACGAGGCGGGCGAGCGCCTCGGGGACGTCGTGCCGGACCAGCCGGACCGGGTTCGGTGCCTGATGGACGTGCTTCTCGCCGAGTTCGTACGCGGAGGTGCCGACGAACGGCGGTACGCCGAGGAGCATCTCGTACAGGACGCAGCCGAGGGCGTAGAGGTCCGCGGCCGGGGTCACGGCTCCGCCCTGGAACTGCTCGGGTGCCATGTAGCGGGCGGTGCCGACGGTGACGCCCGTGCTGGTGAGCTTGGTACCGTCCGGGTCGTCGACGATCCGGCCCATGCCGAAGTCGAGGACCTTCACGAGGCCACCGCGGGTGAGCATGACATTGCGGGGCTTGAGGTCGCGGTGCATGACACCCTCGACGTGGGCGGCCTTGAGCCCCTCCGCCATCTGCGCCGCGATGGCCGCCGCCCAGGAGATCGGCAGCTGCGGCTCGTCGGCGACCAGGTCGGCCAGAGGATGGCCGTCGAGGAATTCCATCGCGAGGTAGGGCAGGCCGCCGTTCGTGTCGTCCACACCGCCGGCGATCGTACGCGGGAGGTTGGGGTGCCGGGCGAAGGTCTGCATGATCCGGACCTCGCGGGCGAACCGTTCCACGGCCTTGGTGTCGCCGTGCGTGTCGATCTGCAGGCCGGACCGGCGCCGGAGGATCAGCTTGACCGCCACGACGCGATCGGCGTCGCCTGGAGCGGCCTCCAGATCCTCGGCTCTGTGGACCTCACCCATGTTGCCCGAGTCCACAGCCCCCAGGAGCCGGAACCGCCCCGCGATCATCTCCGTCGCCACAGCCCATTCCCTTGCGTTTTCGCGCGGCCCTGCGAGCACACGACTCCCCACGGAGGAATGCCCCGCCTCACGACGCGGGCAGACCCCCAGCCCCGCGAACAGCGTACACGGGAGTTCAATTGTAAACAACAGCAAGGTGCGTTGACGATGTCAACATGACATGCTTGGCGAGTCATAGCCCACAGTCGTCCATCAGTCGCATCAGATTCCGCTTGCGCTTCTGGGCGGCGCGCAGGTCGGCGACGTAGGCGGTGAAGTCGTCCGGCGTGCCGAGGCGGTGGTGGCAGTCGCGGACACTCAGGAGGAGGCTGACGAGTTGTTCGTAGGCGCGGTTGCCAGTCTCGCGTGCGAGGCGGGCGGCCAGGCGAAGGTAGACAGGAAGGGCATCCGCGGGGCGGGTCGGGCGGGACTGGTCGGCAAGGGTGAGCCATTGGCCGTCGTGGGCGCCGTGCTCGTGGGCTGCCTGCCAGGCGGCATCGAGGTCCTTGTCGTCCAACAGGACGTCGACGAGGACCCGGCCACCGTACACGCCAACCTGTTCGACATCGGCGCGGAGAAGCTTCAGTGCCTCCTCCCGCTCGGTCAGCCAGCAGTCGGCGGCCACGGCTGCGACACGTAGCTGCTGATAGGTGAGCAGGGTGCGGCGGGCGGCGAAGTGGTCACGGCGCAGGGTGACGGCGTCGGCGAGCCGGTCGGTGCGGGTGTAGCGGTCGGCGAGGTGGTCGACCAGGGCGGTGTCGACGCCGGCCAGGTCCTCGGCCTCCCGGATGCCGCGCTCGGCCCATTCCAGGGCTTCGGCGGTACGGCCGGCGGCGTCGAGTTCGCGGGCGACGAGCAGGTGGGTGTGGCCGTCCGGGGCGAGGTCGGCGGCGTGCACGGCGATCACCGTGCCGATGTCCCGACCGGACTTCGCGAGGCGCTGCATCAGGTGCTTCTCGGCCCAGCCGGTGCGGTTCGCCTGCCACGCCTCGGCGGCGTACCGGCGCAGAGCGGCCGTCCCCCGCTCCCCGAGCACGTCCCCGTAATCCAGAGGGTCGAAGTCCGTCAGGTCGGCCGCCTCGTCGAGGGCATGGGTCACCAGCCAGTGCGCGAGCTCCTCCGGATCCGGGCGGGCCGCGCGGCAGGCCTCGTGGTGGGCGTCGGCGAGATCGGCGCCGACCTGGCCGAGTCGGCCGTCGGAGTCGTCGACACCTTCGACCACGGAGGCCAGCAGGCCGATCGCCTCCTGAGCCAGGGCCGTCGCATCGGCCGCCCGACCGGAAGCCGTCAGCGACCGGATCGCGGCGACCGCCTGCCCGGCCTGGTCGGCGTAGGCACGGGCATCGGCGTACTCGACGTAGCCGTACTGCGCGAAAGGGCCGATGTCGAGCAACTCGCGGATATGGGAACGGATCCCGGCCACGTCGCCGTGGACGCTCGCCGCCCGCAGTTCCAGACGCCTCCGCAGGCTCCGGTCATCGGCCGCCTCCTCCCTCACGAGAGCGATCAGATCGTCCCGTGACAGGCCGGTCAGCCAGGCTTCGAGGCCTCGGGTCCGGTCCCTGGCCGCCTTCCTCAGGCTAGGCAGGTCGGCCTCCTGGGCGATCACCGTCAGGCCGAGCGCGACCAGATGCTTGCAGAAGTTGCCCTCCTGGCCGTACGGGCAGTCGCACGTGCCCGCGAGCTTCCTGCCGCCGCCGAGGAGCAGCTCCACCTCGTACCGCTCCGTGCCGCGCACCAACGCCCTGATCCAGCCGTCACCGAACTCGACCCCGGACACCTCGTGCACATAACCGAGTCCACGTTCGAACGATCGCCCCCCGGCCAGTGCCCTCAGCTTCGCTTCCGTAAGACCGCCCACGACTCTCCGTGCTCCGCTCCGGCCCAGGCCCCCTCCGACGGCCCTCATGCTAGAGGCCGCCAGGCCGAACGACTCCAGAGATCAGAACGGCGCCACCCCCACGAGTCGATGCCTCCGGTTGTTCGAGCCGCCCTCCCGGTCCTACCGGCTCAGCCCTCCGGCCGCCCCTCTGCAATCCCATGCCTCCACCTGCACGGTCGTCCCCCGCCCCCCTCTTCGAAAAGGTGCCGTATGACCAAGCCCGCCGCCGTGGACCTGACGAAGGCTTCGCCCACGGTCTTCCTGGACAAGCACGGCGTGACCTCGGGACTGATCAAGGTCAACCTCAACTGGACCTCGCCACAGGCCGCCGCCCAGCGGGCGACCGGCGAGACGCGTGGTCTGTTCGACCGGATCCGGGCCTCGCTGCGCGCGGCCCCGGCCAGGACGGTGGACCTCGACCTCGGCTGCATGATCCGCTGTACCGACGGTTCCAAGACCGTGGTGCAGGCGCTGGGGAACGCCTTCGGCGCGGTGGACCGCTTCCCCTACGTCGCCCTCGACTCGGACGACCGGACCGGGGCCCGGGAGACGGGAGAGAACCTCGTCATCAACCTGGACCACCAGGCCGAGTTCCAGAAGCTCCTGCTCTTCGTCTACATATACGAGGGGTCCGGCGACTTCCGCGGCCTCGACGCGGTGGTGACGTTGACCTCCGACCGTGGTAGCCGGTTCCGAGTGATTCTGGACGAGTGCCCGCCGATGGCGCACGCGTGTGCCATCGCCCTCGTCAAACGACAGAAGGGCGAACTCGTCATCGAACGCGAGGTGCGCTGGTTCACGCCGGCGGACGGCCCCGGCGTCCAGGACGTGATCTCCCGGGCGTACCGGCTCGGCATGAAATGGATACCTGGCCGGAAGTAACCCCGGCCGCGGACAGGCCGCGCACTCCCTCGGGTGCGGCCAGCGCTCGAACGGCGTCCGGCCCGATGGCCGCTCGGCGGGCAGCTGCGTTCCGGGCGTTCGGAAGCACTTGGTCACCGCGACATTTCGAGCACCCGAGACGGGGCCGTCCATCCTTGCGCGTAGTAGGCCTTCGTGACGGCTGTCACGTCGCGCCGCGGGACCTCGACACAAGGACAACGACACAGAATGGCAAACAAACAGGACATTTCATTTTCACAGGACATACGCGGGACCGAGCCCCTAACATGCCGCCATCTAAGCTACTGACCTGGGAAGGCGCCGGAAACGCCGACGGCCTCCGGAGCCGGTGCACTTCAAGTCTGCGGCAGCGCCCTTCTCCTATCGACACCTTCTCTCTGCAGCACGCGCACCAGGCAGCCATGGGCCACCGACTCGACAGAGCGTGGCGTTTCGACGGGCACGGAGGGGCGTTCTGACCGCCCCCTCCCCGGCCGCGACGCTCCACTCCGCCCCACATGGCGGCACATCTGCCTCTGCCATTACAGCCACTCGCGCATGGGACTCCTCTGGGACTTTCCTGGGACTTTCGACTGCATCAAGGGGTACGAGGGCGAAAGAAGAGAAAGGGTGCTTCCCCAGGCCAGAAGCCCTACGTCACGAGTCTGCGCAGCTCACAGGGCTGCCAAGTCTTTTCCGGGACATCTGACCGACCGGGACACGCCGACGGCCCCCGCGACCCCGAAGGTTCGCGGGGGCCGTCGCCGCGCGCGTATAAGTCACCGGGCGGCCGTTCACGAGGCGCAGAAACCACGCCTCCGTGCTGACCAGCCCATGCGATCCCGCGCTTTGCGGCAGGACGTGCACAGTGATGTTGCGCCGCTCGAACATCTCCAGCAGGTACTCCCACTGCGCGCGCCGTCCCTGCCCGTCCCGCAGCGGTGTACGCAAGGCCGCCTCCGCCAGGATCGCCCGGAACGGCGGCGCGTCCCTTCCTTCCAGCAGCGCCTTCCGGCCCATCCTCGCCTCGACCTGCTGCTCCAGCTCCTTGCCCTTGTGACCGCCCGCGGCCGGCAGTTCCCGCGCGTACTCCGGCGTCCGCAACAGCCCCGGCGTCTCGTAGAACGCGTCCAGGCCCTGGACGACGTCCGGGCTCCCCAGCGTCTCGCCCTTCTCCATCCTGCCGAACAGGGACCAGTCCCGGCCCACCCGGTCACCGAGCTGCCGGAGGGTCAGCTTCCGGGTGGTCCGGAGTCTGTGCGGCTCCTCCGCGAACCGCCGGCGCGGCTCCTGGCTCCGGCCGCTGACCACTCGTCGCTGCGGCATCGCGTCACCCTCCGCGTCGCTCGTACGGACCGGCGGTGCGGAAGGCCGCCCTCGTCGCGTCCGGGCTACACAGCGTAATCCACCGCACGTCAACGGGACCGTGAAACGGTGGAACCGGCCGCGCGAACCGAATGCCGCCGAAGGCGGCGGCCGGTGTCCGCGAGGGTCAGCGGGGCTTCGGCAGGCGCAGGTCGGTGCAGCCGTGGCGTTCGGCGGAGCGCTTGGCGAACTCGTGGAAGGCGGGCAGGCCGAAGGTCTCTCCGCCCTTCTCGTCGGGGAACCATGCGGTGAAGGCCTCGGGCGGTACGGAGCCGGTGAACAGGGCGCGTTCGGTGTCGCCGGGGCAGCGGGCGGAGGCCCAGAGCGTGCCGCCCCTGGCGCCGACCCCGCCTGCGGTGTCGCGGAAGTCCCCCTCGCGTCGGGCCGCCAGGGCGTACGGGCCGAAGCGGGCGGAGAAGGAGTAGGGGTTCTCGGTGAAGTGACCGGAGGCTTCGACCTCGCAGATCTCGTACACGGCGGACCGGTCGACCGCGGTCTCCCATACGGTGTCGAGCCGTCGGTCGAGGGCGAAGGGCAGGCCCGCGCAGGTGCCGTCCGCGCGTTCGGCCTCCTCGTCGCGGGTGACCTCGGGCAGGGACGTGAGGGGCTTCCCCGTCTCGGCCTCGCAGCCCCAGTGCCCGGCCGCCTTGACCGCCGTCGCGAGGGCGAACCGGGTTCCGAAGAGGTGGTCGGTGTCCTCCCACATCCTCTCCGGCTCCGCGAAGACCTTCTCCGCGTCCTCCTCACGCAAACGGGAGGTCATTTCGACCGTCACGGCGACGCGGTCCGCGCTTCCCCGGCAGTCGAGCAGGACCCGTGCCGAAGAGCCGTCGATCCAGCCCCGCCAGCCCCCGCCCAGCGGGAGCGGCAGCAGCACCCTGTCCCGGAGCGGCGGCAGGGTGTCCCTCAGCTCGCCGGGACCGGGATCGCCGCCGGGCAGGAGCGCCACCACGACCTGTCGCCTCGACGTGCCCAGCCAGCAGGTGTGGGCGTCCTTCCTCGGGCTGTGGTCGCCCCGCAGTGCGACCTCGTGCCCGAGGCCCTCGAACAACGGGCCCTCCTCGTAGGCCAGTACGCCCCCGCAGTAGGTCTTCATGGCCTCTTCGAAGCGCCAGCGGGCCGCCGTGTCGCTCTCCCGCCACCAGATCCACGTCACCAGGAGTCCGAGGGCCAGCGCCCCCGCCACCCACGCGGTCCAGCGGAACACCGTGCTGCGCATCACTTCCCGGTCCTTTCCTGGAGGGCTGAGAGGATATCCGGGGTGCGTTTCCGCCGATCCGGGCGTACCCCGGCGGTGGCCGTGGGGACGGGCCTACGATCCCGCCGTGGACTCCTACGCGCCCCCGCCCCCGCCCGCAAGTCCCGCCGCGCGTCCCTGGTGGCGGCGGCCGGGGATCGTCGTCCTCGGTGTGCTGATGGTGGTCGGGGGTGGACTCCTGGTGTCCGGTGATCCGGGCGGGAGGCCGGGAGCGGGTGTCGGGGACGCGAAGGAGGGTGGTCGGCCGGAGGTTTCCGTCCCTCCCTCCTCCGTGGAGCCCACGGCCACTCCCTCCGTGCCCGCCGGGCCCCCGCGGCTCGTGGGAAAGGTGCTCGAGGAGGCGCAGGAGGTCGCGGACGGGGCCGGGTACGACGTCGTGACGCACGACGCCTCCGACCGGGACGACGGGCAGTGGGACGCGGACGGGTGGAAGGTGTGCTTCCAGACGGCGGGCGGGCAGCGGGGCGGCGGGCGGCCCGTGCTCGACCTCGGGGTGGTGCGCGTCGACTCGCCCTGTCCCGCCGCGGACGGCGAGGCGGTCTCCTGGCCGGTGATGCCGGGCGTCGCCGGGGCGACCCTCGTACGGGCCGGGGAGACGCTGGAGGCGGTCGGGATCCGGAAGGTACGGCCGGAGAGCGTCTACACCGACGTCGCACTGCCCTCCGACCCGGGTACGTGGCGGGTCTGCTTCCAGGAGCCGGCGCCGGGCGAGGAGGTCGAGAACCCGCAGTACGCGACCGCCTACCTCAAGGTCGCCCCGCCGGACGCCGCCTGCCCCGAGGAGCCGTACGCCCGGTTGCGTCCCGAGCCGGCCTCCTAGGGCCTGTCCGGAAGGCCCCGCCCGCCCGGACCGGCACCGAAGGCGACCTCGACCGGGTCGTCGCGGTCGGCCCCACCACGCCTCCGGAGTCCGGAAGGTCCGCTGTCGGCGAGATCGGCGCGCGAGGAGGCCTTGCCGCTGTCCGGGGGCCCACTTCTCGTCCGTCTCCGCGGCGGACGGCCCCGGGACGCGCGTCCGTGAGGACGTACGGCCCCACAGCGGCGGCCAGGAGGCCGACGGCCCGGTGAAGCCGCCCGAGCCCCGTGGGGCACCCGCCCGGCCGTGCACCACCGGCGCTGCTGCAGACCTCGGCGATTGTCTTATCCTACGGAAGCACACCGGTGGATCCTCAGGCGGTGCAGAAGGACTCCGACAGCTCCTGCGGGGTACCGGACCCGTGGTGTCCGGTGTTCGACGGCTCTCGGGAGCCGTCTGCGGCAGGCGCTCCGCGCGAGGGCCGGAGCGAACGAAAGGATGGTCTGTGACGCGCTCGGAGGACGGCGGGACCGCCACGCCGTCGACGGCTGTGACCGGGGTGTTCGGCGCCGACAAGGGGATCGGCGAGGACCTCGCCCGGGTGGACTGGTCGGCGACGCCGCTGGGACCGCCGCAGGACTGGCCGCAGAGTCTGCGGACCGCCGTGAGCATCCTGCTGTCCTCGAAGTTCGCCATGTGGATGGCCTGGGGACCGGAACTCACGTTCTTCTGCAACGACGCCTACCGGCGCGACACCCTGGGACAGAAGTACCCCTGGGCGCTCGGCCGGCCGTCCCGCGAGGTGTGGTCCGAGATCTGGGGCGACATCGGTCCGCGCATCGACACCGTCCTGAACAGCGGCGAGGCGACCTGGGACGAGGCGCTGCTGCTGTTCCTCGAACGCTCCGGCTACCCCGAGGAGAGCTACCACACCTTCTCCTACAGCCCGCTGCGCGACGACGGCGGTGCCGTGGTGGGCATGCTGTGCGTGGTCAGCGAGGACACCGAGCGGGTCATCGGCGAGCGCCGCATGGCGACCCTGCGCGACCTGGGTTCCGACCCGAGCGTCATCCGCACCGAACCCCAGATGTTCGACTTCGTCGCGGAGCAGCTCGGCCGCAATCCGCACGACCTGCCCTTCACCCTGACCTACCTCTTCCAGGAAGACGGTTCCGCCCGCCTCTCCTCCGTCACCGGAGTGCCGGTCGGCCACCCGGTGGCGGCGGAGACCCTGCCGGCGGACTCCACGTCCGTGTGGCCGACGGACGCCCCGGCCCGCGGGGAGTCCCAGCTGGTGCCGCTGGACGGCGAGCCGTTCCGGGACCTGCCCTCCGGGGGGTGGGAGGAGGTGCCCACCCAGGCGCTTGTCGTCCCCCTGCACCAACAGGGCACGGTGCCCTACGGGTTCATGGTGGCCGGTCTGAACCGCTACCGCCCCCTGGACGAGGGCTACCGCGGCTTCCTGGAACTGGTCGCCGGGCACGTGGCCACCGGGGTTTCCAGCGCCCGCAGCTACCAGGCCCAGCAACGCCGGGCCGAGGAGCTCGCGGAACTCGACCGCGCCAAGACGACCTTCTTCTCCAACATCAGCCACGAGTTCCGCACCCCCCTGACCCTCATCATGGGGCCGGTCCAGGAGCTGCAGCAGCAGCTCGCCGACGCGGAGCCGCGCGTACAGGAGGAACTGAGGGCCGTACACCGCAACGGCCTTCGGCTGGGCAAGCTGGTCAACACGCTCCTCGACTTCTCCCGCATCGAGGCGGGCCGGATGCGGGCGAGCTACGAACCGGTCGACCTGGCCGCGATCACCGGCGAGCTGGCCAGCGTGTTCCGCTCCGCCGTCGACAAGGCCGGCCTGGACTTCCAGGTCGACTGCGCGCCCCTGCCCGAGCCGGTGTACGTCGACCGCGGCATGTGGGAGAAGGTGGTCCTCAACCTGCTCAGCAACGCGCTGAAGTTCACCTTCGACGGCATGATCCGCGTGGGCGTGCGCGCGGAGGACGGCGAGGCCGTGGTGACGGTCGTGGACACCGGGATCGGCGTGGCCGCCGAGGAGATGCCCCGGTTGTTCGAACGGTTCCACCGCATCGAGAGCGCCCGCTCCCGTTCCGGCGAGGGCAGCGGCATCGGCCTGGCCCTGGTGAAGGAACTGGTCGGCCTGCACGGCGGCACCATCACCGCCGCCTCCACCGAGGGGGAGGGCACCCGCTTCACCATCCGGCTGCCCTTCGGCTCCGCCCACCTGCCCGCCGACGCCATCCGGCCGGAAACGGGCACCGTCGCGCCCTCCGCCGCCGATCCCTTCCTCCAGGAGGCCCTGCGCTGGCTGCCGGGCGAGAGGACCGAGGAGGCGGCCCCCGCGTTCGTCGCCGCCCCGGGCACCGGTGACGACGCGGGGTCCCCCCGTCCGGCGGCCCCGGCACGGGTGCTGATCGCCGACGACAACGCCGACATGCGCGAGTACCTCACCCGGCTGCTGCGCGGCGCCGGCCACTCGGTCCACGCGGTCGAAGACGGTCGGCAGGCCCTCGACGCCGTCCGCGCGGAAGCCCCCGACGTGGTGGTCAGCGACGTGATGATGCCCCGTCTGAACGGCCTGGACCTGGTCCGGGCGCTGCGCGTCGACCCGCGCACCGCCTCGGTGCCGGTCCTGCTCCTCTCCGCCCGCGCCGGGCAGGAGGCCTCCATCGAGGGTCTGCAGGCAGGCGCGGACGACTACCTCGTCAAGCCGTTCGCGGCGGCCGAACTCCTCGCCCGGGTCGAGGCCAACGTGAAGCTGGCCCGGCTGCGCAACCACCACGCCCGGTGGCGCACCGCCCTCATCGACTCCCTCCAGGAGGCGTTCTTCGTCTGCGACGAGGACGGCGCGGTCGTCGAGATCAACGCCTCCTTCACCGCCATCCTCGGTTACGGCCCCGAGGACCTGCCCTACCGGCCGGTTCACCCCTGGTGGCCGGACGCCGCCGCCCACCCCGAGGCCCACCGTCAGGTCGCCGAGGCCTTCGCCACGCTGACCGGCCAGGAACGGGGCAGCTACACCATCCCCGTCACCCACCGCGACGGGCACCGCCTGTGGGTGAGCGCCACCTTCAACCAGGTCCAGGACCCCGACACCGATCGCACCGTGATCGTCGGGACCTTCCGCGACGTGACCACCGAGCACTACGCCGTCCAGCGCGAGACCGCCCTGGCCGCCCTGGGCGCCCGCCTGTCCCAGGCCACCAGCCTGTCCGACGCCATGACCGGCGCCCTGGAGGAGCTGAAGGAGGTGTGGCACGCCCGGAACGTCACGGCCGCGGTCTTCGGTCACGGCGACGAACCCGCCCTCACCGCCACCGACCCCTCCCTCACCTGGCGGGGGCTGCCCGCCGAACACCGTCACGCGCTCGCCGACCTGTGCCGGCAGCCGGAGCTCACCCCCGTCACCGACCCGGGCGGGGCGGCCGTCCTCCTGGAGCACCCCGACGGTCCGCTCGCCCTCCGGATCGACCTGGACGAACAGCGCCCCTTCACCGGCGAGGACCAGCTCCTGCTGTCCCTCCTGGCCGGACGCCTGGCCCAGGGCCTGGCCCGCGCGCACCAGATCGACCAGCAGCGCGAGACCGCCATCGCCCTGCAGCGCGCCATCCTCGGCCCGTCCCACCTGCCCGAAGGCTTCGCCGTCCGCTACGAGCCCGCCACCCGGCCCCTGGAGGTCGGCGGCGACTGGTACGACACCGTCGCCCTGCCCGACGGCCGCATCGGCATCGTCGTCGGCGACTGCGTCGGCCGCGGCCTGGAGGCCGCCAGCGTCATGGGCCAGTTGCGCAGCGCCTGCCGTGCCCTGCTGCTGCAGGACGCCGGCCCGGCCCAGGCGCTCATGGCCCTGGACCGTTTCGCCGCCGGTGTTCCCGGTGCGATGTGCACCACCGTGTTCTGCGGGGTCCTCGACCCCGGGACCGGAGGACTCACCTATTCCAGCGCCGGGCACCCCCCGGGCATCCTGGTCCGCCCCGACGGCACCATCCGGCTCCTCGAAGACGGGCGCTCCCTCCCCCTGGCCGTCCGTCCCGGCGCCCAGCGCCCCGAGGGCAGCTGCACCATCTCGGCCCGCTCCACCCTGCTGCTGTACACCGACGGACTCGTCGAACGCCGCCGCCGTCCGCTCAGCGCGGGCATCGACCAGGCCGGCGAGGCGCTCCAGGACGGCCGGGACACCGCGATCGACGAACTCGCCACCGCCGTCATGTCCCGGCTGGCACCCGCCGGCGGCTACGACGACGACGTCGCCCTGCTGCTCTACCGGCACCCGGCCCCGCTGGAGATGTCCTTCCCCGCGGAATCGGGCCAGCTCGCGCCCGTCCGCAGGGCCCTGCGCGGCTGGCTCGACCAGTGCGACCTGCCGCCGGGCACCGTGCAGAACATCCTCGTGGCGGCGGGCGAGGCGTGTGCCAACGCCATCGAGCACGGACACCGCGACGCCCCCGGCGACGCCGTCCACTTCCGCGCCGAGGCGTCCGCGAACAACCTGCGCCTGATCGTCGCGGACACCGGACGGTGGAAGGTGCCCCAACCCGAGCGCAACGCCCACCGCGGCCGCGGCATGGCCCTGATGCGGGCCCTGATGCAACAGGTCACCGTCACCCAGGGCCCCACCGGGACCACCGTCGACATGCACACGAGGATCGCCTGATGACCACGTCCCTGACCCTCACGCCCGGTCGACGGCCGGACGGTACGGCCGTGCTGACCGCGGTCGGCGAGATCGACATGAGCAACACGGGCAGCCTGGCCGACGCGCTCGACCGCACCCCGGGGCCCCTCGTCCTCGACCTGACCGCCGTCGACTACCTGGACAGCGCCGGCCTGAGCGTCCTCTTCTCCCACGCCGACCGGCTCGAACTCGTCGCCGGCCCGCTCCTGACCCCGGTCCTGACCATCTCCGGACTGACCAGCCTGACCACGCGCCACTGACCGGGTGCCGGAGGACCCGGTGTGGCGCGCCGACGAGGGGGCAGGAGTTCGGTTCGGCCCGGACGGTGACGAGGCCGGGGAACAGGATTCCGGTCATATCCGGATGAAAGTAGTATTTCACTGATCTTTACCACGGGTTCCCACCGGGAACCGCAGCGGAGGGAACTGAGGGTGTTCGCGGTAGACGTCAGACGGGACACGCGAGGAGTGGTATTCGTGCTGCGCGGGGACCTCGACTTCCACAGCGCGGTGCAGTTGTACGAGGCCGGTGACAAGGAGCTGGGCGCGCAGGGGGACACGGGTGCGGTGGTGATCGACTGCTCCCACCTCACGTACTGCGACTCCACCGGCATCACCGCCCTGCTGAAGCTGTACAACCAGCTCTCCGGGCAGAGCCGGGTCCTGCGCCTGGCGGCGGTGCCCGCCTTCCTGGACCGCCTGTTCACCCTGACGGGCCTCAACCAGATCTTCTCCCTGTACGCCGACGCCGACGAGGCCCTGGCCGCGCACGCGGCCGACCACGGCGCGCTCGCCGCGGGCGCCGACGAACCGGTGCGGCCGAGCGGGGAAAACGCCGGATGACGGGCGCGTCAGGACGGCGGACGCCCCGGTCCGCCCAGGTGCCGGCGGCACGCACCGCCGGCAGCGGCACGGAGGGCGACCTGCGGGCCCTGTTCGGCCAGTCGATGGCCGTGTTCGCCTCCCTGGCCGGGCCGGCGCACATGCTGGAGGCCGCCAATCCCGCCTTCTTCGCGGCGATCGGCGGACCCGGGCGCACCCGCACCGGAGTGCCGCTGGGACAGCTCATGCCCGAACTGGTCGCCCAGGGGTTCATCGGTCTGCTCGACCGGGTCTACCGCACGGGCAGATCCCACGTCGGCCGTAACGCCCGGGTGGTCCTGGGGGAGGGGAAGGAGGCGCGCGAGGCGTTCTTCGACTTCACCTACGAGCCCCGCCTGGACGGCGGCGGCAACGTCATGGGCGTACGGGTGATCGGGGTGGAGACCACCCAGGTGCAGCAAGCGCAGCGGTTGACGGCCGAACACCGGGCGCTCCTCGAACAGATCGCCCGCCAGGCCCCCCTGCCCGAGGTCCTGGAGGGCATGGCCCGCGCCATCGAGGAGCTCGCTCCCGAAGAGGTGCTGGTGTCGGTCCTGCTCGCCGACGCCGACGGGGGCCACCTGCGCCACGGCGCGGCCCCCAGCCTGCCCGACTTCTACAACCAGGCCATCGACGGCATCGCCACGGGCGAGGGCGTGGGCTCCTGCGGCACCGCCGCGCACCGTCGCCGTCCGGTGATCGTCACCGACATCGCGACCGACCCCTTCTGGGACGACTTCCGCGACCTGGCCGACAAGGCCGGCGTGGCCGCCTGCTGGTCCACCCCGATCCTGGCCCGCGACGGCTCGCTCCTGGGCACCTTCGCGATGTACCACCGCACCCCGCGGAGCCCGCGGGAGGCCGACCTCGCGCTCGCCCGGGTCTTCGCCGACACCGCCGCCCTGGCCATCGAGCGCCACCGGGCCGAGCAGGCGCGCCGGGCGGCGGAGGTCCGCGAACAGGCCGCCCGCGACGACCTGGCCTTCCTCCTGAACGCGAGCACCGCGCTCTCCTCCGACCTGGACGCCCTCCAGACGCTGAACCGCCTGGCCACGGCCTGCGTGCCGCGACTGGCCCCACTGGGCGCGGTCGACGTGGTCGAGGGCGGCCGGGTGCACCGCGTCGCCACCGCCGCCCCCACCCGGCACCAGCAGGACCTCCTCGCCTCGCACATCCCCGTCTACGACGCCGACGACGACGCCGTCGCCCGCGTCCTGGCCTCCGGCGTGACCGAAGTGGCCCGCCGCACCCCCTCCGGGCCCGGTCCCTGGCACGAGCTGGGCGTCACCGGTTACGTGTGCCTCCCCCTCCTCGACCGGGGCACGGCGTTCGGCGCCGTGACCCTGCTGTCCACCGGCGAGCACGCCTTCGACGGACACACCGTCGCCCTGGCCGAGGAACTCACCCGGCGCGCCGCCCTGGCCGCGCGCAACGCCCGTCAGTACACCCACCGCGCCGCCCTCGCCCGCGACCTGCAGGCCGGGCTCCTCCTGCCCGACCTGCCCCGGGTGCCCGGCGCCGAGGTGGCCACCTACTACCACCCCGCCGGCGAGGGACTCGACATCGGCGGCGACTTCTACGACGTCTTCCCCCTGGAGGGAGGCCGGTGGGCGTTCCTGCTCGGTGACGTCTGCGGGCGCGGCGCCATCGCCGCCACCACCACCGCCCTGGTCCGTCACACCGCCCGCGCCGTGGCCCCCCTCCTGCCCGGCCCCGAGGCCGTCGTCGCGGCGGTCAACCAGGCCCTGGTCAACCGGCCCGCCGGACACGGCACCGGCTTCGTCACCCTCGTCCACGGCATCCTCACCCCCACCGAGCAGGGTCTGGACGTCGAGCTCGTCCGCGCCGGCCACACCATGCCCCTGCACCTGGACGCCCGGGGAACCGTCCGCACCGTCGACGTACCCGGCGCCCTGCTGGGCATCGGGCCCGAAACCCAGCTCGCCGCGCACCGCCTCCTCCTGCGGCCGGGCGAGAGCCTCCTGCTCTACACCGACGGCATCACCGAGGCCCGCGACGCCGACGGCGAACAGTTCGGCGAGGACCGCCTCGTCGCGGCCCTGGCGGACGTCCCGCCCCGGACCGGTCCCCACCGCGTCATCGAGACCCTCACCCGGGCCGTACGGGCCTTCACCGGCGACCACGGCATCGACGACGACCAGGCCGTCCTCGTCCTGACGGCCACCCGCCCCGAGGTGTGACGCCGGCCCCGCCCCTGATCCGCCGGACAGGTCCTAGCCCGGCATCATGCCCCTGCCGCCCTTGAGGCGCTCGATGTCCGACGGGCGGACCTTGATGACGAAGAGGGCGACCAGGGCGCCCACCACGGCGAAGATCGCCGCCGTGACGAAGCCCGCCGAGACGCCGGAGGTCAGCACCTGGTCGCTCCAGGGCGGCGGGAGCTGGCCGGTCTCGGCGAAGCGGGCCTTCTCCAGGGGGCCCGCCTGGGAGAGGAAGGCGGGGACCTGCTTCTCCGCCTCGTTGCGGCTGGCCGTGCCGAAGACCGTGACCAGGATCGACAGGCCCAGCGAACCGCCGACCTGCTGCATCGCGTTGAGCAGGCCGGACGCGGCGCCCGAGTCACGCGGTTCGACGTTCGAGAGGGCCATGATGGTCAGCGAGACGAACATCAGGCCCATGCCCAGGCCGAAGACCAGGATCGGGCCGAGGATGCTCCCCAGGTAGGTGGAGCGCACGTCCGTCAGGGTCAGCCAGGAGAGGCCCGCCGCCGCCAGGACCGAGCCCGTCACCATGAAGGGCTTCGGGCCGTACCGGGGCAGCAGGTTGGACGTCAGCCCGGCGCCGACCGCGATGATCGCGCTGACCGGCAGGAAGGAGAGGCCCGCCCGCAGCGGGGTGAAGCCGAGGACCTGCTGCACGAAGAGGGTGAGGAAGAAGAACATCCCGAAGATCGCCGCCGCCAGGCACAGCATGATGGCGTAGGTGCCCGAGCGGTTGCGGTCGGCGAACATGCGCAGCGGGGTGATCGGCTGCTGGGAGCGGCGTTCGACCAGGATGAACGCGGCAAGGAAGACGACCGCCGCGACGAACGAGCCGATCGTGTACGGATCGCGCCAGCCCTCCTGCGCGGCCCGGATGAACCCGTACACGAGCGCCACCATGCCGAGCGTCGAGGTGAGCGCGCCGGTGAGGTCGAAGTGGCCGGGGCGCCGTGCCGACTCCTTGACGTGGCGGGGCGTCAGGAAGGCGATGAGGAGGGCGATGGGCACGTTGACGAAGAAGATCCAGCGCCAGTCGAGCCACTGGACGAGCATCCCGCCCGCCACCAGGCCGATCGCGCCGCCGCCGGCCGAGACGCCGGCGAACACGCCGAAGGCGCGGTTGCGTTCGGGGCCCTCTTCGAAGGTCGTGGTGATGAGGGAGAGCGAGGTCGGCGAGGCGATGGCGCCGCCGACACCCTGGAGGGCGCGGGCGGCCAGGAGTTGCCATTCGCTCTGGGCCAACCCGCAGAAGAGCGAGGCCAGTCCGAAGAGCAGGACGCCGAACATGAAGACGCGGCGGCGGCCCAGGATGTCGCCGAAACGGCCGCCGAGGAGCAGGAGGCCTCCGAAGGTGAGCGTGTAGGCGTTGACGACCCAGGCCAGGCTGGTGGTCGAGAAGTCGAGGGCGCTCTGGATGTGCGGGAGCGCGATGTTCACGATCGTGATGTCGAGGACGACCATCAGCTGGCAGGAGGCGATCACGAACAGGGCGATGCCCTTGCCGTCCCCGCCGCCCCGGCGGGGGGCCGTCGCCGCGGGAGTCGTCGACTTCGGGGAGCTAGGCATGGGTGTTCACGGCGCGCACGCCCTCACGGGAGGGGGTCGTGAGCCGGTCGGCCCACCCTTTCGACACTAAGCCCGGCCCCGGAGGGCGACCAGTCGATCAACCGGCCGGTCAGGCGTGCGCGGGTTCGTCCAGGACGGCGCAGCCGTCCAGCTCCACCAGGGCCTGTTCGTCCCGGAGGCGTACGACTCCGATCACGGCCGTCGCGGGGTGGTCACGGCCCGCCGGCCGCCGCCGGATGCCGCCCGGTTCGTGGGCGTGGGCGCGGTAGTCCTCGACGTCGGTGGCGTGGACCGTGACCCGGGCGAGGTCCGCGGGGGTGCCGCCGGTGTGGCGGAGGGCGGCGAGGAGGTCGGCGAGGGCGGTGGTGAACTGCTCGGTGAGGGTCTCCCCCACGACCGTGCCGTCGGAGTCCAGCGCGGTCTGCCCGGCGAGGAGGACGAAGCGGGTGCCGGTGGCGGTGACGGCGTGGCTGAAGCCGGTGGGCGGGGCGAGGTCGGCGGGGCTGTGGCGGTGCAGGCTCATGGGGCCGGCTCCTTCCGGGGGGAAGCGTGTCCCTGCTCCTCATGATGACGGGCTTCCTCGTGGTGGCGGGCGTACGGGTCCTTCGCGACGATCGTGCGCCGGACCTCGGTGGCCCCCTCGTGGATCCGGGGCGCACGGAGCTCCGCACACCAGGTGGTCCGTTCCGGATCGAGCGAGAATGCGGGCATGCGGGCCCTCTCCGGCGCCCTCTGGCGCCCTCGTGGTGACGCCGCCTCCGGGCGCCTCCGTCACAGCGCCACCTCCCGGCGCCCTCGTATCGGTGCCGCCTTCCGGCGCCTCCGTCACAGCGCCACCTCCCGGCGCCTCCGTGCCGCCGCCTGCAGGCGCGGGCGTACCGGCGCGCGGTGGCGCCTCGACCGGGGTGCGCCCCGGCGCCTCCGTCCCGGCGCCTCCCGGAGCCTCCGCCCCGGCGGCCCCGGCGGCCCCGGCCTCTACCCCAGTTATCGCGAACTGTTGACTGTCGTCACCATCACGATACGCCCGTGGAGCGGCGGGCGACCCCATCACGACAGGGGGACGGGCCCATGGAGCTGACGCCCTCGGCGCATCTGGACACCTTCGCCCGCGACCGGCTGCCGCCGCCGGAGTCGTGGCCGCGGATCCTCCTCGACGGCCTTCCCGGGCCCGCGTACCCCGACCGGCTGAACTGCGGGGCGGAACTCCTCGACCGCACGGTGGAGCGGTTCGGTGCCGACCGGCCCGCCTTCCACGACGGCGAGGGCGAGGTCTGGAGCTACGGGGAGCTGCGGGACCTGGTCGACCGGACGGCCCACGTCCTCACCGCCGATCTGGGGGTCGTGCCCGGCAACCGGGTCATGCTCCGGGGGCCCACCACCCCCCGGCTGGCCGCCTGCTGGCTCGCCGTGATGAAGGCCGGCGGGGTCGCCGTCACCGTTCTGGCCCAGCAGCGCGCCCCCGAGCTGGCCGTCATGGCGGACGCGGCCCGCTGCACCCACGCGCTCTGCGACGCCCGCTCCCTGGACGAACTCCTCGCCGCCCGGATCCCCGGGCTCCGGATCACCCCGTTCGGCGGAGACGGCCCGGACGACCTGCTCGCCCTCGCCGCCCGCCGCCCCGGCCCGTACGAGGCCGTGCCGACCGCCGCCGACGACGTGGCCCTCATCGCCTTCACCTCCGGCACCACCGGACGGCCCAAGGGCTGCGTCCACTTCCACCGGGACGTCCTGGCCGTCGCCGACACCTTCTCCGCGCACGTCCTGCGCCCGCTGCCCGACGACGTCTTCGCCGGTTCGCCGCCGCTCGCCTTCACCTTCGGCCTCGGCGGGCTCCTCGTCTTCCCCCTGCGGGCCGGGGCGAGCGCGGTCCTCCTCGAACAGGCCGGTCCGAAGCAGCTCCTCGCCGCGATCGAGCGGCACCGGATCTCGGTCCTCTTCACCGCCCCGACCGCCTACCGGGTCATGCTGGACGAGCTGACCCGGGGCACCGCCCCGGACACCGGCTCGCTGCGCCGCTGCGTCTCCGCCGGGGAGGACCTGCCCGAGGCGACCTGGCGGTCCTGGTACGCCCGCACGGGCCTGCGCCTGATCAACGGCATCGGCGCGACCGAACTCCTCCACATCTTCCTGTCGGCCGCCGACGGCGACATCCGCCCCGGCACCACCGGCCGCCCCGTCCCCGGCTGGCGCGCCAAGGTGGTCGACCGGGAGGGCCGGGAGGTCCCGGACGGCCGGGAGGGGCTGCTCGCGGTGCGCGGCCCGGTCGGCTGCCGCTATCTGGACGACCCCCGCCAGACCGAGTACGTGCGGGACGGCTGGAACGTCACGGGCGACACGTACGTCCGCGAACCCGACGGCTGGTTCCGCTACGTCTCCCGGGCCGACGACATGATCATCTCCGCCGGGTACAACATCGCCGGGCCCCAGGTCGAGGAGGTCCTCCTCGGCCACCCCGACGTGGTGGAGACGGCCGTGGTGGGCCGCCCGGACGAACTGCGCGGCCAGGTGGTCGTCGCGTACGCGGTGGTACGGGACGGGGTGCCGCGCGACGCGAGCACGGCCGCCGCGCTGCGCGCCTTCGTGCGCGCCCGCCTCGCCCCGTACAAGTCGCCCCGCGAGATCGTCTTCCTGGACGCGCTGCCGCGCACGGCGACGGGCAAGCTCCAGCGCTTCCGGCTGCGGAAGGCGGTGTGAGCCGGCACCCGGCGGTGGCCGCGCCCGTACCCGCGCCAACGCCCTTACCCGTACCCGTACTCGTGCCCGCTCCCGCGTCCGCGCCCCGCGCGACCCCGCCTGACGTGTGCACATCCCCCGTACCCACCGCCTAAAGTGATCACGTGGCCGAGCAGCACACTCCCCGATCCCTGATCGTCTCCCTCTACGGCGCGTACGGGCGCACGTCCGACGGCTCTCCGATGCCGGTGGCCGCGCTCGTCCGGCTGCTCGCCGCCGTCGGCGTGGACGCGCCCTCGGTGCGCTCCTCGGTGTCGCGGCTCAAGCGGCGCGGCCTGCTGCTGCCGCGCCGCACGGCGGACGGGGCCGCCGGGTACGCCCTCTCGGAGAGCGCCCGGCGGCTCCTGGACGACGGCGACCGCCGGATCTACGCCCGGAGCGAGCCGAAGCTGTCCGAGGGCTGGGTCCTGGCCGTCTTCTCGGTGCCCGAGGCCGAGCGGCACAAGCGGCACCTGCTGCGCTCCCGGCTCACCCGCCTCGGCTTCGGGACGGCGGCGCCGGGCGTCTGGATCGCGCCCGCACGCCTGTACGAGGAGACGCGCAACACCCTGGAGCGCCTGGAGCTCTCCCCGTACGTGGACCTCTTCCGGGGCGACCACCTGGGGTACGCGGCGACGGCGGAGGCGGCGGCCCGCTGGTGGGACCTGCCCGCCATCGCCGCCCTCCACGAGGAGTTCCTGACGGCCCACGAGCCGGTCCTGCGGGCCCGGCGGGAGGACCCGGGCGACCCCGGGGACGCCTACCGGGACTACCTGCTCGCCCTCGACTCCTGGCGCCGCCTCCCGTACGCCGACCCGGTCCTCCCGGCGGAGCTGCTGCCCGACGACTGGCCGGGCCGCCGCTCGGCGGAGGTCTTCGCCGCCCTGCACGAGCTGCTGCGGGACCGGGGGGCGGAGTTCGTACGCCCCTTCCTCGCCGGGTACGGGGAGTAGGGCGCCGGACGCGTCACGCCAGGGCCGCCGCCAGCGGGTTCGCCACGCACATCAGGACCACGCCGAGCCGGTGCACGGCGAAGCCGGTGCGGCGGGCCCGCATGATGTCGCCGCTCCGGAAGCCGAGCAGGTACTGGCGGAGGCGCAGCAGCGAGGCCGGCAGCATCAGGAGGACGAACCACCGGGGGGCGATCCCCGTCGCGCTCGCCCCCGCGATCGTCAGGAACTCGGCCAGGGACAGCGCGCCGATGAACCGGGCGTTGCCCCGCTCCGAGACCAGGGCGGCGACGGTCGGGCGGCCCACGGCCCGGTCGCCGTCGACGTCGTTGGTGTTGGAGTAGACGCCGAACATCAGCGGTCCGAAGCCGAAGAGGACGGCCTGCACCAGGAGGAAGCCGGTGGCCCGGCCGGTGACCATGCCGTACGGCAGGACGACCAGCGCGAAGCCCAGGGCGACCAGGTAGACCTCCTGGAAGCCGTGGTAGCTGAGCTTGACGCCGTAGGAGTACTGGAGGGTCACCGCCCACAGGACGACGAGCCCGATCGCGGTCCAGGCCGGGCGGTGCGGCGCGAGGAGCGCGGTGACCGCGAACAGGGCGGCGGCGAGGACGGCGCAGGTCCAGGCGAACCGCAGGGCCTCGGGGACGGTCAGCGTCCCGGCCACCAGCGGCTTGCGCCGCACGTTGCGCAGGGGGTGGTCGGGGCCGTAGTTGGTGATGTCGCTGCCGTCGCGGAAGCCCGTGACGTCGTCGAAGGCGGTCATCGCCATCAGGAGGAGGACCTGCCCGACGAGGAAGACGCCGAAGAGCGCGGCCGTGCGTCCGGTGAGCGCGCCGGCGAGCGGCACGACGGCGGACAGGGCGATGAAGGTGCCCAGGTAGTAGTCGTACACGTCGAGCTTGCCGAGCCGCGCGTAGGTCCTGAGCCTGCCGTCCGTACGGGCGGGGGGCGCGGGCGGTCCGGCGGGCGCGGTGGTCGTCGTGAGCGTGGAGTCGGTCATGTCGCCTCGGTGCTGTCCGTGGTGCGGTGTGCTGGTGGGTGCCCCGGCCGGATCGGGCGGCGGCCCTGTACGGAGTAGAGGACGCCGGTCGCGGCCGCGAACCCCGGGTCGTGCATCAGGGCGTGGAGCCGGTCGAGTTCGGCGCGCGTGAAGCCGCCGTCGAGGAGCCGGGGCGTGAGCTGGGCGAGGTGGTGGAGCTGGAGGCCGACCGCCGGTGTGCCCGGGGCGCGCAGCAGCACGTGGGGCCGGATCCGGATGCCGGTCAGGCCCGCGTCGCGGACCGCCGTCGCCGCCCGGCGGCCCCAGGTGGGGTCGCCGCCGGAGGCGCGCATCAGGGCCGTCCTGGCCCCGGTGAAGCGCTCGTAGAGCCGGGCGTCGTCCGGGGAGGGCGCGAGCAGGCACGGCTCGTGCCCGGCGTCGAACTCGTCCACCTGGAGGAGCCCACCGGGCGCGAGCGCGTCGGCAAGGCGCCGCAGGACCTCCTGCCGTTCGGGCAGGTGCTGGAGGACCAGACGGGCCACGATGACGTCGTAACCGCTCCCGGGCAGCGGGTCGTCGACCACGTCGTGGGCGAGCACGGTCAGTCCCGGCTCCGGCGCGATCCGGCCCGGCTTGATGTCGGTGGCGGTGACGGTGCCGCCGGGCGAGACGAGGCGGAGCAGGGCCCGGGCGACGCTGCCCGCGCCGGCGCCGATCTCCAGGCAGCGCATGCCGGGGGCCGTGCCCGCCTCCCGGAGGTGGCCGAGCGTCAGCGGGTCGAGCGCCTCTTCGAGGCAGGCGTGGTGGCGGGCGCTGTGCGGGCTGTCGTTGTCGAAGACGTAGCCGAGGGGGGTGGTGGGGGCCGGGTTCACGTCCAGCGCCCCGTTCCGCAGGTCTCCGTGCTGCCCGTCAGCCGTTCGAGGAGGGGCACGCGCCGCACCTTCCCGGTGCCGGTGCGCGGGACCTCGTCCCAGCCGAGCACGACGGGGTCGGCGAGCGGCGGCAGGTCCGCCACGGCCGCCTTCCAGCGGGCCGGTTCGAGGTCGCCGTCCTCCGTGACCACGACGGGCAGCGGGGCCGCGTCGGGCCGGGCGAGGACGACGCACTCCAGGGCCTCGGGCAGCCGGTCCTCCAGGACGTCCTCGGTCCGCAGGCAGCTGAACCCGGGGAGGTGGTCGACCTCCCGGTCGAGCAGCCGGACGCTGCCGTCGCGGGCGACGGCCCCGACGTCCCCGGTGTTCCACCAGCCGTCGTGGACCTTGGCCTCCCAGCGCTCCCGCTCGCCCGGGTAGTCGGGGGCGAGCGCCCGGGTGCGGCACAGGAGCAGGCCGGGGGTGCCCGGGGGCACCGGCCGGAAGGTGTCGGGGTCGACGGCCTTCAGCCGGGTCTTCAGGGGGACGGGCCGACCGAGGTCGCGCACGGTGGTCGGGGTGCCGTCGGCGGCCCGCGCCACGGAGCGGCGGGTGTGGAAGGCGAAGGTCAGCGGGCCGGTCTCGCTCTGGCCCCAGCCCTGCATCCACACCGGGCCGCGCCGTGAACTGGCCTGGAGGTAGGAGCGGACGACCGGCGGGTGCACGGCGTCGTAGGTGCTGATGTACGTCCGTACGTCCCGGAAGGGGTTGTCCAGGCGCCGGGTCAGCGGGCGGAGGCGTACGTAGCGGGCCGGGAGGGCCTCTACGACGGTGGGCGGGTGGGCGCGCAGCAGCAGGTCGGCCGTCTCGGGGCGGCCGGTGGAGTCGAGGGTGATGTGGCGGGGCGCGCGGACGGGGGCGACGGCGGTCCAGCAGATGGTGCGGCCGTGGGCGTAGGAGCTGGCGTTGAAGAGGGTGTCGTCGCGGCGCAGGCCGATGCGCGGCACCGGCAGGGTCTCGAACCGGGCGAGGTGGTGGACCAGGGTGCGGGTGGTGTGCGCGACCAGTTTGGGCACGCCGGTGGTGCCGCTGGTGTGGACGACGACCAGGGGCGCGTCGTCGTCGCGGGGGTGCGGGCCGGGGTCGGGGTGGCCGGCCAGGTCGTCGATGTGCACGGTGCCGGGCGGGAGTTCGCCGCCGCCGGGGCCGAGGACGACGGTCGTACGGGCCGTACCGGCGAGGTCCGCCGACGGGTCGCGGCCGAGGACGTCGAGGTCGGTGACCAGGACGCGGGGCGCGCAGCGGTCCAGGAGGACGCGCAGGGCGGCGGGCGGGAGGTGGTCGGAGAGCTTGACGGGGACGGCGCCGGTGCGGACGGCGGCGCAGGCGATCAGGTCGTAGTCCCAGTGGTTGGCCTTGACGATCGCGACGCGTTCGCCGGGTCCGGCCCCGGCGGCGGCGAGCGCGCCCGCCGTCTCCCGGACGAGCAGGGCGAGTTCGGGGACGGTCCACTCGGTGGCGGCGGCCCCGGCCGGCCCGGGGGCGAGGTCGAAGGGACGGTCGAGGTGGAAGCGGGTGGGCGCGCCGGCGTCGGCGAGGTCGTCGAAGAGGACGCCCGGGTCGTGGGGGGTCATGCGGCGGTCTCCTGCCGGAGGGTGCGGCCCCGGCGCGGGGCGAGGCGGGCGAGGACGCGGGCGGCGGCGAGCGCGCCCGAGCGGGCGGCGCCCTCGCTGGAGGGGCGGGCGGCGACCCAGTCCCCGGCGTACTCGACGGCGCGGGCCGGGCGGCGCAGGAACGCGCCGCGCAGGGCGAGGGCCCGGGGGGTGAGTTCGGGCATGGCCTGCGGCCAGTGGTGGACGTGGGTGGCGGTGAGGGACGCGCCGAGTCCGGGGACGTAGCGTTCGGCGGCGGCGGTGAGCCGGCGGGCGGCCTCCTCCTCGCCCGCTTCGACCAGTTCGGGGATGCGGCGCGGGGAGGCGAGCAGGCTGATCAGGCCGCGTCCGGCGGGGGCGCGGTCGGGGCACTTGAGGTGGTCGGCGACGAGGCAGGACAGGACCGGTTCCTCGCACTCCGGGGTGAGCAGCGCGTAGGCGCCGCCGCGCGGGGCGAGCGGCCGGTCGAGGGCGCAGCTGACCTTGTACATGGGCCGGTACGTGGAGGCGGCCGGGTAGCCGGTGGCGTCGGGGTCGGCGCCGTCGGTGAGCCGCAGCGCGACGGGGGCGGGCACGGCGAGGACGACCGCGCGGGCGGTGAGGGCGGCGCCGTCGACGGTGAGCCGGACGTGGTCGCCGCGGTCGGTGACCTCCTCGACGCGACGGCCGTAGCGGGTGTCGAGGCCGGCGGCGAGGCGGGTGGCGAGGAGGTCCATGCCGCCGCGGTAGGTGCGCCAGGCGGAGACCGGGCCGACCGCGAGCAGCAGGCCGACCAGGGGCGCGGCGGCGCTGCGTTCGGCGTCCCAGCCGAAGAAGGCGCCGGAGAGCGGCTGGAGCAGGTGGTCGTGGAGGTCGGGGTGGTGGCGGCGCGCGAGGGCGGCGACGGTGTCGGCGCCGAGCGGGGTGTCCTCGGGGTGGTCGTGGTCGAGGGCGGCGCGGTTCCGGCCGCTCCGGGCGAGGAAGCGGGCCAGGGAGGGGCGGGCGGCGGGGACGAGTCCGGCGCCGGTGAGGACGGCGCGGAGTTCGCCGACGCCGTTGTGCGGCCGTCCGCCGCGCCAGACGGCCATGGGGCGGCCGATGCGGGGGACGTCGTCGGGGGTGAGCCCGGCCCGGCGGACGAGCTGCCAGGTGGCGCGGTAGCCCCGGGCGGAGATCTGCTCGGCTCCGGTGTCCATCAGGTAGCCGTCGCGGCGGAGGCTGCGCATCCGGCCGCCGGGGGCGTCGGCGGCTTCGAGGACGCACACCTCGTGGCCGCTGCGGCGCAGTTCGTGGGCGGCGGCGAGACCGGCGAGTCCGGCACCGACGACGGCGACGTCGAGGTCAGGGGTCATGCGGGGGTACTCCGTGAGGGGCTGGGGGCGGCGTGGGCCGTGGGGGTACGGGGAGGGGGCGTCCGGAGGGGCCGTGCGGTCACCCGCGGGCGCGCAGGGCGTGGGCGCGGACGGTGTCGGCGACGTGTTCGACCTGGGCGTCGGTGAGCCGGTGGTGGACGGGGAGCGAGAGCTGCCGGCGGGCGGCGTCCCGGGCGTGCGGCCAGTCGGTTCCGGCGCCGCCGGTTCCGGCCCCGGTCCGTACGGAGGCGGCGACGGGGGCGAAGGCGGCCTGGTCGGGCAGGGTCGCGGGGTAGTAGACGTGGGTGTCGACGCCCTCGGCGTCCAGGTGGGCGCGCAGCGCGTCCCGGTCGTCGGCGAGCAGGGTGTAGACGTAGTAGCAGCGCCCGTCGGTGCCGGGCGGCGGGGTGGTGAGGCCGGGCAGGCCGGCGAGGCGTTCGGTGTAGTGGGCGGCGATCCGGGCCCGGCGCTCCAGGCGGGCGTCGAGGCCGGGCAGCCGGTGGAGCTGGAAGGCGGCCTGGATCTCGTCGAAGCGGCTGTTGACGCCGATCACGTGGTGCAGGCCCCGGTGGACGCCGTCCTGGCCGTGGTTGCGGAGCATGCGGACGCGGCGGCCGGCCTCCTCGTCCCGGGTGACGACGACGCCGCCCTCGCCGGGCATGCCGAACGACTTGACCTGCACGAAGGAGTAGAGCCCGGCGTCCCCCCACAGTCCGGCGGGCGTGCCGTCGAGGACGGCGCCCTGGGCGACGGCGGAGTCCTCGACCAGGCGCAGTCCCCCGTCGGCGGCCAGGGCGGTGAAGCGGGGCATGTCGGCCATGACGGAGAACATGTGGGCGGGCATCAGCGCCTTGGTACGGGGGGTGATGCGGGTCCGCGCGTCCTCGGGGTCGAGGGTGAGGGTGCGGGGGTCGACGTCGCCGAAGACCGGGACGGCGCCGGTGTGCAGGACGGCGGCGGCGAGCGGGGCGCAGCCGAGGGCGGGGACCACGACCTCGTCGCCGGGGCCGATGCCGAGGGCGGTGAGGATGAGGTGGAGGGCGGAGGTGCCGCTGGAGCAGGCGACCGCGTCGGCGGCGCCGAGCCGGTCGCGCAGGGCTTCCTCGAAGCGGCGGGTGCGGTCGCCCAGGATGAACTTCTGGTCCTCACCGGTGCCGATCTCGTACAGGAGCCGCAGGAGGGCGTCGCGGTCCTCGTGGAAGAGGTCGGGCGGGAAGAAGGGCACGCGGCCGCCGGGCGCGGGGCCGTCCCCGACGGCCGGGTCCTCGTACGTGCTGGTCGTGGTCATGCGGGGACCCTCCCGGCGTGGAAGGCGCGGACGGTCGCGCAGACGTGGTCGACCTCGGCCTCGGTGAGGTCGGCGTAGAGCGGCAGGGCGAGGGCACGGCCGGCGGCGGCCTCGGCGGCGGGGAAGTCGCCGGGCCGGTGGCCGAGTCCGGCGAAGCAGGGCTGGAGGTGCAGCGGCCGGGGGTAGTACGTCTCGGTGCCGATGCCCCGCTCCTGGAGGTGGGCGGCGAGCGCGTCGCGCCGCTCGGTCTCGATCAGGTAGACGTAGAAGACCTCGTCGGGGGCGCCCGTGAGGGCGGGCAGCCGGGTGATGCCGGGCGTCCCCCGCAGCCCTTCGTCGTAGCGCCGGGCGAGGACCGCCCGGTGGCGGACGTCCTCGTCGAGGACGGTGAGCTTGGCGAGCAGGACGGCGGCCTGGAGGTCGTCCATCTTGCTGTTGTGGCCGACGTACCGGGTCTCGTGGGAGATGCCGGGGAAGTGGGCGAGGGTGCGTCCCGTCCGGCCGTGGTGCCGCAGCGCGGCCACGCGCTCGGCGAGGTCCGGGTCGTCGGTGAGGACGGCCCCGGCGTCGCCGAGCGCGCCCAGGGTCTTGCTGGGGAAGAAGGAGAGGACTCCGCCGCGTCCGTGCAGTCCGGCGTGGACGCCGTGCTGCCGCATGCCGATGCCCTCGGCGCTGTCCTCCACGAGGGTCAGGCCGCGGTCGGCGGCGAGGGCGGTGAGCGCCGCCATGTCCGCCATGCGGCAGAAGAGGTGGACCGGCATCACGAACCGGGCGCCGTCCGCCGCCGCGTCCCCGATCCGGCCGGGGTCCATGGCGTACGTGTCGGGGTCGATGTCGGTGAAGACGGGCCGCCCGCCGGCCAGGACGACGGAGGTGGCGGTGGCGACGAAGGAGTACGCCGGGACCAGGACCCGGTCCCCGGGGCGCAGCCCGCACGCCTTCAGGAGCAGCACCAGGGCGTCGGTGCCGCTGTTGACCCCGATCACGTGCCGGGCCCCGGTGTACTCCGCCAGGGCCTCTTCGAGGCGGCCGACCCGGCGGGAATGCGAGAACTTGCCGTCGGCGAAAATCTCGTCCACCCCGGCCCGGAGGTCCGGCCAGATCTTTTCGAACGTCTTCGCCTGGGAGAAAAAGGGAATGCTGGGTGAGGTCACGCGGAAACAATTCTTCTCGGCCGACGGCTCGCCGGTGCCAGATGAGTTCAGGACGGTCGACTGAGGTCAGGGCGGCGGCCCGAGAGAATGCGACGGGCGGGCCGGACCCCGCCTTCGGGAAGTCTGCCCGGTGAATCTAACAGCCGGAAGAATGAAGTCTCAAACCCTCAAAGGAACTTCATACTTTCCGGTGACAACACCTCTGATTTCCTTGACCGGTGTCGTTCGGCACGGCGAGATTCTTCGCCGCAACCGCCCGTACGCACGGGTTCCGAACCACTGGATGGAACAACCGCATGAAGCAGCCCCCGATCCGACAGCCCCTGATCGTCGGACTGGGCCGTTCCGGGGCCGGGCTGCACCTGCGGGCCCTGCGCACCGCCCTCGACCGGTCGCCGGACGCGTGGCGGGGGCCGGTGGTCGCCGTCGACCCCCGGCCCGGCGAGCGGGCCCCGGTGCCGGACGGGGTGACCGTGGTGCCGTCCCTGGAGGAGGCCCGGGAGCTGCTGCCGCCCGACCGCGCCGCCGTCCACGTCTGCACCCCGCCCGCTGGCCGGTCCGCCGTCCTCGCCGAGCTGTGCGGGGCGGGCTACCGCGACCTGATCGTGGAGAAGCCGCTCGCCGCCGACGCCGGGGAGCTGGCGGCCGTGGCGGAGCTGCGCGCCCGCCACGGCCTCCGCCTGGCGGTGGTGGCCCACTGGCCCGCCTCGGCCCTGGCCGGACGGCTCCGCGACCTGATCGGCTCGGGCGGCCAGGGGCGGCTGCTGCGCATCGACGTCACCCAGCACAAGCCGCGCTTCGCCCGCTCGCTGGGCGCCGACGACGGGCACCCCACGGCGTTCGACGTGGAGCTGCCGCACTCCCTCGGCCTGGTCCTCTCCCTGGCCGGTCCCGCCGAGCCGACCGGGGCCCGGCTGACCGACCTGCGGGTCGGGGGGACGGTGCGCCCCGGGCTCGGCTCCGCGCTCCTGGAGCTGCGGCACGCGAGCGGGGTGCGCACCCGCCTCTTCTCCGACCTGACCTCGCCCGTACGGGAGCGCAGGGCCCTCTTCGCCTTCGAACGCGGCACCGCCGTCGCCCACTTCGCCGCGAGCGACGCCGACGACCACGTCCAGCTCGTCGTGGACGGGCGGCGCGAGGTGTTCCGCGACGACGCGCTGGCCGCGTTCCTGCTCGGGGTCTACACCCGGTTCGCCGGGGTCCCGGCCGACGACCCCTCCTGGGAGGAGGACTTCGCCCTGCACGCCGACGCGGTCCGGTTGCTCGACGCGGCCAAACGGCGCTGCGCGGAGGAGACCGCCGAGGGCCGGCGCGAGGAGGCTTCCCGTGTCGCGGTCCACTGAGTCCCCCGCGTACGCCGAACACGCCGAGTCCCCCGAGCACGCCGCCTCTCCCGCGCACGCCGAACCCTCCGAGCACGCCGCCTCCTCCGCCGACGCCGAACCCTCCGAGCACGCCGCCTCCCCCACGGACACCCGTCCCCTCGGCCCGACCGGCCGGATCACCGGCATCGGTGACGAGGCCGCCCCCGATCTGGCCGGGCAGATCGCCGTCGCCCGCGAGCTGGGCTGGACTTCCCTGGAGCTGCGCTCCCTCGACGGCACGGCCCTCGCCGACCTGCCCGAGCCGGTCGTGCGGGAGGCCGCCGGGCGGCTGCACTCGGCGGGCCTCGGCGTGGTCTGCCTCGACTCCCGGATCGGCAACTGGGCCCGCCCGGTCACCGGTCCCTTCTCCGCCGACCTGGAGGAGCTGGAACGGCTCGCGGAGCACGGCAGGATCCTCGGCTGCCGCAGCCTGCGCGTCATGTCGTGGACCGACGGCGGCCTCCCCGAGGAGGCGTGGGCGGCCGGGGCGATCGACCGGATGCGCCGGCTCGCCCGCCGGGCGGAATCCCTCGGCGTCGAACTGCTCCACGAGAACTGCGCGGGCTGGGCGGGCTCCGACGCCTCCCGGACGCTCCGGCTCCTCGCCGAGGTCGGCAGCCCGGCGCTGCGCGTCCTGTTCGACACCGGCAACGGCGTCCCGTACGGGTACGACGCCCACGCCCTCCTCGAAGAGCTGCTGCCGTACGTGGCCCACGTGCACGTCAAGGACGCGCTACCCGGCGACCGGCCCGGCGAGGCCGTCTACACCCTGCCCGGCGAGGGCGCCGCCCGGGTCGCCGACTGCGTGCGCCTCCTGGAGGAGTACGGCTACCGGGGGGCGTACTCGCTCGAACCCCATCTGGCGGTGGTCCCGCACGAGGGGGTGCGGAGCGAGGACGCGGCCGGGCCCTTCGTACGGGCGGCCCGCCGCCTGGCGGCCCTGCCGCTTCCCGCCCCGACCGCCGCCCTGAAGGCCCTGCCCCGCCCCGCCGTCGACACGGGCCTGCTGCTGCACCTGCTGCACACGCCCACCGCGGGCCCGCTGGAGACCGGCTCCGGCGCGCCCCACCTGACGACCGCCGCCCTGCGCTCGTACGCCACGGCGGCGCAGCGGCTCGGGTTCGGGACCGTGCGCCTCGGCGCCCCGGCCCCCTCGGCGGTGCTGCGCGACGACACCCCGGCGCCCGTGCGGCGCGCGGTCGCCGCCGATCCGGCGTTCCTGGCGGACCAGCCGAGCCTGGTGCTGCGGCTCGGGCCCGAACTGCCCCGGGAGCGCACGGTGATGTTCAACGTGCACCTGGACACCGTCGCCGGCGGCGAGCCCCCCGCGTTCGACGGAGCCCGCTTCACCGGCCGGGGCGCGGTGGACGCGAAGGGACCCGCGGTGGCGCTGCTCGCCGGGGTCGCGGCCGCCGCCCGGACCTGCCCGGACATCGGCCGGGACGTCGCCGTGCTCGTGCAGGCGGTGGCGGGCGAGGAGGGCGGGGCGCTCGGCACCTTCGGCACCCGGCCGCTCGTGGAGGCGGGACACACGGGCCGGCTCAACGTGTTCTGCGAGCCGACCGGGCTGCGCCACCTGCCCCGCGCGACGGCCGCCGCCACCGCCCGGATCACGGTCGGCGGCGAGGACGCCGTGGACGACCGCCCGGAGGCCGGGCACAACGCCACCGTCCTGCTCGGCTTCCTCGCCCAGCACCTCGCGGCCGCCCTCGGCCGGGACGCCTCCGGCACACCGCCGTTCACGGTCTGCGTGGCGGGGCTGCACACCGGCACCCTGCACAACAAGGTGCACGGCACCGGCAGCCTGCTGCTCAACCTGGCGTACGCCACCGCCGAGGCCGGGGCCGCCGCCGAACGGGCCCTCGTCCGGGCCCTCGACGCGGGACTGCGGGAGTTCGCCGCCCGGTTCTCCGGCACGCCGCCGTTCGCGCGGACCGCCGGGGACGCCGCCCGGATCACCCGCCTGGAGTGGGAGAAGCGCGGCCTGCCCGCCCTCGGCCCCCAGCCGGAGTGGGGGGAGAAGCTGCTCGCGCGGGCGGGCGTCGACCGGTGGCCGGACGACGAACCGGCCTTCACCTGCGACGCGATCTGGGCGGAGGGCCTGCCGGACTCCTTCACCACGGTCTTCGGACCGGGCTCCCTCGACGCCAACCGGGCCCACGCGGCGGGCGAGTTCGTCGACCTGGCCGACCTGGAGGCGTTCGCGGACCGCACCGCCGCGCTGCTCACCGCCTTCGCCGACGACGTACGGCGGCGGGACGGGGCCCGTCGCACCGCCCCCGCGTCCGTACCGACCGACCTCACCGAGAAAGCAGGAACCGCATGACGTCCACGCTGCCCGCCGGCGCCGCACCCCGGAGCGACGTGCGGGGGGAGGTGACCGTCCCGTACGAGACGCTGCTCGGCGAGACCGCCGCCTGCTTCGTACGGCTCGGGGTCCCGGAGGCCCGGGCCCGGCTCGCCGCCGAAGCCCTCTGCTACGGCGACCTGACCGGCATGGACTCGCACGGCGTGTTCAACCTGGGCCGCCTCTACCGGCCGCTCCTGGAGTCCGGCGGCGCCGACCCGGCCGCCGAGCCGGAGGTCCTGCGCGACCTGGGGGCCTGCGTGCTCCTGGACCACCGGCGGGCGCTCGGCCTGTGGGCCGCGTCGGAGGCCACGGACCTCGCGGCGGAGCGGGCGGCCCGCCACGGCATCGGCCTGGTGTCGGTGCGGGGCGCCACCCACTTCGGCTGCGCGGGCGTCCACGCGCGGCGGGCCGCCGACCGGGGCATGATCGGCGTGGTGGCCTCCAACTGCGGCGGCCAGCGCATCGCCCGTCCGCCGCTCGGCGCGGCGGCCCTGCTCGGGACCAATCCGCTGAGCGTGGCGGCCCCGGCGGTCGGGGGGCGCCCGTTCGTCCTCGACATGAGCACCACCGTCGTCCCCACCGGGCGGCTCCGCACGGCGGCCCGGGACGGGCGCGAGGCGCCCGAGGGCTGGCTCACCGACGACGCCGGGCGCCCGGTGCGGGACGCGTCCGCCTACGACCGGGGCGAGGCCTGGCTCGGCTGGCTGGGCGGCACCCCGGCGACCGGCGCCTTCAAGGGGTTCGGGCTCGGGCTCGCCGTGGAGCTGCTCGCCGCCGTGCTGCCCGGGGCGGCCACCGGGCCCGCCCCGGCGGCCCTGGAGGGGGACGGCAGGCCGGGCGGCAGCGACGACGACATCGGCTTCCTCGTCCTGGCGGTCGCCCCCGACGCGCTGCGCGACGGCTTCGCCGGGGACGCCCGGGAGATGTTCGGGACGGTACTGGGCTGTCCTCCGCTCCCGGGTCAGGGGCCGGTCCGCTACCCGGGCCACCCGGAGGCCGAACGCGCCGAGGAGCGGCGCGCCTCGGGCGTCCCGCTGCCCGCCCCGCTCCACGCCGAACTGACGGCCCTCGGCCTGCGGCTTCCGGCCGCCGCGACGGTCCCGGACCCACGGCTCCCGGTCACCGCGACCGCCCCGGCCACCGGGGAGGAGAGCCGATGACGCCGACCACCGGAGACGACGGCGCGGCACCGCGCACCGGGGGCGGCCGGCCCCTGCGCCTGGGGATCGCCGGGCTCGGGGTGATCTCCCGCTTCTACCTGGCGGCGGCCGGGCGGCTGCCCGGGTGGGAGGTGGCCGCGGTCTGCGACCTGCGCGAGGAGGCCCTCGCCCCGTACCGCGGCCGGATCGCCTGCCACCCCGGCCACCGGGACCTGCTCGCCGCCGGGGGCCTGGACGCCCTGGTCGTGGCGGTGCCCAACCACGCGCACGCCGAGGTGTGCGCGGACGCGCTGCGGGCCGGTGTCCCGGTGTGCGTGGAGAAGCCGCTCGCCCTGGACCCGGCGGACGGACGGCGGCTCGCCGCGCTGTCCCGGGAGCACGGCGTCCCGCTGCTCACGGCGTTCCACCGCCGCTACAACGACCGCGTCCTGGACCTCCTGGACCGGCTGCCGCCGCCCGGCGCGCCGGTGCGGGTGGAGTCCGTGCGGGTGCGGTACCTGGAGCGGATCGAGGAGCACATCGGCGCGGACACCTGGTACCTGGACCCGGCCCGCTGCGGCGGCGGCTGCGTCGCGGACAACGGGCCCAACGCCTTCGACCTGGTGCGGCTGGTGCTGGGCGAGGCCCCCTCGGAGGTCGTCGCCGCCGACGTGGTCCGGGACGCGGCCGGCACGGACCGGCAGGCCGTGGTCGAGCTGGCCGGGCCGGGCGGGCGGGCGCGGGTGGAGCTGGACTGGTCGTACCCCGGGGAGGTGAAGGACGTGCTCGTACGCCTCGACGACGGCACCGAGCTGTACGCGGACATGCTGGACGGCCGGCCCGGCTTCAAGGAGTCGCTGTGGCACGAGTACGAGGGGGTCCTGCGCGACCTCGCCCGGCTGCGCGACCTGCCCGACCCCTCCCGGGCCGTCGAGGGCGGCCTCGCCGCGCTCGAACTGGTCGCCGCCGTCTACGCGGTGGAGGCCGCGGCCGGCCCGCCGGGGCCCCGCACCCCCCATGAGCCGCACGGAACGCATGAACCGCACGAGCCGCGGGAACCGCGCGCCGTCCGTCGATCGGAGTCCCGATGACCTCCTCCCCCGCGCTCCCCGTGGCCCCGCCCTCCCTCGACTCCGGCCTGCACGAGAACGGCGCCAAGCGGGCGGTGCGCGGGACCATGGTGAAGGTGCTGCTGCACGAACGCACGGACCGCGGAATGGAGTTGGAGCCGTTCGCGGCCCGTTGCGTGCGCCGGGGCGAGGTGCACGAACTGCTCACCACCGACCGGTGGACCGACGCGCCGGGCGCCCGGGTGGACCGGGTCGGCTTCCTCGGCTTCGTGGAGCTGGACCTCGGCGGGGTCGTGGACCGGGGGGACACGCTCCTGATCGGCGGGGAGCCGGTGGGGACCGTGCTCGGCTTCGACGGCTGCCACCTGCCCAACCACTACAACATCGTGGTCCACGCGCCCCGGCTGCTGACCGGCCGGTCCCTGGCGCTCGCGCCGGAGGCCCCGGTGGTCTTCGCGCCCGCCGGCTGACGACGCGGCACGGCACACCACGGCGGCCGGCCGGCGCCCCTGGCGGGGACGCCGGCCGGCCGCTGTCGGATCAGGTGCCGTTCTCAGCCGAGCAGCTCGACGTCGAGCTCACCGAGGTGGAACTTGCGTACGGCGCCGAGCAGTTCCTGCTCGGACAGGGTGCCGTCGCCGTCGGCGTCGATCCGCTTGAAGGCCTCACGGGCCTGCGCCTCGCCGAGGCCGAGGGCCTTGAGCCAGGTGGCGAACTCGGTGCCGTCGATGACGCCGTCGCCGTTGCGGTCGGCCAGGCCGACGATGCCCTTGGCGACCGGGGAGAACACCGGGTCGAAGGTGGCGGCGCCGCCCTGGACGACCTCACCGGCGGCCCGGAGGAACTGCTCGCGGTCGAGCGAGCCCTGCGGCGCGACGCCCGCCCTGCGGGCGAGCTCCTCGAACATGGCGACGAAGCCGTCGCGCAGCGCGGTGGCCTTCGGCGACTCGGGGGACTCGCCGAACGCGCGGGCGATGGTGGCGGCCTCGGCGGTGAAGTCCGAGGGCTCCAGCAGGCCGTTGCCGTCGGCGTCCCACTTGTCGAAGCGCTTCGCCAGACGCTCCTGGGCGACGTTGTCGATTGCCACGGTCATGGGTCGATCTCCTTGTTCCGTTGCTTCGTGTGGCGTCCGGACGGCGTCCGGACGCGCTTGTCCCACGGCCGGGACGCGCGGGCGCGTCCCGGGCCGGGAGTCCGTGGGGCGCGGGGCGCGGCGTCAGAGGCGCACCACGCGCCGGCCCTCCGCCGCCCCCCGGGTGTCGAGGACCGGGCAGGCGGCCCCGTCCCAGTCGACCGCCCGGTAGGCGGAGTGGTCCTGGAGCAGCACCACCAGATCGCTGTCGGCGAGGGCCCGTTCCGGCGACGGCTGCCGGGGGACGGGGACGCCGTCCACCTCGAACCGGTCGACGTGCGGGTCGTGGTGGGCGAGCCGGGCCCCGAGGGCGCGCAGGGCGCGGGCCACGGGGTAGGCGGGCGACTCCCTGGTGTCGGCGACGTCGGCCTTGTAGGCGACGCCGAGCAGCGTCACCCGGGCCCCTGTGGGATCCTTGCCCGTGGCGGCGAGCAGGTCGCGGACGCGTCCCGCGACGTGGTCCGGCATCGCGTCGAGCACGGTGCGGGCGGCGTCCAGGGTGTGGAAGGTGAAGCCCTGTTCGGCGGCGCGGGTCATCAGGTAGCGGGGGTCGACGGGGATGCAGTGGCCGCCGACGCCGGGGCCCGGGCGGAAGGCGGAGAACCCGAAGGGCTTGGTGTCCGCGCAGCGCAGCACGTCCCAGATGTCGATGCCGACCCGGTCGCAGTAGACGGCGGCCTCGTTGACCAGGGCGATGTTGACGTACCGGTAGGCGTTCTCCAGGATCTTGGCCATCTCCGCCTCCCGGGTGCCGGCGGCGACGACGACCTCGTCCACGAGGCGTTCGTAGAAGGCGGCGGCGTGCTTGGCGCAGAGTTCGGTGGAGCCGCTGACGACCTTCGGCGTGGTGCGCAGGGTGTGACGGCGGTTGCCGGGGTCGATGCGCTCGGGCGAGTACGCCAGGTGGAAGTCCTCGCCGGCGCGCAGCCCGCTCGCTTCGAGGAGGGGGCGGACGATCTCCTCCGTGGTGCCGGGGTGGCTGGTGGACTCGACGCAGACCAGCGTGCCCGGTTCGAGGTGGCGGGCGACGGTGCGGACGGCCGCGAGCAGCGGTTCCAGGTCCGGTTCGCCGGCCGGGGTGAGGCCGGTCGGCACGCAGACGACGACGGTGTGGGCGCCGGCGAGGACGCCGGGGTCGGTGCTCGCGCGGAAGCCCGCGGCCCGCATCGCCCCGACGTCCGCGTCGTGGACGTCCCCGATGTGGGAGCGGCCCTCCTCCAGGCCCGCGACGACGTCGGCGTCGATGTCGTGGCCGACGGTCGCCAGTCCCGCCTCGCAGGCCCGGCGGGCCAGCGGGAGGCCGACGTAGCCGAGGCCGACCACGGCGACTTCAGTGAACATGTTTCCCCCATGTGTCCGGTGTGGGTCCCCTCGTGTTCCGGTCCGTCAGACGCGGGCGTCGCCGCCGGCGAGGGTGCGGCCGGGGACGGGGGCGGGGAGGACGGAAAAGGCGAGGGAACGTCGCAAGAGAGTTCTCCGTGAACGGGGGCGGGCCCCTCGAAGGGCCTCTGCCGCAGAGGAAGTTGAATCAGGGATTCCGCTTGCTGACGACAGAATTGCACGAGTTTCGTCACCTTGGCGACATGAATGGGCTATTTCGCCTGTACGAGTGAAATCGTCTGCTTCACCCGTCGAAAACCGTGGCACCGGGTGGCGTGTCGACGCCAAGGGCGGCGACGGCGCGGGCGGCGGCGGTGCGGCGGCAGACCTTGCCGGTGGGCCGCAGCGGCATCCGGTCGAGGACGAGCAGGTACTCGGGGAACTTCCGCCGCTCCAGGCCCCGGGTGGCGAGGTGCGCGGTCACGTCGCCCAGGGCGGGCGCGGGCGCTCCCGGCACCGGCCGCACGCAGGCGCACAGCCGCTCCCCGAACTCCTCGTCCGGCACCGGGACGCAGACCGCCTCCGCGATCCCCGGATGGGTGCCCAGCTCCTGTTCCACCTCGGCCGGGCTGATGGTGTGCCCGCCCCGGATCACCACGCTCTTGAGCCGCCCGAGGACCCTCAGCCGCCCCTCCCCGTCGAGCGCCCCCAGGTCGCCGGTGCGGACCCAGCCGTCGGCGGTGCGGTAGCGGGCGTCGAGGTCGGGGGCGGCCACGTAGCAGAGCGGGGTCATGGGGCCCTTGGCCTGGATCTCCCCGGGCTCCCCGGTGTCCGCCGGGGAGCCGTCCGGCCGGACGATCCGGAGGGCGGCCACGGCGGGGTCGGGGGTGCCCGCCGTGTCCCCGGCGGGGGCGCCGGGGGCGGCGGTGTGGCAGTTGACGCCGTCCGACGAGCCGTACACGGTGACGACCGGTACGCCGAACCGTTCGCGGCAGGCGGCCGCGGTGGAGGCGGGGAGCGCGGCTCCGCTGGAGACGACGGCCCGCAGCGATGAGGTGTCCTCGCCCGGGAGGCGCGGCAGGTCCGCCATCCGCCGCAGCATGGTCGGCACCCCGAAGAGGTGGGTGGGCCGGTGCTCGACGGTCGCCCGGAGCGCGTCGGCGGCGTCGAACCGCCCGCGCACGATCAGGGTCCCGCCGAGGGCGGCGAGCCCGACCGGAACGCCCAGGGAGCCGTACGAGGAGGCGAGCGGGACGAGGACGAGCAGCCGGGGCGGGGCGGCCGGGGGCTCGGGCTCCGCCGAGGGGCCGGGAACGACCGGGAATCCGGACGGGGTTGCGGCCGGGGTCTCGGTTCCGGACGGGAAGCCGGCGCGGACCGGGGCTCCGGGACGGGCCGGAGGGTCGGTAGGGGGCAGAAGTCCGGTACGGGCCTGAGGGCCGGCGTGGGTCCGGGGCTCGGTGCGGGCCGACGTGGCCGCGAGGGCCCGTACGTAGGCGGCTCGGCCGCCCGCCATGGCCTGGTGGCTGTAGGCGATCATCTTCGGCTCGGTCTCGGAGCCGGAGGAGACCAGGATCCGGGCCGGGTCGGCGGCCTCGGCGGGCCGGCCGGCCGGGCGCAGCGGTCCGCCCTCCGGGGCGCGGTCCAGCCGCCGCACTCCGGGCGCGGCGTCCGGTCGGGTCGTGAACACCGCTCGCAACCAGGGGAGTTCGGACGCCGCTTCGAGGTCCTCGGGTTCGCTCAGTACGGCTCCGCCCGCCCGGGAGCGGGCGAGGAGCGAGAGGGTGTCCCGGGTGCCGCCGCCGAGGGGGTACGGCAGGGCGACCGCGCCGAGGGCGTAGACGGCCAGTTCCGCCGCCGCCGCGAGGCGCCCGTTGGGGAGCCGGAGCGCGATCACGTCCCGGGGGCCGAGCCCCGCCTCCGCGAACAGGGCCGCGACGCGCAGCACTTCCGCGTACAGCTCGCCGTAGGAGAGGGCCCCCCGCTCGTCCACCACCGCGTCGCGGCCGGGGGCGGCGAGCGCGTGGCCCCGGAAGAGGGTGAAGAGGTCGGCGTCGGGGCAGAGTCCCCGGTCCTCCCACGCCGCGCGGTCGGCGCGGGGGACCCTGTCGGACAACTCCAGGCCGTTGCGGGAGCGCCAGGTCGTCCGGTGGGCGGTGGGTGCCGTGGTCATCGGGTCTCCTCCGTGAACTCCCAGGGCGCGGCGGGGCGCGCGTACGGGAGGCGGTTGTCCGGCGGCAGGACGGCCCGGGCGAAGGCCGGGTCGGCGGCGAGGTCCGCCAGGTCGGTGCGGACGGCGACGGACGGCAGTCCGGCCGCCCGCAGCTCGGCCAGCCACGCGTCCGTCGTGCGGGTCCGCAGCCGCTCCCCCACCGTGGCGGTGCCGGTGGCGCCGACGGTCCGGGCCAGCTCCCGGGGCAGGGCCCGGGCCTCGGCCCCCGGGTACAGCAGTCCGTCGGCGGTGGGCAGCGGGCGGTCCGGCGCGGAGAGGGCGACGCGCCGGGGCGGGCGCGGGACCAGGGCCGCGGCGGAGAGCAGCGACGACGCGACCCGGCAGCCCCGGCCGGTCTCCTGCCGGGCGAGGAGGCCGGCGAGCACGGCCTGGGCGAGGACCAGGCCGCCGAGCACGTCGGTGACGGTCATCAGGGAGGGGGCGGGCGGCTCCCCGGCGGGGCGGAGCGCGGCGGCGAGGCCGCTGTGGACCTGGGCCAGGTAGTCGGTGCCGATCGGCGGGAGGGGGCCGAGGGCGGTGCCGAAGCCGGAGGCGGAGGCGTACACCAGGCGGGGGTTGACGGCGTGCAGGGCGTCGGCGTCGAGGCGGAGGGTCCCGGCCTTGCCGGGGGCCCAGTTGTGCAGGAAGACGTCGGCGCGGGAGACCAGTTCGCGCACGGCCTCCCGGCCCGGGCGGGTGGTGAGGTCGGCCTCGGTCACGGCCTTGCCGTGGTTGAGCGCGGAGAACCGGACCGAACAGCCCCCGGCGACCGGGGGCAGGCCCCGCATCGGGTCGCCGCCGGGGGGTTCGACGCGGACGACCTCGGCGCCGAGCAGCCGCAGGACGTGCCCGGCCACGGGCCCCTGGACGCGGCGGGCGGATTCGACCACCCGCAGGCCGGCGAGGGGCAGGGCGTCCGCGCCGGTCACGGCCGGGAGGGGCGGGGGCGGGCCGGCGGGCGGGGCCGGTGCGAGGGTCCAGGGGGCGAGGCCGGGCGGGGCCGTCGTCGCCTCCCCGATCGCGGCGACCGACACGCCGTGCTCGGCGCCCGCCCGGCGTACGGCCTCCAGGGGGTGGGCCCGTACGGCGGCGCGGAGTTCCGGGGGCAGGGGGCAGACGGCCGTGCCGAAGCGGGCCTGGAAGGGCTGCCAGCCGCGTCCCGCCGTCCGGGGCGGCACGCCGAGCCGGTGCCAGAATCCGGCCCAGGCCTCGGGGTCGAGGGTCTCGATCTCGACGCGTACGGCGTCGGCGGTGGTGAGGGTGGCGAGCCCCGTCCCGTCGTCCGTGGCCCGGGCCCCCGTCCCGTCGTCCGCGGTGGCGGCGGCGAGGTACTGGGTGAGCGTCAGGAGCGCGCCCTGGGCGAGCGAGGTGCGGGTCCGCAGCGGGGGGCGGCCCCGGCGGCGGGCGAGGAGGGCCGCCGTGGCGCCCTGGGCGGCGAGGACGCCGGTCACCGTGGAGACGTAGTCCGCGGCGAGCGGCGCGGGGGCGCCGGTGGCCCGGCCGTGCACGTGCATGACGCCGCAGGCGGCCTGCACCGCGTGCTCGTCGCCCGCGTCGATGCCGACCGGCCCGGCGCCGTCGACGTCCCAGCGGGGACGTTCGGCCGGGGTGCCGAAGGTGCGGTCGAGGAGTCGCCCGGCCACCGTCCGGGCGGTGCGGGTGGCGGCGGGCGGCGTCCGGGTCCCGGTCTCCTGGTACGGGCTCATGTGCGGCGACCGCCTTCCCCGCCTCGTCGCATCGTGCCCCCTCCCGGCGCCGGAACGATCTTTCCGCCGGAAAGAACAGCGGGAGGGCGGCCGGGGGCACGGCGGCGACGGCGCTTCATCCCCACCGGGGAGGGTTCGCAGGGTTGTTCCACCGGGCGACCGGGGCCGGGCGTGCCCCGGTCGGGCTCCCGCGCGTCGTGGCGCGTCCCCCGGCGCCCGGCGGACGTACTGTCGGAAGCCCGTCACCGAGGAGGCTTTCCGATGCGCAGAGTGACCTGTTCCATGGGCGTGTCCCTGGACGGCTACATCACCGGGCCGGACGGCGGCTTCGACTGGTCGGGGCCCGACGAGGAGGTCTTCCGCTTCTGGATCGAGGACATCCGGGGGGTCGGCGTCCATCTGATGGGGCGGCGGCTGTACGAGACGATGCTGTACTGGGAGACCGCCGGCGAGGACCCGTCGCTCGACGCCCCGACGCGCGAGTGGATCGCGCTCTGGAATCCGCTCCCGAAGGTGGTGTTCTCCACCACCCTGACGGAGGTGCGGGGCAACGCCCGGCTGGCCACCGGAAGCGTGGCGGAGGAGATCGAGCGGCTGCGGGCCGAGCCCGGAGAGGGCGAGATCGCGATCGGGGGCGCGACCCTGGCGGCCGGGGCGGCCGCGGCGGGTCTGATCGACGAGTACCGGACCGTGGTCCATCCGGTGCTGGTCGGCGGCGGCACTCCGTTCTTCCCCCGGGACGAGCGCCGGGTGGACCTCGAACTCGTGGAGACCCGTGCCCTCGGCTCGAAGGTCGTCCTGCTCCGCCACCGCGTGGTGCGCTGAGGCACCCCGCCGGACCGCGGCCTCGTTGTCGGTCCGTCGAAGTATTGTTCCCGCCATCGTCCACCGACCGTGAGGAACAAGAGCCTTGTCCGGCCCGTCCGCTTTCCCGCTGCCCTTCCAGACCTCCCGTTCCATAGCGTTCGCGACGCCCCGGACGCTGCGGGAACTCCAGATGATCGAGTGCAGCGCGCACATCCGGGAGAAGCCGGACTGGTTCGAGAAGATGAACGACCCCGAGATCGCCGCCAGGTGGTCGCGGGAGGCGGTCGCTCAGGGGCTCACCGAGGCGCAGGTCCGCCACGTCCTCGCCGAACTCGCGCACTACGCCGCGCTGCGGGACGGGCGGACCGGCACCGAGGTGTCCGGGGTCGACGGCGTGTGGCAGTCGGACGCGCTGGTGGACGACGGGCTGCGGTCCCGGCTGCGCGAGGCGGTCCGGGTCCTGGAGGAGGTCCCCGAGGCGGAGAGGGACTGGCACCCCGGCTCGGACGGCCAGGTCCTCGATCTGGTGCACCCCTCGCTGTTCTGCCTGGTGAGGGACGTGAGCGGGGCTCCCGAGGAGGCCTGGCGGAACCCGACGACCAGCTACTCGAAGCACGAGTTCTCGGAGCGGTTCCAGTGGCTGCCCACGGATGTCGAGGTCGACGAGGACGGCGGCGCCGCCTTCCTCTCGTACGTCAACAACGTCCATCCCGAGGTCCATCGTGAGCTGGCCGCCGTCCTGCCGGAGCTGTTCGCGCGCTTCCGCCCGCTGTTCGAGAACGTGCTCACCGATCTGCGCCACCCCCGGCCCCCGCGGATCGTGGCCGACCCCTACGGGTGGTACGACTCGAAGCCGGAGTACCCGCACAGGAACTCCTACGACGACGCCGGGGCGCACCGCGAGGCCCTCGACGCCTGGGAGGAGGCCTACGAGGACTGGTGGGAGAACCGCCGCCCGGTCGTCCCGGACGCCCCGGACTTCACCCCGCCCGCGCTGCCCGACGCGTCCGCCCGGGTCGACCTGCGGGGCCGCCGCCTCCAGGTGATCGTCAAGCTCGCCACCATCCACCTCACCCCGGAGAAGCCCGAGTACGCCGGCGGTTCCTGGCACGTCGAGGGGATGCTGAACGAGCGGATCGTCTCGACCGGCCTCTTCTACTGGGACAGCGAGAACATCACCGAGAGCCGGCTGGGCTTCCGGGCGGCGCTCGACGACCCGGACTACGAGCAGAACGACGACGACGGCCTGCGCGAGGTCTACGGCCTGGAGGACGAGGACGCGCTGAACCAGGTGCTGGGGTCGGTGGCGACCCCGGCGGGCCGCTGCCTGGCGTTCCCGAACGTCCTGCAGCACCGCGTCGCCCCGTTCCGCCTCGCGGACCCCGCCCGCCCGGGCCACCGCAAGATCCTCGCGTTCTTCCTGGTCGACCCGTCGGAGCGGATCGTCTCGACGTCCGACGTGCCGCCGCAGCAGCCGTGGTCCGCCACCTCGACCATGACGCGCGCGCAGGCCGAGGAGTACCGCGAGGAGCTCATGAAGGAGCGCAAGTTCTTCGTGGACGAGCACAACGAGCAGCTGTACGAGCGCGAGTTCTCCCTCTGCGAGCACTGAGCTCCGCCGGAGGACCCCCGGGGGCGGCCGGCGGACGGCGGCCGCCCACCCGGTACGGGGCCGTCCCGCGGCTGCCCCTACCGCGCCGCGAGCCGCGAGTTGCGGCGTCCGTAGGCCGCGTACAGCAGACCGCCCGCGAGCAGGAAGACCGCGAACTGCAGCCAGGTCGCCCAGCCCGTGCCCCAGATCAGGTACAGGCAGAAGCCGATGCCGAGGACCGGGCTCAGCGGGAAGAGCGGCACCCGGAAGGAGCGGGGCAGCTCGGGGGCGCGGCGGCGCAGCACCATCACCGCGAGGTTGACGACCGCCATGACGGCCAGGGTGCCGATGGTGGTCAGGTCGACGACCACGTCGAGCGGGGCGAAGGCGGCCGGCACGGCGAAGACGGCGGCGACGATCCAGGTGTTGGCGACGGGGGTCGAGGTCTTCGGGGAGACCCGCTCGAAGACCCGGGGGACGAGGCCGTCGCGGGACATCGACATCAGGATGCGGGTCTGGCCGTACATCACCGCGAGGACGACGGAGGCGATGGCGACGACCGCGCCGAAGGCGACGATCCCGCCGCCGACCGACGAGCCGGTGACCTCGTCCACGACGACCGAGAGCGCGGCCGGGCTGTTCGCGACGGCGTCGGCGCCGATCGCCCCGATCGCGGAGAGGGCGACCGCGCAGTAGAGCAGGGTGACGATCCCGATGCAGACGAGGATGGCGATCGGGACGTTGCGGCGCGGGTTCTTCACCTCCTCGCCGGCCGTGGTGATCGCGTCGAAGCCGATGTACGAGAAGAAGGCCACGGAGGCGCCGGCGGTGATGCCGGCGGCGCCGCTGCCCGTGAACGGCGAGAGGTGCCCGTCCTGGAAGGCGGAGAAGCCGACGGCGCAGAAGACGACCAGGATGCCGATCTTGAGGACGGCCATGGCGGCGGTCGCCCGGGCGCTCTCGCGGACCCCGCGCACGAGCAGGGTGGCGGCGAGCAGGATCACGATCACGGCGGGCAGGTTGACCACGCCGCCCTCGGCCGGTCCGGCGGAGAGCGCGGCGGGCAGCCGCAGGCCGATCAGGCCGTCCAGGAGTTCGTTGAGGTACTGGCTCCAGCCGACCGCGACGGCGGAGACGGACACGCCGTACTCCAGGAGCAGGCACCAGCCGACGAGGAAGGCGGCCCGCTCGCCGAGGCTCGCGTAGGCGAAGGAGTACGAGGAGCCGGAGACCGGGATCGCGCTGCCCAGCTCCGCGAAGGAGAAGGCGGTGAAGACGCAGGTGATCGCGGCGAGGACGAAGGAGACCACGACCGCGGGGCCGGCCTCCGCGACGCTGTCGGAGAGGCCGACGAAGATGCCGGTGCCCACGATCGCGCCGACGCCGAAGCAGACGAGCTGGAAGAGGCCCATGGTGCGCTTGAGGCCGTGGCCTTCGAGGTCGGCGCCGGACTCGGCGATGAGCTGCTGCGGCGTCTTGATCCGCGGGGCGGACGGGGGCATGCGGGTTCTCGTTTCTGGCGCGGACACACGTGAGGGGGGTCCGGGCTTACCCGCCCGGACCCCCCTGAACCGTGCGATCGTAAACCGCACCGCGCATATTCACCCAATCGGGCGTAATGCTATGCCCCGGTCGCGACCTCGCCATCGGACCCGCCATCGGCGCCGGTCCCGGTCCCGGTCCCGGTCCCGGTCCCGGCGATCGTCGCGACCAGGACCGCCTTGATGGTGTGCATCCGGTTCTCGGCCTGGTCGAAGACGATCGAGTGCGCCGACTCGAAGACCTCGTCGGAGACCTCCAGCTCGGTCAGGCCGTGCCGGGCGTGGATGTCGCGGCCGACGGCGGTGCCCAGGTCGTGGAAGGCGGGCAGGCAGTGCAGGAACCGGACGTCCGGGTTCCCGGTGGCGCGCAGCACGTCCATGGTCACGGAGTACGGGGCGAGGGCGGCGATCCGCTCGTCCCAGACCTCCTTGGGCTCACCCATGGAGACCCACACGTCGGTGGCCACGAAGTCGGCGCCCCGGACCCCCTCGGCCACGTCCTCGGTGAGGGTGACGACGGCGCCGCTCTTCTCGGCGAGCTCGCGGGCCCGCTCGACGACCTCCTCGGCCGGCCAGTACGTCTTCGGGGCGACGATCCGGACGTCCATGCCGAGCAGGGCGCCGGTGACCAGGTAGGAGTTGCCCATGTTGAAGCGGGCGTCGCCGAGGTAGGCGAAGGAGACCGCGTCCAGCGGCTTGTCCGTGTGCTCGGTCACGGTGAGCACGTCGGCGAGCATCTGGGTGGGGTGCCAGTCGTCGGTGAGGCCGTTGAAGACGGGCACGCCCGCGAAGGCGGCCAGCTCCTCGACGGCGGCCTGGCTGTCCCCGCGGTACTCGATGCCGTCGAACATCCGGCCGAGGACGCGGGCCGTGTCCTTGACGGACTCCTTGTGGCCCATCTGGGAGCCCGAGGGGTCCAGGTAGGTCGTGGAGGCGCCCTGGTCGGCGGCGGCGACCTCGAAGGCGCAGCGGGTGCGGGTCGAGGTCTTCTCGAAGATCAGGGCGATGTTCCGGCCGCGCAGCCGCTGCACCTCCGCGCCCGCCTTCTTGGCGGCCTTGAGTTCGGCGGCGAGCGCGACCAGACCGCGGAACTCCTCGGCGGTGAAGTCCAGCTCCTTGAGGAAGTGGCGGCCGATGAGGTCTGTGGCCATGGGTCGCGCTCCTGTGGGTACGGTCGGGACGGCGATCGGGGACGACGATCGGGGACTATGGAAGTCTATACGCACTCCAACATTTATATACAGCCCCCTTCGCGGGAAGTCCGCGCCCTCCCCCGGGCCCCGGTCCCGGACCACTGAGCCCGGGCCCCTGACCTCGGGCCCCGGCCCCGGCCGCCCCGCCCCCTGACCTCGGGCCCCGGCCGCCCCGCCCCCGGGCCCTCAGGCGGCGTCCCGCTCCACCGGGCAGCTCATGCAGCGCGGGCCGCCCCTCCCCCGGCCCAGCTCGCTGCCGGGGATCTCGATCACCTCGATGCCCTGCTTGCGCAGGTGCGTGTTCGTGGTGACGTTCCGCTCGTACGCGACGACCACCCCCGGCTCCACGGCGAGCACGTTGCACCCGTCGTCCCACTGCTCGCGCTCGGCCGCGTGCACGTCCTGGGTGGCGGTGAGGACCCGGATCTCCGGGAGCCCCAGGGCCGCCGCGATCGCGTCGTGCATCCGCTCCGGCGGATGGTCGGTCACCCGCAGCGGCTGCCCCGCGTCCCCCGGTTCGATCGTGTACGAGCGGAGCATGCCGAGCCCCGCGTACTGGGTGAACGTGTCCTGGTCCACCATCGTCATCACCGTGTCCAGGTGCATGAACGCGCGCCGCTTCGGCATGTCGAGCGCGACGATCGTGCGCGCCGAACCGGCCGCGAACATGCCCCGGGCCAGCATCTCCACCGCCTGCGGGGTGGTGCGCTCGCTCATCCCGATGAGCACGGCGCCGTTGCCGATGACCAGGACGTCGCCGCCCTCGATCGTCGACGGGTAGTCCGCCTGCCCCTCGGACCAGTGGTGGAAGGGGCCCGCGTCGGGCCCGGTGAAGAGCGGGTGGTGCTTGTAGATCGCCTCGAAGTGGACCGTCTCGCGCTGCCGGGCCGGCCAGCGCATGGCGTTGATGGAGACGCCGTCGTAGATCCAGGCCGAGGTGTCCCGGGTGAAGAGGTGGTTGGGCAGCGGGCCGAGGAGGAAGTCGTCCAGGTCGAGGGCGTGGAAGCGGACCGAGGTCGGCTCCCGGTGCGCCGCCAGGAACTCCCGCTTCGTCATCCCGCCGACGAGCACCTCGCCGAGCGCGACGGCGTCGAGCGAGTCGAAGGCCGACCGGAGGTGGTCGGCGGCGAGCGGACCGTACTCCTTCTCGTCGAAGACCCGGTCCAGGACGAGCGCGCGGGCGGCCGGCACTTTCAGCGACTCGCTCAGGAGGTCCGCGAAGAGGTGCACCTCCACCCCCCGGTCGCGCAGCACGTCGGCGAAGCCGTCGTGCTCCTGCCGGGCCCGGCGCACCCAGAGCACGTCGTCGAAGAGGAGGGCGTCCTTGTTGGTCGGGGTGAGCCGCTTCAGCTCCAGGTCGGGGCGGTGGAGGATGACGCGGCGCAGCCGCCCGGTCTCGGAGTCGACGTGGAATCCCATGGGTCCATCCTGACGGAGGGGGGCCCGCGCGGCCCGTGTTTCGGCACGGGAGGCGGCGGGTGCGGTCGTGGCCGGTCAGGTGCGCGCGGCGGTACGGCCCCTCCTCGGTGCTGGGCGTCGGGCCGTCCCCCCGCGACGGCCCGACGCCGGTCCGTGATCCCCCCGTCGGCTCCCCCCGCCCCTCCTCAGGCCACCGGTTCGCCGTACGGCTCCGGCTCCGGCTCCGGTTCCGGCAGCGGCGGCGCGGTCCTGCGCGGCACGTGGAACCAGGCGGTCACGTCGTTCCCGTCGTTCCCATCGAACCCGTCGGACCCGTCGGACCCGTCGGCCGCTCCGGGCCGGACGCGGGCCGGCCGGTAGTGGGCCGGTTCCACGTACCGCCCGCCCTCGGCGACCACGTTCCCGTACAGCCAGTCGGAGACGACGACGAGGAGGTCGACGTCGGGCGCCTCCGCCATGATCCGCCGGGCCGGGGCGCTGCCGCAGAGCCGGGCGGCGCGGTCGACCGCCCGTCCGACGAGCCCGCCCCCCTCCCCCTGCCCGCCCCGGGCGACGAGCCCGGCGTCCATGCCGATCCGCAGCCGCAGCCGCCGGTCGCGGCCCGCGTTGTGGGCGCGCAGGCTCTCGTGGAGGGTGTCGATCCACCGCCCGACCATGAGGGACGGCGGCACGCCGGGGCGCAGCGCGGCGAGGACGCCGTCGCCCCGGTCCTCCCGGTGGTACGTGCCGGGTTCGACGCCGATGGAGCCGTACGCCTCGTCGAAGGCGGCGTGCAGCGCCGCGCGGTGCGGTTCCCCTCCGGCCCCGTCCGGGCTCCCGGAGCCGCAGACGCCGCCGAAGACGACGAACCGGTGGATCCCGCCCACGACTCCGTCCACCGTCCCGTTCGCTCCCGCACTGCTCACTCCGACTCCCTCGCGACGCCCCGGTGCCGGCCGAAGGTGTGCGTCGTCCGCCTTGTCCCACAAGGGGGTTGACGTCCCGCCACGTGACGGGGTGATGAACGCTAGGGGGTGCGGAAGAAACGCGTCAACGAGCACGGGGGGCGCAGGGGAGCGCCGTTTCCGGCACCCCTGCGCCCCTGTCGCGGGGCCCGTGCGCCCCCTGTCCCGGGGCCTGTACGTCGCTGCCCCGGGCCCGTGCGTCTCCGTCCCGGGCCCCGGGGTCGGAGCTTCGGGTCAGAGCCTCGGGTCCACCGGCTCCGACTCCAGGGCGAGGACCGCGAAGACGGCCTCGTGGACCCGCCAGAGCGGTTCGCCGTCCGCGAGCCGGTCGAGCGCCTCCAGGCCGAGCGCGTACTCGCGCAGGGCGAGGGACCGCTTGTGGCCGAGGAAGCGCTGCCGCAGCCGCTCCAGGTTCTCCGGGCGGGTGTACTCGGGGCCGTAGATGATCCGCAGGTACTCCCGGCCGCGGACCTTCACGCCCGGCTGGACGAGCCGGCCCTTCGCGTCGCGGACGAGCGCGGCGAGGGGCTTGACGACCATGCCCTCGCCGCCCGCGCCGGTCAGCTCCAGCCACCAGTCGACGCCGGCGCGGACCGAGGCCTCGTCGCCGGTGTCCACGACGAGCCGGCGGGTGACCTGGAGCAGGCCGGTCGGATCGTGCTCCACGAGGCGGTCGAGCCACGCGAGCTGTTCGTCGTGGGGCACGGCCGCGAGCGAGCGCCCGCGTGCCGCCAGGAGCTGGAAGGGCGCGAACCGCACGCCCTCCAGACCCTCGGTCGGCCAGCAGTAACGGCGGTAGGCGGCCGTGAAGGCCTCCGCGTCCGCCACCCGTCCCCGCTGCCGGTCGAGAAGGCCGTCGACCCCTTCGACTCCGCGTTCCACCGCCCGCCGCAGGGCGTCGACCGCGCCGGGCAGCACCGCGCCCGAGGCGGCGCCCACGGCCGCGTACTGGGCGCGGAGCAGACCGGCCGACTTGAGCGACCACGGCATCAGCTCGCCGTCGAGCAGCAGCCAGTCCGTGTCGAGCTCCTCCCAGAGTCCGGCGGCGCCGATCGCGGTCCGCAGCCGTACCAGGACCTCCTCGGTGACGGCGGGGTCGTCGAAGAAGGGGCGTCCGGTACGGGTGTGCAGGGCGCCCGTCACCCCGTCGGCGCCGAAGCGCTCGCGGGCCGCGTCGGCGTCCCGGCAGACCAGGGCCACGGCCCGGGAGCCCATGTGCTTCTCCTCGCACACGACCCGTTCGACGCCGTCGGCCCGGTACTGGGCGAAGGCCTCGGCCGGGTGCTCCAGATAGCCGTCCTCCCTGGAGGCGGCGGTCGGCGCCATCGTCGGCGGCAGGTACGCGAGCAGGCGCGGGTCGACCGCGAACCGGCTCATGACCTCCAGGGCCGCCGCCGCGTTCTCCTCGCGCACGGCGACGTTGCCGTGGTGCCGGGTCTCGACGGTCCGCCGCCCGTGCACGTCGGCCAGGTCCAGGGGGCGCCCCTGGTGCCCGCCGGGCGCGTCGGTCGCGAGCGGCCGGGCCGGCTCGTACCAGACCCGCTCGGCCGGTACGTCGACCAGCTCGCGCTCCGGCCAGCGCAGCGCGGTCATCCTCCCGCCGAAGACGGCTCCGGTGTCGAGGCAGAGGGTGTTGTTGATCCAGGAGGTGTTCGGCACGGGGGTGTGCCCGTAGACGACGGCGGCCCGGCCCCGGTACTCCTCCGCCCACGGGTAGCGCACGGGCAGCCCGAACTCGTCGGTCTCGCCGGTGGTGTCCCCGTACAGCGCGTGCGAGCGCACCCGGCCGGAAGTGCGGCCGTGGTACTTCTCCGGCAGTCCTGCGTGGCAGACGACGAGGTCGCCGCCGTCGAGGACGTAGTGGCTGACGAGCCCGTCGATGAACTTCGCGACCTCGGCCCGGAACTCCTCGCTCTCGCCCTCCAACTGCTCGATCGTCTCGGCGAGGCCGTGGGTCCGCTGGACCTTGCGGCCCTTCAGCCAGCGGCCGAGCTTGTTCTCGTGGTTGCCGGGGACGCACAGGGCGTCGCCGGAGGCGACCATGGACATGACGCGGCGCAGGACGCCCGGGGAGTCGGGCCCCCGGTCGACCAGGTCGCCGACGAAGACCGCCGTGCGCCCCTCGGGGTGGCGGCCGTCGACGTAGCCGAGCTTGCCGAGCAGGGTCTCCAGCTCGGAGCTGCAGCCGTGGACGTCGCCGACGATGTCGAAAGGTCCGGTGAGGTGGCGCAGGTCGTTGAAGCGGCGCTCCAGGACGACCTCGGCGGCCTCGACCTCCTCGACGGAGCGCAGCACGTGGACCTTGCGGAAGCCCTCGCGCTCCAGGCCGCGCAGGGAGCGCCGCAGCTCGCGGCGGTGGCGCTGGATCACGTGCGCGGGCATGTCGGCGCGGTCGGGGCGGGCCGCGTTGCGCTCGCGGCAGACCTGCTCGGGCAGGTCGAGGACGATCGCGATCGGCAGCACGTCGTGCGTCCTGGCGAGCTGCACGAGCTGCCGCCGGGCCTCCTGCTGCACGTTGGTGGCGTCGACCACGGTGAGCCGGCCGGCGGCCAGGCGCTTGCCGGCGATGTAGTGGAGGACGTCGAAGGCGTCCCGGCTGGCGGACTGGTCGTTCTCGTCGTCGGCGACGAGCCCCCGGCAGAAGTCGGAGGAGACGACCTCGGTGGGCTTGAAGTGGCGCCGGGCGAAGGTGGACTTGCCGGAGCCGGTGGCGCCGACGAGCACGACGAGGGAGAGGTCGGTGACGGGCAGGGCCCGGCGCGCGGTGGTGGTGTCGGCGGTGCTGTCGGTGACGGTGGTCATGCCCGTCCCTCCTTCTCGTTCTCGTCGGTGTTCTCGTCGCTTCCGGTGGTGGCGCGGGTGAAGACGGCCATCTGGGTCGGCGGGCCGACCTCCGGGTCGTCGGGGCCGACGGGGACGAACCCGGCCTCGTACCCGTACTCCCCCGCCACCCGGGCCGCCCAGCTCCGGAACTCCTCGCGGGTCCACTCGAAGCGGTGGTCACTGTGCCGGACGTGCCCGGCGGGCAGGCTCTCCCAGCGCACGTTGTACTCGACGTTCGGCGTGGTCACGAGGACCGTGCGGGGCCGGGCCGAGCCGAACACCGCGTACTCCAGGGCCGGCAGCCTCGGCAGGTCCAGGTGCTCGATCACCTCGCTGAGCACGGCCGCGTCATAGCCGGACAGGCGCTTGTCGGTGTACGCGAGGGAGCCCTGCACCAGCTTCACGCGGGCGGCCTGCCGCTCCCCCATGCGGTCGAGCCGCAGCCGGCGCGCGGCGACGGTCAGGGCCCGGACGGACACGTCGACGCCGACGACCTCGGTGAAGCGCGGGTCCTTGAGCAGGGCCTGCACCAGCTGGCCCTGTCCGCAGCCCAGGTCGAGCACGCGCACCGCCCCGGCCGCGCGCAGCGCGGACAGGATCGCGTCCCGCCGCTGCTGGGCGAGCGGCACCGGGCGCTCCTCGGTGTCGGTCGTCTCGTCCACGGCGTTGTCGACGTCCTCGACGTCCAGGCCCTCGGCCTCGGCGAGCCGGACCAGTTCGAGCCGTTCCGCCGCCTCCCGGGCCAGGCCCCGGCGGCGGGAGAGGTAGCGCTCCGTGATCAGCTTCCGCTCGGGGTGTCCGGCGAGCCAGCCGTCACCGGCGCGCAGCAGCTTGTCGACCTCGTCGGGCGCGACCCAGTAGTGCTTGGCGTCGTCGAGGACGGGCAGCAGGACGTACAGGTGGTTGAGGGCGTCCGCGAGCCGCAGCTCGCCCTCCAGGACGAGCCGCACGTACCGCGAGTCGCCCCACTCGGGGAACTCCGGGTCCAGCGCGATCGGTTCGGCCTCCACGACGGACCAGCCCAGCGGGCCGAACAGCGCGCGCACCAGCGCGGCGCCGCCCCGGGCGGGGAGCGCGGGGACCTCGATCCGCAGCGGCAGCGGCGCGGCGGCCCGCTCGGGCATCGCCTTGCAGTCGCCGTGCAGCGCGGTCTTGAAGACCTTGGCGAGCACGACGGCGAGCAGCGAGGACGCGGCGTAGGGCCGGTCGTTCACGTACTGCGCGAGCGCGGAGTCCGGGGCGCCGCCCCGGCCCTTGCCCTTGCCGCGGCGCACGAGCGCCACGGGGTCCACCTCCAGGAGGAGCGCCGCCGTGCACCGCTCGGCGCTCGCCTCGGGGTAGAGGACGTGCGCGGTGCCGTGCGAGGTCGAGAACGACTGCGCCCGCTCGGGATGCTTGTGCAGCAGGAATCCGAGGTCGGTCGCGGGTCGCTCCGGGATGCCGGTCGTACTGATCGTCAGGAACACGCCTTCGAGTATGGTGCCGCCCGCACCGGCCTCACCAGGCATTTTCCGCACGGTCCGGAGGTGCGGGCCGGACGCACGGGGGGCGCGGGGCGGGCGGGCCGGGAGCGCGAGGCGGGCGGGCGCGCGGGGCGGGCGGGCACGCGGGCCGGGAGCGCAGGGGCCGGACAGCACGGGCCGGACGCACGGGTCCTGTCGCGCGGACCGGGCGCGCCGGAAGCTCCCGGCTCAGCCGGTGCCGTCGGCGGCCAAGGTCCCGGCCAGGGCGGTGATCGCGTCCGGGCCGACCCGGCAGCAGCCGCCGACGAGCCGGGCCCCGGAGCGTACCCAGTCGGCGGCCCGCTCCGGGTCGAAGGCGGACCCGCCGCGCCAGTCCCGCGCCCGGGCGTCCCAGCGCTCCCCGCTGTTGGGGTAGACCACGGCCGGTTTCCCGGTCACGGCGACGGCCGTCTCCACGGCGGGTCCCGCGTCGGCCGGGTCGCAGCAGTTGACCCCGACCGCCACCACCCGGTCGTTCCCGGCGGCGACCGCGAACGCCTCCGCCAGGTCCTGTCCGGCCCGGGTCCGCCCGCCCTCGACCGTGTACGACAGCCACACGGGCACCCCGCACCCCTCGGCCGCCCGCAGCAGCGCCTCCGCCTCCTCCGCGTCGGGCACCGTCTCCAGGGCCAGGACGTCGGGCCCGGCCGCCGCGAACACCTCGATCCTGGGCCGGTGGAACGCTTCGAGCTCCCGTACGGAGAGCCCGTACCGGCCCCGGTACTCGCTGCCGTCCGCCAGCATCGCGCCGTACGGTCCGACGGACGCGGCGACCCAGACCTCCCGCTCTCCGGCGTCCGCCGCCGACCGCGCGAGCTCCACGCTCCGGGCGAGCAGCCGCGCCGCGTCCGCCCGGTCCAGGCCCCGCCGGGCGAAGCCCTCGAAGGTGGCCTGGTACCCGGAGGTGATGAGGACCCGCGCCCCGGCCCGTACGTACGCCATGTGCGCCTCCTCGATCCGCTCGGGTCCGTCGGCGAGGAGCCGCGCGGACCAGAGCGCGTCCGAGAGGTCGCAGCCCTGTGCCTCCAACCGGTGGGAGAGTCCGCCGTCGAGGACGAGGACCTCCGCCCGGAGGGCTTCGGCGAGCGTACGGGCCGGTCTCATCGGGTCGCTCCTCCCTATCGGCCCAGCTGGGACTGGACCTGGGCGGAGATCAGCTCCAGGTGGTCCAGGTCGTCCAGGTCCAGGACCTGGAGGTAGACCCGGGAGGAGCCGATGGCCGCGTACCGCCCGAGCTTGTCGACGACCTCGGCGGGCGAGCCGGCCAGGCCGTTCGCCTTGAGCTCGTCCACGTCCCGTCCGATGGCGGCGGCCCGGCGGGCCACCTCGGCGTCGTCCCGGCCGACGCACACGACCAGCGCGTTGGAGTACACCAGGTCGTCGGCCGGCCGGCCGACGGCCTCGGCGGCGGCCCGCACCCGGCCGAACTGCTTCTCGCTGTCCTCCAGGGAGGCGAACGGGATGTTGAACTCGTCCGCGTACCGCGCGGCGAGCCTCGGCGTGCGGGTCGCGCCGTGGCCGCCGATCAGGACCGGGATCTTGTCCTGGAGGGGCTTGGGCAGCGCCGGGGAGTCGGTGAGCCGGTAGAACTCCCCCTCGTGGGTGAACGTCTTGCCGACCTCGGTCTCCCACAGGCCGGTGACGATCGCCAGCTGCTCTTCGAGGCGGCCGAACTTCTCCTTCGGGAAGGGGATGCCGTAGGCCTTGTGCTCCTCCTCGAACCAGCCCGCGCCCAGGCCCAGTTCGACCCGGCCGCCGGACATCCGGTCCACCTGGGCGACCTGGATGGCGAGGACTCCGGGGAGCCGGAAGGTGCCGGCCGTCATCAGCGTGCCGAGACGGATCCTCTTCGTCTCCCGGGCCAGTCCTGCCAGGGTGATCCAGGCGTCCGTCGGGCCGGGCAGGCCGTCGGCGGACCCCATGCTGAGGTAGTGGTCGGAGCGGAAGAAAGCGTCGAACCCGAGCTCCTCGGTGGCGCGGGCCACGGTGAGGAGGGTGTCGTAGTCGGCCCCCTGCTGGGGCTCGGTGAAGATGCGAAGATCCATGCCTCCATCCTGCACCGTCGGGTGCGGGTCAACCTCCCGGCCGACACCCGGGCCGCCCGGGCCGCCCGCCCCGGCCGCCCCCGGCGCTCCGGGAAGCCCGGCCGGAACGGGAAGATCGGGGAGCACGGTCGGATCAGGGAGTCCGGTCGGATCGAGGAGCCCGGTCGGACCGGGGGCGTCAACACGACGGCTCCCGTCGTGGGGTCGCGCGGCCCCGGGCGGGGTCGGGCGGGCGGGCTCGCTCGCCGTCGCGAACGACGAGGCGCCGTAACAACCCGCGCACCCGGTCCCCCGACTCGTCGGTGGCGTCGATCGCCTCGATGCACTGCCAGTAGAGCCCTTCCTCGTCGGTGGCGCAGGCCACGCCCACCAGGGCGATCCCCACCTCGCCGAGCAGCTCCCCCAGCGCGGTCAGCGCCCGGTGGGGGTCCGCGACCTCGGTCAGCCGGGCCGCGCGCGGCCCCCCGGCGCCCCACACCGCCGGATACTCCCCGATCTCGCTCAGCCCCCGCGCCTCGCCCCGCAGCTCCTGCGGACCGCAGAGCGCGAGACGGCTCCCCACGGCCTGGGCGAGGGCCTGGGTCTGCCAGGCCTCCGCCACGATGTCCTGTGCCGTCCCGCTCTCCGCCAGCGCGTGCCGGCCGAGCGCGATCAGTCGCTCCGCTTCCATCAACACCGCCCCCGTTCCCACGACTTGCCACCCACTCAGTCATTACCCAGAGTGAGGCGACCTGAGCCCAAACACCAGAGGAATTCGGAAATCTGTGGACAGGAGGCTTGATGGGGGAAAGTCGATCACTCCGAAGAGTGACGATCTTCGTTCACAGGTCTCTTCCCACCCCTCCCTCACCCCGCTCCCCGTCCTCCTCCTGCCTCTCGCCCCCTCCCTCCCGCCGTTCGGCGGGGAAGCGGAGCTCGTTGCGGTCGATCTTGGCCGCGAGCGCCGCCAGCGGATCGATCCCGAGCGCCTCGCAGAACTGGAGGAGGTAGGCGAACACGTCCGCCACCTCGTCGGCGACCCGGTGGGCCGACTCCGGGTCCTCCATCACGCGCTCGGCCTGCTCGGGGGTCAACCACTGGAAAATCTCCAGGAGTTCGGCCGCCTCCACGCTGAGGGCCGCCGCCAGGTTCTTGGGCGTGTGGTAGGGCTGCCAGTCGCGGGCGGCCGCGAACGCGACCAGCCTGCGCCGGAGCCCCGCCACACCGTCGTCCGTCGTCTCTTCGTGCGTCACGCGCTCAGGTCTACCACCGTCGCCCCGGGCGTCCGGCGCGCCTCCGCCGCCGTCCGGTCGCCCACCGCGCCCGCCACCCTGATGTGCCCGTCCCCGGCGATCTCCACGGCGAGCCGCAGCAGTTCGGCCGACTGGCGCCGGTCGAGGCCCCGGTCGAGGCCGTCGGCGAGCAGCGTCAGGCTCTGCATGGCGTCGGGCACCTCGGCGATGCGGTCCATCTCCAGGACCCCGGGGCCCGTGAGCAGGGTGAGCGCGAGCGCCAGATAGCGCAGTTCGCCGTCGCCGAGGCGTCCGAGCGGGGTCGCGGGCCGGCCGCCCCGTTCGAGCACCGCCCGGACGGTGCCCTCGCGGAGCTCCCGCACCCCGAGCCCCGTGACGGTCCCCGCGCAGCCCGCTCCCGCCACGACCGCGAGGCGGTGGTGGCGGCGCGGGCAGTCGGTGTGGGTGCGGTGCAGGACCTCGGCGAGGTTGGCGCAGTCGCGCCGCAGCCGTCCCTCGCCCGGCGGCACGGGGGCCCGCATCCGTTCGGGCCGGGGGTCGCAGGCGAAGGCGGACCGCAGCCCGACGACCACCTGCTCGGCGGCGGCCAGGACCTCCAGCTGTCCGGGGGTCCTGCCGGCGACCCGCAGCGGCAGCAGGGCCGTACCGAGCAGGTCGTCCGGGAGCGGGGCCCTGGTCACGGAGGTGGTGCCCGCCGTGTGCCACTCGGCCTGGACGGTGCTGCGCCCGGGGTCCCGGAGGGCGGTGGCGAGCAGGGTGCGGTCCCGTGCGGTGAGCCGTTCGCCGACGATGCGGAGCCGGGGTTCGGCCTGCACGGCGAGGTCCAGGCTGACGGGGCCGCACGGTCCGTCGACGGTGCAGCCGATGCGGAACCCGCGCCGGCCCTGCGTGTCGGGCCGGGCGCGCTCGGGAACGAGGTCGGCGGCGTCCGGGAACACCTCGTCGAGCGGGTCGCCCGCGCCGAGCCGGGCCAGCGCCTCGTACGCCCGCAGGGTGGTGGTCTTGCCGCTGCCGCTGGGCCCGGTGAAGAGGGTCACGGGACCGAGCGCGTACACGGCGGAGCGGTGTCCGGCGAACGCGGAGAGGCGCAGTTCGGTGACGGCGGGCCGGGCGTCGGGCCGGGCTCCCGGTGTCTCCGGCGCGACCGGGCCCCGTGCCTCGGGGACGGAGGCACGGGACCGGGAAGCGCGCGGGAGGGAAGCGGCCGCCCCGGAGGCGGACGCGGTGGAGGTACGGGCCTCCGGGACGCGGAACCCGGGGGAAGGCGTGGCGCTGGAAGGAACGGCGCCGCCGGAAACGGGAAGGGGGGAGGGGGAAAGGGAAGGAGAACCGGGGCCGGAACCGGAACCGGCAGGAGTGACGGAGTCGGGGCCGGGTACGAGGTCGGAGGAGCGGTTCTTCGACGTGCGGGCGGGCGCGGAGCCGCCGGTGAGGTCCATGTCCGGACCGTACGCAGCCCTTTCCCCGGCGAACCGTTACGTCGGGCGGACCTTCCTACGATCGGGGGACGCCGGCGGTCCGGCCCCCCACGACCTCCTCCTCGTCCGCGCCCTCCGCGCCCTCCGCGCCCTCGACCTCCGTGCCCGCGGGGGCGAGCAGGAAGACGTTCCGGTCGACGCGGTGCATCCCGCTGCCGAGCCCGAAGACGACGCCGCTGCTGAAGTCGAGAATCCGCTTGGCGACCTCGGTGTCGGCGCTCGTCAGGTCGAGGAGCACCGGGATCTGGGCGATGAGGTACTCGGCGACCTCGCGGGCGTCGGCGAAGACCTGCACCCGGAGCACGACCATGCGGCGCTGCTCGGCGGACTCGTACTGCTCGGGGATCGTGCGGTGGTCGACCCTGGACGGCCATTCGTCACGGCCGCGCAGGGGCACGACCTGCGCGAGGCCCTCCCACTGCTCGTCGGTGACGTCGTACCTCTCGTACCTACTCATGGGTCCATCCTCCCGCTACTCACCCGTTCGGCCCAACAACGACACGGCGTGATGGCGGTGCGGCGGGCGGACGGGCCGGAAGCTCACCCGGTCGGCCCACTCCCCCGCCCCGGCCCCGTACCACCGGACCGTGTCACCGGCTCGTATCACCGGTCCGGGTCAGACGAAGCTCTTGGCGAGCCTGCGGAGGCCTTCCCCGATCTCGTCGGGCGAGTGCGTCGTGAACGACAACCGCATGGCGGCCGGGTCCGGTTCGCCGCAGAAGAACGGCGCTCCCGGCACGTACGCCACCTCGTGACCGACGGCGGTCCTCAGGAGGGTCGTGGCGTCGTACCCCTCGGGCAGGGTCGCCCAGACGAACATGCCGCCCTCCGGCCTGTTCCACCGGCTGCCCTCGGGCAGCGCGGCCGGCAGGCCTTCGAGCATCGCGTCCCTGCGCTCCCGGTAGGCGGCGCGGATGACCGCCACGTGCGCGTCGAGGTCGCTGTCGCGCAGGTACCGCGCGGCCGCGGCCTGGTCGATGGTCGAGGTGTGCAGGTCGGCGGCCTGTTTGGCGATGACGCAGGAGCGGCGCAGCCCGGCGGGGGCGCGCAGGTGTCCGAGCCGGAGGCCGGGGGCCATCACCTTGGAGAAGGAGCCGAGCAGGACGGTGCGGTCGGCCGCCGCGGGGTCGGCGGCGATCCAGGGGACGGGCTCGCCGTCGTACCGCAGTTCGCCGTACGGGTCGTCCTCGACGATCCAGAAGCCGTGGCGGGCCGCGGCCTCGGCGACGGCGGTGCGGCGCTCGGCGGGGAGGGTGCGGCCCGTGGGGTTCTGGAAGGTGGGGACGACGTAGAGGAGGGTCGGGTTCTCGCGGGCCGCGATCTCCTCCAGGGCCTCCGGGACGACGCCCCGGTCGTCGGTGGGCACGGGGACGACGCGGGCCCCGGCGAAGGCGAAGGTCTGGAGGGCGGCGAGGTAGCAGGGGTCCTCGACCAGGACCACGGCGCCCGGTTCGAGGAGGGCGGTGGTGAGGAGCGTGAGGGCCTGCTGCGAGCCGGTGGTGACGAGCAGGTCGTCGGCCTCCGTGGGCAGTCCGCGCGCGGTGAGCCGGTCGGCGACGGCGGCGCGCAGCTCCGGGTCGCCCTCGGTCGTGGAGTACTGGAGGGCCTGCCGCGGGTTCTCCGTGAGGACCCGGTCGTACGCGGCCCGCATCCCGGCGACGTCGAACAGCTCGGGGGCGGGGAGGCCGCCGGCGAAGGAGATCATCTCGGGCCGTGCCGTGAGCGCCAGGATGTCCCGTACGGGCGACGAGCCGACGTTCGCCAGGCGGGAGGCGACGGCCGGCACGGGCGCGGCGGAGGCGGGGGGACCGGCGTGCGCGGGCGTGGAGTCGGCGGGAAACATGCTGTCAGCATATAGATGTGCGGGGCGATGTCCAGATCGTGAGATTTTCGCCCGGGCACGCCGAGTTGGCGCGCTCCGAGGCCGTGCGGAACCGGCCCCGGAGCCGGTCCCGAGGCCGATCCGGAACCGACCCGAGGCCGATCCGGAACCGACCCGAGGCCGATCCGGAACCGATCCCGGAGCCGGTCCGGAACCGACCGGAACCAGTCCCGGAGCCGGTCCGGAACCGTTTCCGAGGCCCGCTCCGCGGGGCGGTGCTACCGGCGTTCCGCCGGCTTGTCGCGGCCCTCGGCCCACAGGGAGCGGACGTGGCCGAGGTGGCGGCGCATGCAGGCCTCGGCGCCGCGCGCGTCCCCGGCGATCATGAGGTCGAGGAGTTCGACGTGCTCCTCGGCGGAGGAGACGAGCAGACCGGCCTCGTCCAGACCCGTCAGGCCGTAGAGGCGGGAGCGCTTGCGCAGGTCCCCGACGGTCTCGACGAGCCGCTCGTTGCCGGAGAGGCCGAGCAGGGCGAGGTGGAAGCGGCGGTCCGCCTCCAGGTAGCCGATGAGGTCGTGGGCGCGGGCGCGGGCGACGATCTCCTCGGCGACCGGCCGGAGTTCCTCCAGCTGTTCCCGCGACGCCGTCCTCGTGACCCGGCCGACGGTGGGGACCTCGATGAGGGTGCGCAGTTCGGTGTACTGGTCGAGGTCGCGCTCGCCGACCTCGGTGATGCGGAAGCCCTTGTTGCGGACGGGCTCGACCAGGCCCTCGCGGGCCAGGTCGAGCATGGCCTCGCGGACCGGGGTCGCGGAGACGCCGAGGTCGGCCGCGAGGCCGGGGGCCGAGTAGACCTGGCCGGGGCGCAGCTCTCCGGCTATCAGGGCCGCGCGGAGGGCGTGCCCGACCTGGTCGCGGAGCCGTTCCTGCGCCCTGACGAGGCCGTACTGCTTCAGGTCACCCATCGTGCGTCCTCCGAGAAGTCACGGAGGGGCATCGTACAATGTCACGTTTCGCCGTCCGGTCCGACCGTCACCGAAGGACTTCAGAGCAGGAAGCCCGCGGGGAACGGGTCGTCGGGGTCGAGGAAGTACTGGGCCGTGCCGGTGATCCAGGCCCGGCCGGTGACGGTGGGGACCACGGCGGGCCGTCCGCCCACGGTGGTCTCTCCGACGATCCGGCCGGTGAACTCGGTTCCGATGAAGGACTCGTTGACGAAGTCGGTGTCGGGGGCGAGGAGTCCCCGGGCGTGCAGCTGGGCCATGCGGGCGCTGGTGCCGGTGCCGCACGGGGAGCGGTCGAACCAGCCGGGGTGGATGGCCATGGCGTGGCGCGAGCGGGTGGCGTCGGAGCCGGGCGCGGCCAGGTAGACGTGCTTGACCCCGGCGATGGCGGGGTTCTCCGGGTGGACGGGCCGGTCGGGTCCCGCGTCGATCGCGGCCATGACGGCGAGTCCGGCGGCGAGGAGGTCGTCCTTGCGGGCGCGGTCGAAGGGCAGCCCCAGGGCGTCGAGGTCCACGAAGGCGTAGAAGTTGCCGCCGTAGGCGAGGTCGTAGGTGACGGTGCCGTACCCGGGCACGTCCGCCTTGAGGTCGAGGCCGACGCAGTAGGACGGCACGTTGGTGAGGGTGACCGCCTTCGCGGCGCCGTCCTCCACCCGTACGTCGACGCTCACGAGCCCCGCCGGGGTGTCGAGGCGGATGGTGGTGACCGGTTCGGCCACCGGCACCATGCCCGTCTCCACGAGGACGGTGGCGACCCCGATGGTGCCGTGGCCGCACATCGGGAGGAGTCCGGAGACCTCGATGTAGAGGACGCCGTAGTCGGCGTCGGGGCGGGTGGGCGGCTGGAGGACCGCGCCGCTCATCGCGGCGTGGCCGCGCGGCTCGTACATGAGGAGGGTGCGGACGTGGTCGAGGTGTGCGGCGAAGTGGAGCCGCCGCTCGGCCATCGTGGCTCCGGGGATCACCCCGAGGCCGCCGGTGATCACCCGGGTGGGCATGCCTTCGGTGTGGGAGTCCACCGCGTGGTAGACGTGGCGGGTGCGCATGGTTCCCCTTCTGTCGGTGCCTTGAGGGAGGGCGGGCGTACGGGGTTACGCGTGGCCCTCCGCGAGGACCTTCTCCGTGGCGGCCCGCACGGCGGCCTCCTGCTCGGGCGCGAGCGGGAGCCGGGGCGGCCGGGTGATGCCGCCGCGGTGTCCGGCGAGGTCCATGGAGAGCTTGATCGCCTGGACGAACCCGGTCTTCGAGTCCCAGCGCAGGAGCGGGTGGAGGGACCGGTAGAGCGGGAGGGCGGTGTCGAGGTCGCCCGCGACGGCGGCCCGGTAGAGGGCGGCGCAGGTGCGCGGGAGGGCGTTGGGGTAGCCGGCGACCCAGCCGACCGCGCCGGCGAGGGCGAGTTCGAGGAGGACGTCGTCGGCGCCGACCAGCAGGTCGAGTCCGGGGGCGAGTTCGGCGATCTCGTAGGCGCGGCGGACGTCCCCGCTGAACTCCTTGACGGCGACGACGCTGCCGTCGGCGTGGAGCCGGGCGAGGAGGGCGGGGGTGAGGTCGACCTTGGTGTCGAGGGGGTTGTTGTAGGCCACGACGGGCAGGCCGACGGCGGCGACGGCGGCGAAGTGGTCGCGTACGGCCGCCTCGTCGGCCCGGTAGGCGTTGGGCGGCAGGAGCAGGACGGACCCGGCGCCGGCCTCGGCGGCCTGCTCGGCCCAGCGGCGGGCCTCGGCGCCGCCGTACGCGGAGACGCCCGGCATGACGCGGGCGCCGTCCCCGGCCGCCTCGACGGCGGTCCGTACGACGCGGGCGCGCTCGGCGTCGGTGAGCGTCTGGTACTCGCCGAGGGAGCCGTTCGGGACGACTCCGTCGCAGCCCTCGGCGATCAGCCGGGCCACGTGGTGCGCGTAGGCGTCGTGGTCGACGGAGCCGTCCTCGCGGAAGGGGAGGGCGGTGGCGACCATGATGCCGCGCCAGGGGCGGTCGCGGTGCACGGGGGCTTGTTCGTGGGCCATGAAGGACTCCCTTGTGTGGTGTGTGACATTTTACTTCTGGGTGCGCGGCCCACAAGAGGCGTGCGCACGGCCACTCCTGATGTTCAGTCAGCAGGAGGTTCCGGAAGCTCCGCCAGATGCCGGAGCGGTACGGGGCAGGAGAGCGGGCGCCGGTCCGGGACCGCCCCCTCCCCGGAGGCGTGCCCGGCGAGGGCGGCCACGGCGGGGCCGCACACGCGGCCCTGGCACCAGCCCATTCCGGCGCGGGTCAGCAGTTTGACCGTACGGGCGTCCCGCGCGCCCAGGACGTCGACGGCCTCCGTCACGCGGGCGGCCGGCACCTCCTCGCAGCGGCAGACCTCGGTGTCCGGCCGCAGCCACCCGGTCCAGCCGGGCCCGGGCCGGTGCACGCCGCCCATCGCCTCCGCGAACGCGCGCAGCCGGTCGCGGCGGCGGCGGAGCGCGGTCTCGCGCGGCCCCGGCGCTCCGCCGCCGAGGAGGGCGCGGGCGACGGAGGCGGCTGCCAGCGTCCCCTCCACGACCGCGAGTCGGGCGCCGCCGATGCCGCCCGCCTCCCCGGCCGCCCAGACGCCGGGGACCGAGGTCGACTGCTCGGCGTCGAGGACGAGGGCGGCCGTCCCGTCGGCGGCCGTGCGGGTCGCGCAGCCGAGGGTCGTGGCGAGTTCCAACTGCGGTACGAGGCCGTGGCCGACGGCCAGCGCGTCGCAGGGGATCCGGCGGCCGGTGCCCGGCAGGGGGCGCCAGTCGGGGCCGAGCCGTACCGTGGTCACCGCCTCGACGCGCGCGGAGCCGTGGGCCCCGACCACCGCGTGACGGGTGAGGAGCCTGGTGCCGTACCGCAGCAGCGCGCCTCCGTGCAGGGCGCCTTCGGCGAGCTTGGCGGGGTTGCGGAGGAGCGCCGGGGCGAAGCCGGAGTAGCCGAGGTACGTGCCGGCCTCGACCACGGCGGGGACGCGGGCGCCCGCCGCCGCCAGGGATCCCGCGACGGCCAGGAGCAGGGGGCCGCTGCCCGCCACGACGACCCTGCGACCGGGCAGGACGAGCCCGCCCTTGAGCATCGCCTGCGCTCCCCCGGCGCCCACCACGCCCGGCAGCGTCCAGCCGGGGAAGGGCAGTTGGCGCTCGTGGGAGCCGGTGGCCAGGAGTACCGCGCGGGCCCTGACGGACGCGGCGGCCTCGTCGGGCCCGGCCACGGCGTGCAGCCGCCGGCCGGTGCCCTCGGGGACCACCGTCCAGACGTGGTGCCCGGGTAGGTGGACGACCCGGCCCGCCCGGACGAGGCCGTCCAGGGCGGCCGTGCGGCGGGTGAACTCCCGCCAGTCGTGGTGGAGCGCCCCGGGCCGCCGCGCGCCCAGCTCGGGCGCGGGGTGCCGGTGGTACTGGCCGCCGGGCCGGTCCCCCGCGTCGAGGAGGACCACCCGGAGTCCGCGCCGGGCCGCCTCCACGGCGGCGGCGAGGCCGGCGGGGCCGGCACCGACGACGGCGAGGTCGAACGGTCCGGACCGCTCCGGCGGTTCAGACGGCGAGGTCGGCACGGCCCGTTCCCTCCTGGGTCGTGACGGCGTCGCCGGGGCGGGCCGGGGTGAGGCAGGCGCGCCGGTTGGGGCGCCCGTTGACCGTGACGAGGCAGTCGAAGCAGCTGCCCATGCCGCAGAAGACCCCGCGCGGCGCCCCGGCGTTCCTGGTGGTGCGCCAGGTCAGGATGCCCGCGCTCCACAGGACGGCGGCGACGGACTGGCCGTCGAGCGCGGGGAGCGGGCGTCCGTCGAACGTGACGGTGAAGGCGGCCCCGGCCCGGCCGCCGACCAGGGCGCGCGGGGTGCGGCGTCGTCTCATGGGGTGTTCTCCCGTCGTCCGGTGTCGGGGGCGTCGTCGAACCGTTCCGGCCGGAAGGGCGCCGGATCGACGCCCCCCGCCGGCTCTCCCGTGAGCGCGGCGGCGATCAGGAGTCCCGTGGCCGGGGCCAGGCCGATGCCCGCGCCCTCGTGGCCGCAGGCGTGCAGCAGCCCCGGGACGCGGGGGTCGGGTCCGATCGCCGGCAGGTGGTCCGGCAGGTAGGGGCGGAAGCCGTGGTACGCGCGCAGCGCCCGTACGTCCGTGAGGACCGGGAAGAGCGCGGCGGCCTGGGCGGCGAGCCGGCGCAGGGCCTCGGTGGACGGGGAGCGGTCGAAGCCGACGCGCTCGCGGGTGGCGCCGATGAGCACGGGCCCGGCGGGGGTGCCCTCCACGACGGCCGAGGACTGGAGCGCGGCCGAGCCGCTGGCCACGTCCGCGACGTAGTCGGCGGCGTACACCTTGTGCCGCACGACCCTGGGGAGGGGTTCGGTCACGAGCACGAAGCCGCGTCGGGGCCGTACCGGAAGCTCCGTACCGGCGAGGGCGGCGACCGCGCCGCCCCAGGTGCCGGCCGCGTTGACGACGGCGGGGGCGGTGAGGTCGCGGCGGGCCGTGCGGACTCCGCGCACCGCCCCGGAGGGGGTGCGGAGGATGCCGGTGACCTCCTCTCCGAGGTGGACGGCGGCACCGGAGGCGGCGAGGAGCCGGGCCGCCGCGCGGGCGGGCTGGACCTGGGAGTCCTGCGGGTAGTGGAAGCCGCCCGCGAGGCCTCCGGCGAGGTGGGGTTCGAGGGCGCGCAGTCCGTCGCCGGGGACCTCGGCGGCCTCGACGCCGGCCGCCCGCTGCCCCTCCGCGAAGGCGCGCAGGGCCTTGAGGGCGGTCGGGTCGGGGGCCACGACGAGGCCGCCCTTGGCCTCGTACTCGACGTCGGCCGGAAGCAGTGCGGCGAGGTCGCGCCAGAGGCGCACGGAGAGCAGGGCGAGGTCGAGTTCGGGTCCGGGCTCCTTGTCGGAGACGAGGAGGTTGCCCTCGCCGGCGCCGGTGGTGCCGCCCGCGACGGGGCCCCGGTCGACGACCGCGACGGAGAGTCCCGCGCGGCCGGCGTAGTACGCGCAGGCGGCTCCGACGACGCCCGCGCCGATGATCACGGCGTCCGGGCTCTGGCTCTTGGACACGGAAGTAAGGTGCCACCTTCCTGGGAGGAGGAACAGGGCGGGCCGGGCCCGGAGGAGGTCGGGGGTCGCCCGACCGCGCGCCCTCCGGGCCCGGTGCGCGCGGCTCAGCCGCGCAGCGGTCCCTCGCAGCTGTAGCCGGAGGTTCCCGCGCGTCCGCCGGTCCAGATGTCGACGGGACCGAAGGAGCAGTTCATGTCGGCCAGGTTGTTCGAGGCCGCGCCCGCCCGGTCGAGGAGGAAGTAGTCGACGGTCTCGGACATGTCCTTGAAGACCTGGTCCGCGCTCGCCGCGTTCGCGAGGTTGGCCGTGATGCGGCCGGTGCAGGTGAAGCGGCGTCCGCCGGGCGCGCCGGTCTCCGCGCAGGCCGGGGTGTTGGAGGTCGCGGCGGCGAAGGAGGCGGCGACGTCGGAGGCCCTGGAGTCCCGCAGCCGGTCGTTCGGCGTGAACGTGGTCACCGGCACGTACAGGCGGTCCACCTCGGCGATCCGGGCGTCGAGGAAGGCGTCGTAGCCGCGCTGGAGCGCCGTGTCGGAGCCGAGCCGCGCGCGCCAGGCGTCGTACGCGGAGACGTTGTCGGCGCGCAGGTGTCCGTACATCTCGCGCAGCAGGGACGGCTTCTCGGTCCAGAGGTACTCGAAGAGGGTGCCGGCGTAGGAGTAGAAGCGGAATCCGTCGCCGTCGTACGTGGCGTTGAGGATCTGGCGCACCGTCATGCGCGGTCCGCCGCCCGCCGTGTCGGAGATGACGCCGCGGACGAGCGACTTGCGGACGGCGACGCCGTCGTCACGGGTGGCGCCGGCGAAGAACTCGGCCGTCCCCTCGTCCATGGCGGTGGTGCGGTCGTTCTGGTACCAGGGGCCCTCGCCGAAGAAGCCGGGCACCGCGAACCGGCCGTTCAGGTAGTGCGTGTACTCGTGCCGGAAGAGCTCTTCGAGGGTGAGCGTGGAGTCCTGCGGGACGCGCCGCTCGTAGGTGTAGAAGGTGGCGCCGCGCTCGATGTAGATGCCGCCGTTGTTCGTGTCCATCCCGGTCAGGATGGGGTGGTACTGCTCGTAGTCGGCGCGCGAGGCGTACAGGACGACGTTCAGGGTGGTGTTGGGGTCGCCGGCCAGGGGCTCCTGGGTGCCGAGGACCCGGTGGAACTGCGCCTTGACCCGCTTGCTCGCGTAGTAGAGCGTGTCGACGGTCGCGCGCGGAAGGCCGGTGCGGACCTTGAGGGCCCCGTTGTCGTACGTGTGGGCGTACGGGAAGATCCGGCGCTCGATGTCCCCCTTGCACACCCCGTGGGGGGCGCAGGCGTCGTAGAAGTTGAGCCAGGAGACGAGCGAGGCCCACGGCGCGCTCGCGGTGCCGAAGGTGGTCTCGACCGGGCCGAGCAGGGCGCCGAGGTCGGCGACGACGCCCGTGCGCAGGCCGTCGACCTGGCCGAAGCGGCCGTACTCGCTCAGCGCGTCGCGGACGACCCAGGCGTTGGCGGTCCCCTTGAGGTGCCCGTGGCCGGAGAAGGCCTTGAAGGCGGCGCGGTACGCGGGGTCGGCGGCGACGGCCGCGTGGAAGGCGGCGTCCCGGTTGCCCGGGTAGACGCCGAGGTAGTTGACGGAGAGGGCGGCGAGCGCGGCGTTCGCCCAGGCGGGGTCGTGCCGGGTCGCGGTGCGGTCGGCGCCCATGGTCGCCAGGACCTTGGGTATCAGGGCGAGTTGGTGCTGGCGCAGGCCGGGCGCGCTGGCCGCGTAGAGGGCTTCGCGGAGGGTGGCGGCGTTGGCCGGGGTGGCGTCGAAGGTGCGGGCTGCCGTGCCGAAGGCGGCGACGGCGCGGCGCACGGCGTCGACGGTGGGGGCGTCGGTGGTGTCGATCTCGTCGCGCGAGAAGTCGTGGTAGGCCACCGCGTGGAGGTAGGTGAACAGCTCCTCCAGGTGGGTGGAGTTGCGTCCGTCGTGGCCGGGGGCGAGCCAGGTGGCGCGCCGGGCGACGGCCTGGACGTGGGCGTCGGACATGACCGGGGCGAGCCGGGCGTCCCAGGTCCATATGAGGTCGCGCAGACAGCCCTCGGCGGTCACGGCGGGGTCGGCGAGGAAGTCGGCGAACCGCTCGGGGGCCAGGCCGGTGATGCCGTCGAGGGTGCAGGGCGGGGCGGCGGCCCGCCGTTCGGCCCTGCGCGGTGCGGCGCCGGTCTCGGCGGGCCCGGGTGTCCGTCCGGCGGCAGCGCCACCGGGGGCGGGCGCGGGGGCGGTGGTGGCCGGGGGCGCGACGGCGAGGCGGTCGACCTCGTCGTACGGGTGCGGACGCGCCTCGGCGGCGGGCGGCGCGCTTCCCGCGGTCGCGGCCTGGCTGACGGTCTGCCCGAGCGGTACGAGCAGGCCGGCCGCCAGTACGGCGGCGAGCAGGGAGGTGCGCACGGATCTGTGCTGGGACACCGGAACTCCTGTGTCGGGAGGGGGATGTGGGGGTGGTTCCCAGTCAACTCGCTTTCCTGATGGCCGAGTTGACGTCGATGGCAACTGCGGTGCGAGCAGTACCATAGTAATGTGAAATTGCACTGACAAGAGGCGGGCGGGAACCGGGCGGGATTCCTCCCCCGCCGCAGGCCGGCGCGGACACCGAGGAGCCGGCCGACGGGGCCGGAACGGACCCGGCGCCTCCCGCGACCCGGCCGGGGGTCCGGCGGGACTCGCCGGACCCCCGGCGCCGCCGCGCCCCCGCCACCCCGGATGATCGGGCACATGCTCGTCTCGTCCGTGTCCGTGCTCGCCCTGGCCGTGGTGCTCTTCTGCGCCGTCGTCCGTCCCTTCCGTCTGCCCGAGGCGGTCTTCGCGCTGCCCGCCGCCGGTGCCGTCCTCGCGGTGGGGGCGGTCACGCCCGGCGCCGTCCGCGAGGAGGCCGAGCGGCTCGGGCCGGTGATCGGCTTCCTCGCGGCCGTCCTCGTCCTCGCCAAACTCTGCGACGACGAAGGCCTCTTCCACGCCTGCGGCGCCTGGATGGCCCGCTGGTCCCGCCGCCGGCCCCAGCGGCTGCTCGGCGCCGTCTTCGGCCTCGCCTCGCTGATCACCGCCGTACTGAGCCTGGACGCGACGGTCGTCCTGCTGACCCCGGTGGTCTTCGCGACGGCCGCCCGGATGGGGGCCCGCCCCAAACCCCACGTCTACGCGAGCGCCCACCTGTCGAACACGGCCTCGCTGCTGCTGCCCGTCTCCAACCTGACCAACCTGCTCGCCTTCACCGCCACCGGCCTCGGCTTCACCCGGTTCGCGCTCCTGATGCTGCTCCCCTGGCTCACCGCCGTCGCGGTCGAGTACGCGGTCTTCCGCCGCTTCTTCGCCCGCGACCTCGCCGCCCCCGCCGACGCCGCCGAGCCGCCGGAGCCCGTCGAACTCCCGCTCTTCGCCCTGGTCACCGTGGCCGCGACCCTCGCCGGCTTCGCCGTCGCCTCGGCCACCGGCGTGGACCCGGCCTGGGCGGCCGCGGCGGGCGCCGCCGTCCTCGCCGTACGGGCCCTGGCGCGCCGTCACACCACCCCGCGCGCCCTCGTCCGCTCGGCCTCGCCGCCCTTCCTCGCGTTCGTCCTGGCCCTGGGCGTCGTCGTCCGCGCCGTCGTCGACAACGGCCTCGGCACCGTCCTCGCCCACCTCCTGCCCGACGGCACCTCGCTGCCGGCCCTGCTCGGCGCCGCCGCGCTCGCCGCCGTCCTCGCCAACCTCATCAACAACCTGCCCGCGACCCTGGCCCTGGTCCCACTGGCGGCCGGCTCCGGGCCCGGCGCGGTGCTCGCCGTCCTGATCGGCGTGAACATCGGCCCCAACCTCACGTACGCGGGCTCCCTCGCCACCCTCCTCTGGCGCCGCATCGCCCACCACCACCGCCACCCGGTGGACCTCGGGGAGTTCACCCGGCTCGGCCTGCTCACCGTCCCCGCCGCCCTGGTCGCCTCGACGGCGGCCCTGTGGCTCTCGCTGCTGCTCCTGGGTCCGTGACCGGCGCCCGCGGCCCGGGAACCCCCGGCGACACTGCTAAGTTCTACACGTACGTAGAAGTAGGCAATCGACGTCGGGAGTGCTCATGGCCCTGTGGGACCGCATCAAGGAATCCGCATCGACGATGCAGACCCAGCTGGTGGCGAAGAAGAACGACCTGAAGAGCGGCGCCTTCCGGGACGCGAGCATGGCCATGTGCGCCCTCGTCGCCGCCGCCGACGGCACGATCGACCCCTCCGAGCGGCGCCGGGTCGCCCAGCTCATCGCGACCGACGAGGTGCTGCAGAACTTCGACGCGCTCGACCTCCAGCGCCGCTTCGACGCCAACCTGGACAAGCTCACCGCCGACTTCGACTTCGGCAAGGTCGGCGTCCTCCAGGAGATCGCCAAGGCGAAGAAGAAGCCGGCCGAGGCCCGCGCCGTCGTCCAGATCGGCATCGTCATCGGCGGCGCCGACGGCGACTTCGACAAGACGGAGCAGGCCGTGGTGCGCGAGGCGTGCTTCGCCCTCGGCCTGCCGCCGCACGAGTTCGACCTCTAGGGCCTGTCCACCCGACCCTGATCCGCCGGACAGGCCCTGGCGACTCGTCCCACCAGCGGCCCGCTACACCGACGTGGTGGCGGCGTGCAGCACGAGGTACAGCGTGACCGCCGAGTTGGCCGAGGAGAGGGCCGAGACCGTCGTGCCGAAGGCGGCGCCCCAGGCGGCCAGGCCGGCGGCCGTGCACACCGGAGGCCAGGCGCGGCCCACCGGGGCCGGGCGCATCAGGGCCGCGACCCGCCGGGGCACCGGGCCCACCGCCGCCAGGGCGGGGAGCGTGGCGGCGGGGGCGCGCGGGGCGAGCAGCGCGGCCCTGCCGATCGCCCGGGCCACGGTCCGGCGGCTGCCGACCTCGGCCGCCGCCTCCTCGTCGGCCCAGCGCTCGGCGGTGTACGCGACGGCGGTCCGCAGCGGGCGCAGGAACGGGTTCGCGCGGGCCGCCAGGTGGACCGTCAGGAGGTGCCGGTGGTGACGCCCGTTCAGATGGGCCCGCTCGTGGGCGAAGAGCGCCCGGCGCTCGGCGGACCCGAGCCCGGCGAGCATCCCGGTGCTGACCACGACCCGCCCGCGGCCGTTCCGGCGGCCGTTCCCGCGGCCGTCCCGGCGGCCGTTCCCTGGGCCGTCGCCGCGCCCGCCCTCACGACCGTTCCCCCGCTTGTTCCCCCGCTTGTTCCCGCGCCCGCTCCCGCGCCCGCCGGGGAGCGCGTACGCGTACGGGGTGCGGTCCGGCAGCACCGCGACGGACGTCGGCGGCAGCCCGGCCAGCGCGCCCGCCGTCCGGCGGCGCACCCGCGCCTGCCGCCACGCGGCGACGGCGCAGGAGACCAGGACGGCGAGGAGCGCGGGGATGGCCGCCCGGCCCGCGATCTCGTCGTACGGGACGGCCGCGCGCACGTCGGGGTCCGACCAGCTGTCGGGGAGCGGGTTGCCGGGCAGTTGCGCGGTGCCCACGATCATGAGCAGGCCGAGGCAGAGCGTGCTGCACACGGCGGAGACACCGGCGACGGCGGCGAGCAGCCGGGTCGCGGTACGGGGGTGGAGCCGCTGTTCGGCGAGGCGGGCGACCGGCCACGCGGTCAGCGGAAGGACCAGGGGAAGGAAGACGAAGACTCCCATGGCGGTCAGCCTTCCTCCTCCCCGGCCTCCGGGGAGGGGAGCTCGGCCTCCGGGGAGAGGAGTTCACGAAGGAGTCGCTCGTCGTTCGGCGAGAGTGCGGTCACGAAGCTGGCCAGGACCGCCTGCCGGTCCGCCTCCGCGTCCAGGACCTTCCGCATCCGCAGCGCGGCGAGCCCCGCCTCGTCCGCGACCGCCGTCCACCGGAAGGACCGGCCGTCGCGCTCGCGTTCCACGGCGCCCTTCGCCCGCAGGCGGGTCAGGATGGTGATCACGGTGGTGTAGGCGAGGCCGCCGCCGAGGCGTTCGCGCACCCACGCCACGGGCACCGGTTCGGTCGCCTCACGCAGGGCGGCGAGCACCTGGGCCTCCAGCTCGCCCTGCCCGCGCCTGCGGGCCGAGGGCTCCGCCCCGTCGCCGCTCCGGTCCATCATGCCGCCGCCCTTCCGTCGCCGCGCCCGGCGGTCCCGTCTGCCGCCCGCCCGGCCGGCGGACCATCGTACTGAGCGGGCGGAGGAACCGTACGCGGGGAGCCGGGCGTCCCGTGCCGTACAGGGGCGTCCCGGCCCTCCCCGGCGGAAAGGAATTCGGGTAGCCTCGCGACGACAGGGGAATTCACCACCGCAATACCGGTGGGAGCGTCCATGGGTAACCGGCACCCATGTTCCGCAGGCCTATGCCATGGGACAATGGGGTACTTCCCGACGCGGGAACATGATTTCACGGCTCGGCGCGAGAACGCGCACGCGAGAACCCGCGGGCGCGGAGGCGCGAGCCGATCACGGGGGCCGAGGGGGCACAGCGACATGGTTTGGTTTCTCGGATTCGGAATCGCCGGACTGGCCGTCCTGGCCCTCTCCCTCGTTTTCGACGGCGTCCTGGAAGGCATCGGCATCGGGGTGGACGGATTCCTGTCCCTCCCGGTGATCGCCGGTTTCGTCTCGGCCCTCGGGTTCACCGGGGCCATCGCCACCGGCGCCGCCGGTGCGGGCGTCGTCACCGCGACCGTCGTCGGGGTCGTGGCCGGCGCCCTGGTGGGCTGGCTGACCTGGCGGTTCAGCCGGGCCCTGCTCCGGGACGACGCGCCCGCGCCGCGTGGCGAGGACCTGACCGGGACGTCGGGCACGGTCGTCACGGCGATCCCCGCCGCCGGCTACGGCGAGGTCCTGCTGTACCTGGGCGGGCAGCCGGTGAAGTACGCGGCGAAGGCCGCCGCGCCGGTGGCGCGGGGCGCCGAGGTGTGGGTCGAGTCCATCCTCTCCCCGACGTCGGTCACCGTCCGTCCCGTCGAGCGCTGACCCGGCGCCCGCTTTTTCTTTCCGCTCTTTTTCACCCACGTTCCACTCAAGGGGATTTCGCCATGAGTCCTGTACTGACAGCGGTCCTCGGGATCGTCGTCCTCGTCGTTCTGCTCGGCCTCGTCGTCGTCACCCGCTACAAGGTCGCGGGACCGAGCGAGGCGTTCATCATCACGGGCCGACGCGGCAAGAAGGCCACCGATCCCGCCACCGGACGCGTCTTCACCGACAACAGCGGCCAGAAGGTCGTGGTAGGCGGCGGCGTGTTCGTCGTCCCGTTCGTGCAGCAGAAGTTCACCCTCGACCTCTCCAGCCGGCACATCCCGGTCGCGGTGCGCGGCGCCGTGACCCTGCGCGGCGTGAAGGCGAACCTGGAGGGCGTCGCGATCGTCAAGGTCGGCGGCACCGAGGACTCGATCCGGGCGGCCGCGCAGCGCTTCCTGATGCAGCAGGACGGCATCGTCGGCTTCACCCAGGAGGTGCTGTCCGGCGCGCTGCGCTCCATCGTGGGCCGCATGTCGGTGGAGGACATCATCCGGGACCGCGCCGCGTTCGCCGGCCAGGTCGCCGAGGAGGCCGAGGCCAGCCTGTCCGGCCAGGGCCTGGTCCTGGACGCCTTCCAGATCCAGGACATCACCACCGAGGGCTCCTACCTCGAAGACCTCGGGCGCCCCGAGGCCGCCCGCGCCAAGCAGGAGGCGGACATCGCCGAGGCCGTCGCCCGCCGCACCGCCGAGCAGGCCCGGCTGAAGGCGGAGGAGGAGATCGCCGTCGCGCAGCGGACCCTCTACCTGAAGCAGGCCGAGATCAAGGCGCAGACCGACGAGGCCGCCGCCCAGGCCAACGCCGCGGGGCCCCTCGCCGAGGCCGCCCGGCAGCAGGACATCCTCACCGAGCAGGAGAAGGTCGCCCAGCGGCAGGCCGCGCTGACCGACCGTCAGCTCGACACCGAGGTCCGCAAGCCCGCCGACGCCGCCCGCTACCAGGCCGAGCAGGAGGCCGAGGCCCGCCGGATCGCCCTCGTCAAGCAGGCCGAGGCCGACGCCCAGCGCTCCCGGCTGACCGGTGAGGGCGAGAAGGCGCACCGCGCCGCGCTCGCCGACGCCGTGCGGATCGAGGGCGAGGCCGAGGCCGCCGCCATCGCCGCGCGGGGCGCCGCCGAGGCCGAGGCCATGCGCAAGAAGGCCGACGCCTTCGCCCAGTACGGGGACGCGGCCGTCCTCCAGATGCTCGTCGAGGTCCTGCCGCAGGTCGTCGCCAAGGCGTCCGAGCCGCTGTCGGCCGTCGACAAGATGACGGTCATCTCGACCGACGGGGCGAGCCAGCTGTCCCGTACGGTCGCGGACAACGTCGCCCAGGGTGTGGAACTGCTCTCCGCCACCACCGGCGTCGACCTGGCACAGCTCCTCCAGGGCATCACCCGGAAGCAGAAGCCGAACGGGGCAGAGCCGCACCGGCCCCGGGAGGCCCAGGGCGAGGCCGTCGAGATCACCGGCTGAGGGACGGGCACGGAAAGGCCCGGGGGAGGTCGCCCCCGGGCCTTTCCCGTACCCACGACGTGGCGTCAGACGCGGCCGGGCGCCCCGCTGCCCGCCTCCACGTCGCCGCTGCCGGCCTTCGTGAGGTCCGTGACGGGCTCCGCGGCCGTCGCCCCGTCTCCCGCGACCGGGGTCGTCGGCGTGCCCCGGCGACGGGCGACGTAGGCGGCTATCGGCTCGGTGAAGCGGGCGGTGAGCGGCCCGATCACGACGAGGACCAGGACGTAGGCGGTGGCGAAGGGCCCCATCTGCGGCTGGACGCCGGCGCTGACGGCCAGTCCGGCGATGACGATGGAGAACTCGCCGCGCGCGACCAGCGTGCCGCCGGCCCGCCAGCGGCCCTTGACCCCGATCCCGGCCCGGCGCGCGGCCCAGTACCCGGTGGCGATCTTGGTCAGCGCGGTGACGATCGCCAGGGCGAGCGCCGGCAGGATGACCGGCGGGATGCTGGCGGGGTCGGTGTGCAGACCGAAGAAGACGAAGAAGACCGCGGCGAACAGGTCGCGCAGCGGGCTCAGCAGGGTGTGGGCGCCCTCCGCGACCTCGCCGGAGAGGGCGATGCCGACGAGGAACGCGCCGACGGCGGCGGAGACCTGGAGCTGCTGGGCGACACCGGCGACGAGCAGGGTCAGGCCGAGGACGACCAGGAGCAGCTTCTCGGGGTCGTCGCTGGAGACGAACCGGGAGATCAGGCGCCCGTACCGCAGGGCGAGGAAGAGCACGAGCCCGGCCACGCCCAGGGCGATGGCGAGCGTCACGCTGCCGGCGGCGAGGCCGACGCCGGCGAGCAGGGCCGTGACGATGGGCAGGTAGACGGCCATCGACAGGTCTTCGAGGACCAGGATGCTGAGGATCACCGGGGTCTCGCGGTTGCCCAGGCGTCCGAGGTCGCCGAGGACCTTGGCGATGACTCCGGACGAGGAGATCCAGGTGACGCCCGCCAGGACGACGGCGGCGACCGGCCCCCAGCCGAGCAGCAGCGCGGCGACGGCGCCCGGCAGGGCGTTGAGGGTGAAGTCGACGAGCCCGGCCGGGTACTGGGTCTTGAGGTTGGAGACGAGGTCGCTCGCCGTGTACTCCAGGCCGAGCATCAGGAGCAGGAGGATGACCCCGATCTCGGCGCCGATGGCGATGAACTCCTCGCTGGCGCCGAGCGGCAGCAGACCGCCGTTGCCGAAGGCGAGGCCCGCGAGGAGGTAGAGCGGGATCGGGGAGAAGCTGAACCGGGCCGCGAAGCGGCCGAGCAGGCCCAGGCCGAGGATGATGGCGCCGAACTCGATCAGGAAGACAGCGGAATGCACCTTCGCCTCACTCCCGTCCGAGAATCGCGGCCGCGGCGTCGACGCCCTCGCGGGTGCCGATCACGATGAGCGTGTCGCCGCCCGCGAGCCGGAAGTCCGGCGCCGGGGACGGGATCGCCCCGGAGCGGCGCAGTACGGCGACGACGGACGCGCCCGCCTCGGTGCGCATCCGGGTGTCGCCGAGCACGCGCCCGTTCCAGTACGAGTGGGCGGACAGCTCGATCCGCTCGGCGACGAGTCCCAGGTCCGTGGTGTGCAGGACGTTGGGGCTGTGGTGCGCGGGCATCAGCGCGTCGATCAGGGAGGCCGTCTCCCCCTCGGTGAGGTGGAGGGACTGGGCGCAGGCGTCGGGGTCGTCGGCCCGGTAGACGTTCACCGTCCGCGTTCCGTCGCGGTGCGCGATGACCGAGAGGTGCTGGTGTTCGCGCGTCGTGAAGTCGTACTGGACTCCGATTCCGGGCAGGGGTGTCGTTCTGGTCCGTGGGGCAGGCACTGGCCCGTCGCCTCCTGTCGTCGTGACCGGCCGCGGCCGGTCGGGGCCGGTCGCCGGCCTGTCGTGGAAAGGGGTGCGCCACGGGGGGAACGGCGCCGTCCCGCGCCCCGCGGCCCCGTTATGGTGCCATCCGCGCGGAGACGCGGAACATGGGTGTCAGCACGGATGGACAGAACACCGACAAACCGGTCAGGATGAGGCGGGACACGGGTCCCGCCGCGGGCCGGAGGGCGCGCGGTGCGCACGGGGAGAGGCGGGACGGTGTCGCTGTACTGGCGCCTCTTCCTGCTGAACGCCGCGATCCTGGTCGTCGCCGTGCTGCTGCTCTTCGGCCCCGTCACGGTCTCCACCCCGGTCCTCGTCGGCGAGGCGTTCGTCCTCGTGGCCGGCCTGGTGGCGATGCTCGTGGCCAACGCCTTCCTGCTGCGGGTGGGCCTCGCGCCGCTCCAGCGCCTCACCCGGGTGATGCGGACGGCGGACCTGCTGCGGCCCGGCCGGCGCGCGGAGGTGGCGGGCCGGGGCGAGATCGCGGACCTGACCCGTACGTTCAACACGATGCTCGACCGGCTGGAGGCCGAGCGGGCCGCGAGCAGTGCCCGGGTGCTCTCCGCCCAGGAGGCCGAGCGCCGGCGGATCGCGCAGGAGCTGCACGACGAGGTGGGGCAGACCCTCACCGCCGTCCTGCTCCAGCTGAAGCACTCCGCCGACCACGCCCCCGCCGACCTGCGGGCCGAGCTGCTCCAGGCGCAGGAGACCACCCGGGGCAGCCTCGACGAGATCCGGCGGATGGCGCGCCGGCTGCGGCCGGGCGTCCTGGAGGAGCTGGGCCTGCACAGCGCGCTCAGGTCGCTGGCGTCGGAGTTCTCCACGCGCGGTCTGACGGTGCGGCCGCACATCGAGGCCGGTCTGCCGAAGCTCGACCACGAGACGGAGCTCGTGCTCTACCGGGTGGCGCAGGAGGGCCTGACCAACACGGCCCGCCACTCCGGCGCGAGCCGCGTCGACCTGTGGCTGCGGCTGCTGCCCGGGGGCGGGGTGGGCCTGCTCGTACGGGACGACGGCCGGGGCATCGGGAACGCGCCCGAGGGCGCCGGGCTGCGGGGCATGCGCGAGCGGGCCCTGCTGATCGGCGCGGAACTGACGGTGCGTGGCGGCCGGACCGGGGGGACGGAGGTCCGTCTGGGCACGACGGGCGGCGCGGGGGCACGCCGTATCGAGGCGGAGGACGAACTGGAGAAGGGTCCGCAGGACGGACCGGAGGATGAACCGGAGAAGGGTCCGCAGGACGGACCGGAGGACGGGCCGGACAAGGGTCCGCAGGACGGACCGGAGAAGGGTCCGGAGGGCGGACCGGAGAAGGGAACGCCGTGACCGGTGGCACCGCGAAGAGGGGACGTCATGACCGGCGACGCGAGGAGGGCGGCGTCGTGACCGCAGCGGAACCGACCCGCGTCCTGCTCGCGGACGACCACGCCCTGGTGCGCAACGGGGTGCGGCTGATCCTCGACGCCGAGCCGGACCTCACCGTCGTCGCCGAGGCCGCGGACGGGGCGGAGGCCGTCGCCCTGGCCCGCTCCGAGCGGATCGACCTGGCCGTCCTCGACATCTCCATGCCCCGCCGGACGGGGCTCCAGGCGGCCCGCGAACTCAGCCGCCTCCAGCCGGAGCTGAGGATCCTGATCCTCACCATGTACGACAACGAGCAGTACTTCTTCGAGGCGCTCAAGGCCGGGGCGAGCGGTTACGTCCTGAAGTCCGTGGCCGACCGGGACCTGGTGGAGGCGTGCCGGGCGGCGGTGCGCGACGAGCCGTTCATCTACCCCGGCGCCGAGACCGCCCTGATCCGCACCTACCTCGACCGGGCGGAGCAGGGCAGGCCCCTGCCGGACAAGGCGGTGACCGAACGCGAGGAGGAGATCCTCAAGCTCGTCGCGGAGGGGCACAGCTCGAAGGAGATCGCGGACCTCCTCGTCATCAGCCCCAAGACCGTCGAGCGGCACCGGGCCAACCTGCTCCAGAAGCTGGGCATGCGCGACCGCCTCGAACTCACCCGGTACGCGATCCGGGTGGGCCTGATCGAGCCGTAGAGCCGCCCGGGGCGGAGGCCCGGGCGGCCCGCAGCAGCTCCTCGTACCGCGCCACGCCCGCGTGGTCGCCGGCGATCGCCGCGTAACGCCGGGTCAGGCCGTCGGGTGGCGGTCCGGCGTACAGGACGATCCCCTCGCCGCGTACGGGGTCGTAGGCGAGCCGTTCGCGGTGCAGCCGCTCGACGGTCGCGGCGAAGGGGTACGGGGCCGGGGCCGCACCTTGCCCGTCGCCCAGGCCGGGTCGCCGGCTCCCGACCGGGCGGCGAGCCGGGCCACCATGGCCCGCGGAGTGGTCGTGGCCGTGCGCCGCACGTTCCTCTCCCCCGCGAAGACCTCGCCGTCGGGCGTCACCATCGCGTCGAGGCCGAAGGGCCCGGCGTACCCGCGCGCCGCGAGGAGGCCGCCCAGGGCGTGCCCCCAGGCCTCCAGGGTGGCCGCGACGCGCGCCGCCGGGGCGGGCAGGGGCGAGAGGTAACCGGTGAAGGCGCCGTCCACGGTCCGCATCCCGCCGCTGAACAGCGCCTTCGTCCCGCCGGGCCCGGTCTCCATCTGGATGCTCACCGACCGGGCGGCGTCGATCCGTTCCTCGACGCCCCACAGCCCTCCGGGCCCGCCGGTCACGTCGAGGGCGGCCTCGGCCGCCGCCGCGGAGGCGTACGGGGCGCCGGGGACACCAGGACGTCGCCGGGCCGCAGCGGCCACGCCTCCCGGGGCGCCTGTTCCGCCCAGGCGCGGAGCACCCCGCGCTCCTCGGGGTCGACCGCGAGGTCGGAGACGAGGTTCGCGTGGAGGACGAGGGGTCCTTCCGGTCCCGTGGGGCCGGTGGGCTCCGTCGGACGCCCGGGGTCGGCCGGTCCCCTCAGACGCTGACGTGCAGGACGCAGATGTCGTCGCGGCGGGCGGCCGGGTCGACGAGGGCGCCCAGGATGTCGTCCAGGGGCCGTGGGCCGTCGCCGAGCCCGGCGACCGTGCGGGCCAGGTGGGCGAGGCCGTCGTCGAGGAGGACGCCCGGGGCCTCGACCAGGCCGTCGGTGAAGAACAGCAGGTGGTCGCCGGGCAGCAGGGGGATGGCGGACGAGTCGTAGCGGGGCGCGGTCGTGGCGCCCAGGAGGACGCCACGGGGCGACGGCAGGTACCGGGCCTCGCCGTCGCGCAGGAGCAGGGGCGGCAGGTGGCCGGCCTGGACCCAGGTGAGGATGCCGGAGGAGGGCTCGTACCGGCCCATGATCATCGTGGCGGTGCTGTAGGCGCGGTCGGCGCTGTGCCACAGGAGGGTGTTGAGCCGGGCGAGGATCGCGGCGAGCGGGGTGCCGGTGATGGCCATGCCCTTGGCGGTGAAGCGGAGCTGGGCCATCGTGGCCACGGCGTCGAGCCCGTGGCCGGCGACGTCGCCGACGACGAGCAGGGCGCTGCCGTCGGGCAGTTCGATGGCGCTGTACCAGTCGCCCCCGACGTTGAGTCCTTGCTGGAGGGGGTGGTAGGCGACGTCGACGGTGAGGCCGGCGAGGCGCAGCGACTGCTGGGGAAGGGGCAGCAGGGCGTGCTGGAGCCGGGCGGCGAGGACGCGCTCGGTCGCCAGCGTCTCCTGCTGCGCCAGGGCGGCCCGTTCGCGTTCGAGGAGCTGCTCCTTGGTCCGCTTCACGGCGGTGAGGTCCTGGAAGAAGCCGTGGACCTCGACCGGTGCGCCGTGGGCGTCCGCCTCGGCCTCCGCGACGATCCGGAGGTGCCGGACCTCGCCGCGGGGGGTGGTGATGCGGAAGGTGTGGTCGATGGGCTGCCCGTCCCCGAGGAGCCGGCGCACCTCGTCGCCCAGGGCGGGCAGGTCCTCGGCCAGGACGTGCCCGGGCAGCTCCTCCAGGGTCACGGGGCCGAGGGAGGGGTCGCGGGCGAAGATGTCGTAGACCTGTTCCGACCAGGTGATGGCGTTCCGGACGAGGTCCCAGTTGGCCCAGCCCATGTTGCCCAGGCGCTGCATCACCTCCAGGCGGCGCTGCTCGCGCTCGCCGCTGTCGAGGCGCACCCAGGAGACGATCAGGCCGCCCTGGCAGGCGGACGCGCGGACGGCGAACCGGGAGAGGCGGGGGATGCCGGCGAGCACTTCCTCGTACTCGAAGGGCTCTCCTTCGTAGCGGACGCCGTTCTCCAGCGCTTCCAGGTAGCCGCGCCACAGGTCCGTGCCGAGCACGCTCGGGTACGTCTCCAGGACGCTGAGTCCCACCAGCCCCTTGCCCCTGCGGCCCCCGATGTCCAGCGCGTCGGGCGAGGCCGCCGCGACCCGGAAGTCCTCGACGCCGCCGTCCGCCCCGTACAGCGGCACGAGGAAGATCGCGGAACCGGGCAGCCCGTCGAGCATCTCCTGGATCGCGGACTCCGTGAGGACGGGCGGGCGCGTGCCCGGGGCCGTCACCGTCGGCTGCCGGCGGGCCACGTAGCGGCTCGACGAGAAGACGGAGCCCTCACCGGCCGTGCGGGAGAGCGCGGTGGCTCCCCCGAAGCCGCTGGTTCCCGGCTCAGGCACGTCCAACTCGTCGCGGCTACCCGTCATGGAACGAGCATGCCACGGATGGCTTCCGGGACTCCCGGACGTCCCTCGTCCCGTCACCCGGATTCGGGAGCCCCTTCCGGGAGCACTCCGCCCCGACCGGTGGAAACCGGCCGGAAGCCCGCCCGTCTCCGGGTCGCGCCGCTACGCGGAGGGGTCGGCCGGGGTGACCCACTCGACGAGCTGGACGACGATGCCGTTCGGGTCCGTCATCTGGAACAGCCGCTCGCCCCAGGGCTCTTCGCGCAGCGGCATCGTGATCGGCGCGCCGGCCTCGCGCAGTCGGCGCTCCTCGGCGTCGAGGCCGCTGACGGTGAGCGCCAGGATCAGGCCGCCGGCCTGCCGGTCCCGCTGCTCGGGCGGGAGGACCTCGGCGCCGGTGCGGAGCAGCACGATGTCGGCGGCGGCGTCGGCCTCGCCCCGGGTGAGCGAGGCGAAGCCGTCGGCGGCCATGGCGACTTCGTAACCGAGGTGGGCGCAGAAGAACTCACGCGAGGCGTCCACGTCGGCGACGGTGAGGGAGAGGGTCGAGGTGGTGACCTTCACGGCGGCTCCTTGAGGGGTGCGGATGAATGACGAACGGGGTGTGGAGCGACCGGGCGCCCCGCGTGCCCCGGGAGGCACGTCCGGGAGGCGCGTCCGGGAAGCGGGCCTCCGGTCCGGCGGCGGTTGCCGGACGCGCCGGTCCGCATGCGCACGGTGCCGCGCTCGACGGGCCGCCCCTCCTCGTCGGCGGGGGTCCACCCCCGGTACGGAACAGCACGGTGCGTGCCGTTCGGGTGATCATCCTGCTTCCCCACCCGCGCCGTGTCAACGGCATGGTGCGTGCCGTTAGGATCCGACCCATGCCGAACACACCCCCGCCCCCACGGCGCCGGGGCACCGCACGCACCGACGCACTGCTCCAGGTGACGCTCGACCTGGCGGCCGAGGTCGGATACGCGGGCCTGAGCATCGAGGCCATCGCACGCCGGGCCGGGGTCGGAAAGCACACGATCTACCGGCGCTGGCCGTCCAAGGCGGCGCTGCTGATGGACGCCCTCAACCGCGCATGGACCACGGACCTGGACCACCGCGACACCGGCGACGTCCGCCGCGACCTGCGCGAACAGTTCGTCCGCTCCGCCGCGGCCCTGTCCGAACCGCCGATCGGACCGGTCTACCGCGCCGTCATCGCCGAGGCCCAGTCCGACCCCTCCCTCCGCGCCGCCCTGGACGAGCGCTTCCTGCGGACCGTCGAGCAGCGCACCCTGGACCGCATCGCCCGCGGCCGGGACACCGGCGAACTGCGCGCCGACACGGACCTGGCCTTCGCCACCGAAATCCTGTGCGGCGGCCTCTACTACCGCCACCTGCTCACGACCAGACCGGTCGACGAAACCGCGATCGACAAACTGCTGGACATGTTCCTGCGCGCCTACGCCACCGACCCGACCCCACCGGAGAGGCGAACGGGAGACCACCGGGCCCTCCCTGCGGAAAACCGCGGGACGAGGAGCGCGGAGAACCGGGCCTGACCAGGCGGTTCACCCCGTCCCCCGATCTCCCCGTGCACAGCGTTCCCTCCGTCGCGGAACGGCAGCCGCCCCCGCGATCACGGCCGGGCGGTTCTCCGCCGAGCCCGGCGGCCTCCCGGACGGCCGGCGCCGATGCCACGCGACCGGCGCCTTGCGCACTTTGTACGATGCGGTCGCTCGACAGACGTCCCGAAGGACCTCGCGGGCCGTCATGCCCCAGCGCCAGAGAAGACACCGCCCATGCAACGCCCGTCCGCTCCTTCCCGCCCGTCGCCGGATCCGGCGGCTCCCCGCGCCCGCTGGTGGCAGACCGTCCGCGCCCGCGCCGGGTTCTTCCTCGCCGTCCCCGTACTGGGGCTGATCAGCCCGTATCTGGGATTCGCGGTGATGGTCGTCGCCGTCGTCCTGGTCTGGAAGGACGGTTCCTGGAGCCGGGGCACGAAGGTGGTCGCCACGGTGGCGGCGTTCGCGCTGCTCGGCTCGGTCGCCCCGGACCAGCCCGAGGACGGAACCCGGGGCACCGCGGCACGGCCGGACGGGAAAGCCGCGGTGGGCACGGGCACGGCGGGCGCGGGCACGGCGGGCATCCCGGCCCGGACGTCTCCGTCTCCGTCGCCCTCGCCGTCGCCGACCGCCGAGCCCCGCCCCACGGCGAAGGACTACCGGGGGATGTCCCTGGACGACGCGCGGGAAGCCGCGGAGGCCGCTGGTTTCGGCGTGGACGAGCACGACGCGTCGGACCAGGACAAGAGCATCTGGATGCGGCTCAACTGGACCGTCTGCTTCCAGCGCACCGGCTGGACCTCGTCCGGCACGAAAACGATCGACTTCGGCGCGGTGAAGAAGGGCGCCCCGTGTCCCCGGGAGGACGGGGGCGCGGTCCCGTGGCCGACGATGCCGGACCTGATCCGGAAGACGTGGAGGACGGCGCACAAGGAGGTCGCCGCCCTCGGGACCGTACCGGCCGACCACGTCATGGCGTCCGCGGCGTACGTCAACGACCAGCTCCCCGACGAGGGGGAGTACGACGACTGGCGGGTGTGCGTGACCGACCCGGCGAAGGGCCGGGACGTCACCGTCGACCTGTGGGTGACACTCGAACTGACCCACCCGGACAACGGCTGCCCCGCTCCCGACGGGGAGGACGGCGATCGGCCGAGCCTGCCCGACCGGGACGACGACGGCGACCCCGACTACCGCGATCCGTTCCCCGGTGACCGGCACCGCAACAGCGCTTTCCCGAACGGACTGCCGGGCGGGTCGGGTGGCTCGTCGGACGGCGGCGGTGGCGGTGGCGGTGGTGGCGGCGGGTGGAACTGCCCCCGTACGCGTTGGTGCTGACGTACCGACGACACGCCGGCTGCGGGACGGGCTCAGATTCCGTGTGTCGCCAGGCAGAAGGGATGGCCCGCCGGGTCCAGGAGCACCCGCCACGCGTCGGGCTGCGGCTGGAAGGCGGGCAGGACGGCACCCAGGGCGAGCATCCTCTCCTGCGCGGCGTCCAGGTCGTCGACACCCAGTTCGAGGTGGGCCTGCTTGCTGTGGGCGGGGTCGGGCCAGGCCGGGGGCCGGAAGCCCTCCTGGCGGACGAAGCCGAGTCCGGGCGCTCCCGCCCGTCCCAGCAGGACGTAGTCGTCGCTGCGGTACAGCACGGGCAGGTCCAGGGCCGCGCCGTAGAAGCGGGCCTGTTCGGCCGGGTCGAGGCAGTCGAAGTCGACGGAAAGCATACGGATCTCCGGTGTGTTCATGAGAGGGGACCGTAGGCCACGACCCGGACAGGGCCTGTCCTGGTCGTACGGAAGACTGACCGATCGTGATCAGGACCTCTTCCCGTCTGTTGCGCCTGGTGTCGTTGCTGTCCGCGCGCCCCGAATGGACCTGCCGTGAACTGGCCGAGCGCATGGCGGTCACCGACCGCACGGTCCGCCGGGACGTCGCCCGGCTGCGGGACCTCGGTTACGGAGTCGAGTCCGCGCCCGGCCCCTGGGGCGGCTACCGGCTCGGCCCCGGTGCCCGGACGCCGCCGCTGGTCCTGGACGACGAGGAGGCCCTGGCCGTCGCCGTCGCCCTGCGCGAGGCCGCGCTCAGCGGAGTCCTCGGCACCGGGCAGGCGGCCCTCGCCGCTCTGCTCAAACTCCGCCAGAGCCTCCCCGCACGCCTCTCGGACCGGCTGAGCGCGCTGGACGGCGCCCTCGAACACACCCCTCGCTCCGGCGAACCGCAGATCGACTCGCTCGTACTGCTGGAACTCGCGCGGGCCTGCCACGGCGCGCTGCGCACCACCCTCTCCTACCGCGACCACGCCGGCCGGGCCTCCGTGCGGGCCGTCGACCCGTACCGCCTGGTCCACACCGGCATGCGCTGGTACCTGGTCGCCCGGGACGTCACCAAGCGGCAGTGGCGCACCTTCCGCGCCGACCGGGTGGTGAGCGTGCGTCCCACCGCCGATGCGGCCGATCTGACCGACCCGCCCGGCGCCGCGGCCCTGGTCTCCGACGGGATGGCAAGCGTCGTCTATCCGGTCTGTACGACGATCCGCCTTCCGCTGCCCCTGGACCACGCCCTGCGAAGAATCCCGCCCACCATCGGCACGCACAGCCCCGACGGCCCCGAAGCCACCGTGGTCCGGATCGGCGGCAACAGCGTCGACTGCCTCGCCGACTACCTCCTCGGCCTGGCCACACCCCTCACCGTGCTGTCCCCCGACGAGGTGCGCCAGGCACTCGTCCACCGCGCCCGAGCACTCCTGACAGCCAACCGCTGACGACGACCTCGACGAGAGCGCCCCGCCCTTCCCACCTCACCGAACCGGACGGGGCGCCGAAGCCCACGAGACACCCGCCGTGCACACCTGCCATCCATACTCGGCAAACCGCAGGTCAGCGGCCCTTCTCAACAGGCTCCAGAATCGCCACGCACTCCACATGATGCGTCACAAGAATAGGATCTACGCAAAACAGGTTAAGGGAAATCCCAGGTCAGAGCACCTCTACGTCCCATCAACGACATTCCCGATGTGCACTACGGGCACTGTGTGCGAAGACCGGACGAGGATTGCGCAGCCTCTCCTTTGCCGACGGCTTCGCCGGAACGGCCCACGCGTGCCGTGTGAACTCGCCCTACCCCTCTTCACGGGTCTCTCGTTGGACGAGCGGGGCCGCGGCGTACGCGATTCGGATCACGTCGTCCTGGTGGCGTTCGGCGTGGGCCTCGGCGTCGAAGACCTCGCGGAGGAGCCGGGGGGTGAGGACGTCGAGTACGGGCCCCGCTCCTACGGCCCTGCCCTCGTGGAGGACGACGAGGCGGTCGCAGAGGCGGGCTGCGAGATCGAGGTCGTGCAGGACGGCCAGGGTGGTGACGCCAGTGGAGCGGATCAGGTCCAGGAGGAGGGTGGGTTTGCCGCTGCCGTTGGGACCGACGAGGCCGACGATCTCGCCGGGGGTGGGCGTCGAGTGCGGTGCCGCGCAGGACGGGGGTGCCGGCGAGGGCGAGCCAGACGTTGTCGACGGTCGGCTTCATGCGGTGTCCATCATTGTGTTGCGGCGCAGCAGCCAGAGGAAGAACGGTGCTCCGAGCAGGGCGGTGAGGATGCCCAGGGGCAGTTCACTGGGTCGGATGACGGTGCGGGAGAGCAGGTCGACCAGGACGAGGTAGACCGCGCCGAGGAGTGCGGTCAGGGGCAGCAGGCGCCGGTGGTCGGAGCCGGTGGTGAGACGGACCAGGTGGGGGATCATCAGGCCGACGAAGCCGATGGAGCCGACGACGGCGATGACCGAGCCGGTGAGCAGGGCGGTGCAGACGAGGACCACGGCCGCGACGACGGGGATCTGGTTCCACTGGGCTCCCGCGACGCTGCCGAGCATCCAGAACCTCACCGTGCGCAGCTCGGTGGGTGTCGCCCACAGCTGGACGAAGCTGGTGGTGGAGAGCAGTACGTAGCCGACGGCGACTCCGGCGAGGACGAGGCGGGTGGGCGCGATCCGGCCCCGGCGGCGGCCGAGGGCGAAGACGGCGGCGCCGGCCAGCAGCGCGCCGAGGAACGCCGCACCGGCCACGCCCGTGCCGCCGAGTCCGATGCCGCCCAGGGTGATGAGGCGCTGATCGCCACGATCATGGCCGCGACGAGCGCCGCGGAAAGGACAGCCGCGATCGCGAGGAGGCCCGGAGTTCTCAGAACGCCTCGGGGTGCAGCACCTCGGCGACCTTCTCCACGGCGAGGTCGTTGCTGGGGCCGGGGTACATCGAGTCGGACAGCACCACGTACGTGTTCTTCTTCGAGGCCGTCCACTGGGGGAACTACTTGAGCAGCTTCTGGGCGTAGGCGGTGACGTTCGGGTCGTTGTAGGCGATGACGACGAGGGCTTCGACGTCGGTGGCTGCGACCTTCTCCTTGCTCAGGTCGGCGAAGGAGGTGTCGGAGGCGGGCTCGAAGGCGTTGGTGCCGCCCGCCTTGGCGAGGATGTCGTTGTCGACGCCTTTGGCGACGACCGCGCTGAACTCGTTGGCTCGCATGGACATGTTCGAGAAGAGGACCATGGTCTTGGGCTTGGGCTCGCCTTCGACCTTGGCGGAGATGTCGGCGATCCGCTTCCGGGAGCCGGCGATGATCTTCTCGGCCTTGTCCTCGTCTCCGAACACCTTGCCCATCTCCCGCAGCAGGGTGTCGCTGTCCTGGAGGGTCGTGCGGGACGGATCCTCCTCGCAGCCCTGCGGGGAGATGTAGGTGCGGGCGTTCACGGCCTTGAGCTGGTCGCGGGTGGCGAAACCGTTCTTGGCGTTGAAGCCGTACGAGGTGTTGGAGAGGACCAGGTCGGGCCGCTGCCGCAGCATGGCCTCCCGGGAGATGTCGAAGGCGTCGTTCTGCTTGGTGCCGCCGTTCGGCAGGGCCTTGATGGCGTCGGCGCGGCCGGGGACCTCGGACTGGCCGTAGCTCTGCTGGTTGGCGACGATCCGGTCCTGGACGCCGAGGGCGAGGAGGGTGGAGACCTCGGCGACCGAGGCACCGTTCATGACCACGACCCGCTCGGGAGCCTTGGTGAACGTCTGCTTCGTGCCGCAGTTCTCCAGCGTCACCGGATAGCCCGAGGCCGGTGCCGAGGCCGTCGCCTTCGCCTTCGCGTCGGCGTTCTCCGGTGAACCCGCGCAGGCAGCGGTGGTCAGGCCGACGGCCGCGATGAGGGCCGGTGCGGCAGGTCGATGGAACGGCATGGACGCTCCTTGGTGCCGGGCCGGTCCGTGCCGGTCGGTTCACGACAGGGGTCGGGGGAAAGGCTGCCCCGGTTCCCGTGACCCGCCACGCGTCTGAGCTCTCGGGGGGAAACCTGTTGCCGGGTCCTCGTGGAACCGTCACAGGGTCTCCCGACGCGGTCACGCGGAAACCCCGTCACCGTGACGGGACGGTTCCGAGGGGGGTGACGACCGCGTCGGCCGTGATCGGTCCCGCGCGTTCGAATGTGAGGACGAAGGTGATGCGGTCGCCGGGGCGCCATCGCGGTGACGCCCGTACGGTGAGGGCCGTGCCGAACGGGGACATGGCGAGCTCCGTGCGGGCGGGGACGGTGAGGAGGCCGTTCGGTTCCCGGTAGGCCCCGTTGGCCTCGTTCATGCGGTGCCGGGTGAGCTCGGCAGGCCCCGGGGACGCGCCGCGTACCGTCGCCGACGGGAGCCGGTCGGGGGCGCCACCGGTGTTGACGACCGGGAAGTAGGCGTTGGTGGGGCTTCCCGGGACGGCGGGCAGCAGCACGTGGCCCTCGCGGACCTCGATCCGGGCCGGGCTGCCCGCGTGCCCCGCGAGGGCCCAGGCGGAGAGGCCGAAGATCCCCGCGACTCCCAGGAGGAGGGCGACGGCACCGGTGCGGAGTGCGTCGGTGAGGCGGGCGCGGTCGTAGCGCCACGCGGTGGGCGGCGTCGTGTTCATCGCGCACCGGCCATGGGCCGGCCGGCGCCCGCCGGGCGGGTACGGGAGCGGCGGGCGGCTTCGGCCGTGCCTCCGGGCCGCCAGGTGCGCAGTCGCAGGCTGTTGGCGACGACCAGGACGGAGCTGGCGGACATGGCGAGTGCGGCGAGCATGGGGTTGAGCAGGCCGACCATGGCGAGGGGCATGGTGACGAGGTTGTAGCCGAAGGCCCAGGCGAGGTTGGTGCGGATCGTGGCGAGGGTGCGGCGGGCGAGGCGTACGGCGTCGGCGAGGGCTTCGATGTCCGCGCGGACGAGGGTGACGTCGGATGCGCCGATGGCGGCGTCCGTACCGCCGCCCATGGCGATGCCGAGGTCGGCTCCCGCGAGGGCGGCGGCGTCGTTGACACCGTCGCCGACGACGGCGACGCGGCGGCCCTCCGCGCGCAGACGGGCCACCAGCCGGGCCTTCTCCTCGGGGGTGCAGCGGCTGTGGACCTCGGCGATGCCCAGGTCCTCTGCGACGGCGCGGGCCACGGCCGCGCGGTCGCCGGTGGCGAGCACCGGGCGGACGCCGAGCCTGCGGAGCCGGTCGACCGCCCGGTAGCTGCCGGGACGGACCAGGTCGGCGACCTCCAGCAGGGCCTGTGCCTTCCCGTCCACCCGGACCACGACAGCGGTACGGGCAGCGTCCTCGGCCCGTTCCAGTGCTGTCCGCAGCTCCGCGGGCAGTTCCTCCGCCTCGGCTGTGACGACCTCGACCGTCCGCTTCCCCACCCGGCCGCTGACGCCCTTTCCCGTGAGGGCCCGGAAGTCGTGGACGCGGGGGATCGAGCCACCGCCCGGGGACCGGCGCGCGTGGGCGGCGATCGCCCGGCCGAGCGGGTGCTCGGAGCCGGCCTCGACGGCGCCGGCGAGCTTCACCGCGGTGGCCTCGCCGAGGCCGCCGGCCGCGGCGGTCACCCGGCCGACGCTCATGTGTCCGCTGGTGAGGGTGCCGGTCTTGTCGAGGACGACGGTGTCGATGTGCTGGAGCCCTTCGAGTGCTCGGGGGCCGCTGACCAGGACGCCGAGGCGTGCTCCGCGGCCGGTGGCCGCCATGAGCGCCGTGGGTGTGGCGAGCCCCAGGGCGCAGGGGCAGGCGACGACCAGGACGGCGACGGACGCGGTCACGGCGGCCTGGGGATCGCCTCCGGCACCGAGCCAGAAGCCGAGGACGGTGGCGGAGAGGGTGAGGACGATCGGGACGAAGACGCCGGCCACCGAGTCGGCGAGTCGCTGGGCGCGGGCCTTGCCGGCCTGGGCGTCGGTGACCATGCGGGTGATGCGGGCGAGCCGGGTGTCCTCGCCGACGGCGGTCGCGCGGACGACGAGCAGTCCGCCGACGTTCACCGAGCCGCCGGTGACGTCCTGGCCCGGGGCGACCTCGACCGGTTCCGACTCCCCGGTGACCAGCGACAGGTCGACGGCCGAACCGCCCTCGGCGACCTGCCCGTCCGTCGCGACGCGTTCACCGGGCCGTACGACGAAGAGGTCGCCCGTGCGCAGCTCCTCGACCGGGACGGCCACTTCGGCTTCTCCCCGGCGGACGGTGACCTCCTTGACGGCCAGGTCGGCGAGGGCGCGCAGCGCCTCACCCGTACCGAGCCGGGCGCGGGCTTCCAGGAAGCGTCCGAGGAGGACGAACAGCGGTACGCCGACCGCCGCCTCCAGATACACGTGGGCCATGCCGTCCCCGGCCGAGGGAAGCAGGGTGAAGTCCATGCGCATGCCCGGTTCACCGGCACCGCCCAGGAAGAGGGCGTAGAGGGACCAGGAGAAGGAGGCGAGGACGCCGAGGGAGACCAGGGTGTCCATCGTCGCCGTCGAGTGACGAAGTCCCCGCAGTGCCTGCCGGTGGAACGGCCACGAACTCCACACCGCCACCGGCGCGGACAGCGCCAGGCACAACCACTGCCAGTTCGTGAACTGGGCGGCCGGGACCATGGAGAGGATCAGGACGGGCAGGGACAGCAGGGCTGTGACGACGAGTCGTTGACGCTCCGGGTCGGTCCCGGTGCCTTCGTTCTGATCCGGGCCGGTCTCGGGCGTGGGCTCGGGGCGCGGCACCTCGGCCGTGTATCCGGCCGCTTCCACCGCCGCCACGAGGGCGTCCCGGGTGACCTCACGAGGGTGTGTCACCCGGGCCCGGCCGGTGGCCAGGTTCACCTCTGCGGCGACCCCCTCCAGTTTGCCGAGCTTCCGCTCGACACGGCGTACGCACGCTCCGCACGTCATGCCCCCCACGACGAGGTCCGTGACGGTTCCGGTCCCGGTTCCCGCGGTCATCAGTGGCCGCCCGAGTGGTGTCCGGGAGTGGTCCCGTCCTGCCCGGAGCCGGGCGGGGCAGGGCCCACGATGCCGGGTGCGACGGGTCCGACGGCGGCTCCCGCCGCGTAGGCGCCCGCGAACACCACCCCGAGAAGGAGCAGGAAGCCGCACACCGCGGGCGGCGGCAGGAAGCGGGCGAACGCCCTCGCGCGGACTGGCGTCTGTTCCACGGCAACGGCCTCCGGTCACATCCTTCTCCCTCCCGTCGACGGGAGGGAGGTATGACAGGGGTCGGATACCGGGGAGGGGTAGTTCCTTCATCATGCAGTGACGTGAGTCACATCGGGGAGTCGGCCCGGGGCCGCGCGTCGCAGCCCCGGGCCGGGCCGTCATGCCGTGCGGGCGCGCCGCACGAGTCCGACGACGACATCGGCGACCAGGAACACCGCGAGGGTGACGCCCAGCAGCGGCAGCGCCCATCCGAGTGCCACGACGGCCGGGACTCCGATGATCAGGACGGGCAGCGGGAGCTGACGCCACGCACCCCGCGCGGGCGCCTTGCCCAGGCGTCCGGAGCGGTCCTCGCGGGTGGGACGGCGCTGCCACCACATGCGGTAGCCCCAGAAGGTCACCAGGATCAGGCCGATCGCGACGAGCGCGAGGACGATCTGGTTGACGATGCCGAACAGCACGCCCATGTGCCCCTGGACGCCGAGCTTGGTCAGCTTCGCGAGGACCGGGTAGTCGGCCCAGCGCACGCGCGAGGTGACCTCGCCCTTCGCGGCGTCCACGGTCACGCTGTCGTAGTGGACCGGCCACACGTTGTCGGACTGCGCCACGACCCAGCCGCCGGCGGTGTCGGCGGGGGGCGTCAGCGTGACGGTGCCGCCCAGACCGGCCTTCCTCGCCGCCTCCAGCGCCTTGTCGAAGTCCGCCGGGTCCGCCTTCGGCGCCTCGCCCGCGCCCGTGTCGTGACCCGCGTGCCCCGCGTGCTCGCCGCCGTCCTCCGCCGCGGGCTCGGGGGCGTCGGGCAGCCGGGTGTCGAGCTCGGGCGCGTGGCCCCGCGCCGCGTCGAGGACCTGCCCGAAGCGCTCACCGGCGTAGTGGGACCAGGTCAGACCGGTGGCGCTCAGGAAGAACAGGCCCAGTGCGAGCCAGACGCCGGTCGCGGCGTGGAAGCCGCGCGTACGGCGTACGCCACGCGCCGAGCGGTCGGGCAGCAGGACACCGCGTGCCGACTTCGCCCGCTGTCCGCGGCTGCGGCCGATCCACAGCACGAGCCCGCCGGCGGCGATGACCCACAGCCAGCTCGCCGCGACCTCGGAGTACATCCGGCCGAACTCGCCCAGGTGCAGGTTGCGGTGCAGGTCGTCCAGCCAGGTCGTCGCCGGGGTCGAGCCGAACCAGGTGGTCAGCTCGCCCTTCACCTCGGCCGTGTAGGGGTCGACGAAGACCGTCCGCTGCTTCTCCCCGAGCTCGGGAAGCGACAGCTCGACGCGGGTCGTGTCCTCGGGACCCGACGGGGTGATCACCGAGGTGAGGGTGCCCTCGGGGTGGGCGGCCCGGGCGGCGGCTATCTGCTCGGACAGGGGCAGCACCCGCTCGCCGGTCTGCTCCACCCGCAGCTGGTCTCCGTAGAGGAGCTGGTCGAGCTGGGGGGTGAAGGTGTAGAGGAGGCCGGTCAGGGCGGCGACGAAGAGGAAGGGGGCGACGAACACGCCGGCGTAGAAGTGGAGCCGGACGAGCAGGGCGCGTACGCCCTGCCGGGACCGGCCCGAAGGCGCCTCGTCCGGCGCGCCGGAGGGATCTCTCGGTCTGGTGGATTCGGTGACGGAAGACATGTGTGTGCTCCATGGGGACGTACGGAAACCGGGCCGGGCGCGCGAGGCGCCGTCGGCACGGGGAAGACCGCCGGTCGGGGCGGGGTGGTGATCAGGCGTACGTCACCGGGGGCGGGCCGCGCCGGGGGCGGGTGCGGGCGAGCAGCACACCGTGCGAGGGGGGAAGGGGGCGGTCGGGCCTCCCGGTCGGCAGCTTCGGTGGAACCGGCACCGCCGCGGGCACGAGGGCGCGCGGCAGCGGGCTCAGGAGCAGCCGGGACAGACGTGCCAGGAGGCGTTCGCCGTGGATCAGGCACACCGAGGCGCCGAGCGCCGCGAGCGTGTGGGCCGGCGTCATCCCGGCGTCCATGGAGTGTCCCGGGGCCACGGAACCGGTCGGCATCTCAGCGTGCCCGGCGTGGCTCGTGTGCTCCATGTGCGCCATGTGCCCGCCGCCGGACTCCGCGGTGTGCCCGCCGTGCCCGCCGGTCATCGCGTGGAACACGAGATGCAGGACGCTCTGGACGAGACCGAGCGTGAGAGCGGTCGCCGCGAAGCGGTGACGGCGCAGCGCCGACACCGCCCCGCACAGGACCGCCAGCACGACGAAGATCCCCGCGAGCCCCGTCGCGCCGGGCAGTCGCCCGCCCGCCGCCGCATGCCCGGCGGCGCCGAGCAACAGGCATGCGAAGGCCCCGAGCAGACCCGCCCGGGTCCGCCTCAGCCAGTTCCCGGGTCCGCGCACGGCCACAAGGTAGCCCGCCCGGGCAGGGCCCGTGACGCCGCTTCCCGGCTCCCCCGCGACGTCTCCCGCACACGCACCGTCAGCTTCGCGCACGACCAACGGAGTTGCACCGCACGACCGGTGCCGACGCCTGCCCGTCCCCGTCCGAGTGAGGTGCCTCACCACAACGACCAACGGGACAAACAGGTGGGAAGTCCCGCCCCCTCACACCCTCGGCGACCGGGCGGAACGGCCGCCCCGCCGGAAGGGTCGTACGAAAGCGGTGTCCGGTTTCCGGCGGATGGCCGGAATCGGGGGCATCGGGAGCACAGGGCCGGTCCTCGTGCTCCCAGGCGGCTCTCCGGACGGGCGTGCGTGTCGCTCGGCCGGGCAGGACTCCTCCGTCCGTGAGGACGGGGCGGCATCGTGCGGCCCTGGTACGGATGTGATCGAGAAAGGCGTGTGGTGATGGCTGACATCGGTTCTCTGGAGCCCCTGGCGACGTTCTGCGGAAAGTGCGACTGCGGCTGCCCCCAGCTCTTCGTGGACGAGAGCGCGCCCCCGGAGCGCCGGGTGGTGATCACCGACGACTTCGGACAGAAGGTGGAGATGAGCGCGGACCAGTTCGCCTCGCTCGTCGAGGAGGCGAAGGAAGGCAGGCTGGACGCGGTGGCGTCGGCCTGAGGACCGCCCCGCTCGCGGTCGCTCACGTCCGGCCCGCGGCTCCCGGTCGTTTCCGTCCGCCGGGGACGGCGGACGGAAACGACCGGGAGCGCCCGGGGACCGGTCGGCCTCAGGCGGCCACGGGCATCCCTTCGGGGTGCTTCACCGACTGTGCCAGCGCCGCCCGCGCGCGGGAGACCCGTGACCGGACCGTGCCGATGGGGCAGTGGGCGGCCCGTGCGGCCTCGTCGTAGGAGAGGTCGAGCACCTGTGTGAGGACGAACGCCTCCCGCCGGTCCTCGGGCAACGCGCCGATCAGGGTCCGCAGCAGCACGCCCTCGTCGAAACCGGGCAGGTCCGTCGGTTGTGTCCGCTCGACGACGTCCTGCCAGTCGGCGACGTCGGAGACACGTGGGCGGGACGTCTTGTAGCGGATGCTGTCGATCACCGCGCGCCGTGCGATGGAGAGCAGCCACAGCCGCGCCGGCGCCCTCCCTTCGTAGCGGTGCAGGCTGGTGAGGGCGCGCAGAAACGTCTCCTGGGTCAGGTCCTCGGCCGCCTGGGCGTCGTCGGCGAGCCGGCCGACGTACCGCCGCACATCGCTCTGGACCCCGCGGACGAAGCGGTCGACGGCGTCGGCGTCGCCGCGGGAGGCGGCGAGGGCCCAGGCGGTGAGGTCGTCGTCCGTGACGTCTTCGGACAGGACAGGGCTCATCGTGGGATCGGGTCCTTCCGTGTTCCGGGCACGACGGCACGCGTCCGTCGGCTGCCCGTGAGGGGGTGGGCCCCGTGCGGGGGCACGGGGGTGCTCCCGGACGGCGTACGGCCGCGGTCCGGGTTCTTCCGCCGTCAGACGACAGCGGCTCCCACCGGAGGACCCCGGGTGATGAGCGCGTGGACGAGCAGCCGCAGCCGGGTCGGCCGCACAGGCTGGTCGAGGGAGGGCGTCCTCGGCGGTTCCCACGTCGGAGCGGGCATCGCCAGCAGGAGCGCGAAGGGGACGAGGACACGGTCCGTGGCCGCGCGCAGGATACGGAAGAGGGCGCGCTCGCCGTGGGCGAGCCAGAGCCCGCACAGCAGGGCCGCGGCGGCGTGCGCGGCGAGCATGCCCCACGAGGCGGTACCGGTCATCGCGGCCATGTCGTGGCCGCCGCCTCCGTGCCCCCCGCCGTGCCCCGTGTGTTGAAGGGCGACTATCGCGGACGAACCGTCGCTCAACGGCGGCATCTTGAGGTTCCGGATCAGACCGGCGTCCTCGGCCACGTCGTAGGCGCGCGCCGCGGCGGCCAGGTCACTGTGCGACCCGCACAGGAGGTAGTCGGCCCAGCGTCGCGCCAGCGCGGACTCCGCGCCGGATGTCCCCGCCGGGGACGAGGACAGTGCCTGGGCCAGGGTGAAGGCCCCGTGCAGGCCCGCCTGGACAGCGAGGGTGAGCGCCACCACCGCCACGCGGCCGCGCTCCCTGCCCGCGGCCGCCCAGCCGGCACCGCCGACGGCCGCGAGGGAGAGGACGAGAACGTGCCACGGCAGGGACTCGCCGGACATGAGCACGTGACCGACGGACGCGAGCACCACGCACACCACCGCGAACATCGCGGCGCGCGCCACGCGCAAGCTCCCCCCGACCGTCATGGCACGCATCCTGACAGCTCGTACCCGGTGCTCACAGACCGGGGCCGGATCCGCACCGCGGAAGACCGCGTTCCAGGTGTCGGCGGACCAGAAGGGACGAACACGGTGGTCATTCGGCCGGACAGGATCGCGTCCGCCACGAGGGACCTGCCGGCCGCATCCCCTCCGTGAAGCGGGATGTGGCGAAACACGCGGCCGACAGGCCCGGAACGGTCCACGCTCGGGAAGGCGAATTCCCACGTGGTCCGGCGGCGTCATCCTGGCACGGGAATCCCCTCGGAACGCCTGCCACGCGAGGCGGATCCCACGTGAGGATCGTCCCTGTGCTCCTCGGTAACCCGGACGGCACCGGCACCGGCTCCTTCCGGCGGAACCGCCCCGGCCCCGGCCCTCCGACGCGCCCGCGCGCCCGCCGGACCACGGCCGGCGCACCTCGGCGGAGAAATCGCGCGCGGCTCGATTCCGGCGGAACGGCGCGTCCTGGAACCAGCACCGCGCTCCATCCGACTACTCGCTGGGGGAGGAGCGAACCGGCTCCTCACACGTGCCGTCTGAAAGGTGTGGGATGGGCGGGTTGGACGTGCGGATGCACGGGGTCATGTGCAGGCACGGCCGTGTGGAGGCGGTCTCGGGGGTCGACCTCGAGATCGCCGCCGGGGACCGGGTGGCACTGACCGGGACGAACGGATCGGGCAAGACGACGCTGCTGCGCGCCGTCCTGGGTCTGCACCGGCAGGCGGGCGGATCGATCCTGGTCGGTGGCCGGGGCACCGGCACGGCGGCCGAGTGGGCGTGGCGGCGGCGCTCCTGCGCCTGGATCCCGCAGAAGCCTGCTGTCGGCCGGTTCCCCCTGCTCGGTGCCGAACTGCTCGCCAGCGGTGGTGCGCCCGCGGAGGCCGCGGAAGCGGCCGGCCGGCTCGGGGTGGGCACGCTGGTCGAACGGCCGCTGCACACCCTGTCGGGCGGGCAGCTCCAGCGCATGTACCTCGCGCGGGCGATCGGCTGTGTCGCCGCCGGAGCGCAGGTGCTGCTCGCCGACGAACCGACCGCCGCACTCGACTTCGACGGACAGGCCGAAGCCGCGGACGTCCTGGCGTCGCTGCCGGTGACCCTGGTCGTGGTCACGCACGACCGGGCGCTCGCCGACCGGTGCGACCGGGTCCTGGAGATGGCGGCGGGCCGGCTGCGGGAGGTCCGGTGAGCACCCTCGCGACCGCCGACGTCGGCGCGCTGCTCCAGCTCGTCCCGGTCCAGCGGGCCGGTCTCGCCCTGCTGTTCGCGGCCGTCGGTCTGCCCGTCATCGGCGTGATCATCGTCGGTCTGGACATCATGCCGGTCCGGTTCGCGATGATGCACGTCGCGCTGTTCGGGATCGCCGTCGGCCTCATCACGGGGCTCGACCCGATGCTGTGCGCGCTGGTGGCCTGCGCCCTGGCCGGGGCGGGCGTGGCGCCCCTGGCCCGTACGCCGGACGGACTGTCCGGGGCGATGGGACTGCTGATGAGCCTGGCCATCGCGGGGGCCCTGCTGCTCCTGGCGGTGTCCGGGGTGAACGCCTCGGGTGCGTTCGCGCTGCTGTGGGGCTCGATCCTCTCCGTCGGCACACCGGACCTGATCGTGCTCGGCGCGCTGGCCGTCGTCGTGCCGGCGCTGTTCTGGTGGCGGCGGCGGGACGTCGGCCTGCTGCTGTACGACCGGGAGCTGGCCGAGTGCTCGGGCGTCCCGGTCCGCGCCCTGACCGCCGCACTGCTGGTCCTGGTGGCCGTGGCGGTCGCCGGAGCGATCAAGCTCACCGGCGCCCTGCTCGTCGACGCGCTCACCCTGCTGCCCGCTCTCGCCGCCCGGCGGCTGGGCCGCTCACTGAAGTCGATCACCCTGTGGGCGATCGGGATCGGGGTCGCGGTGAACCTGACCGGGTTCCTGCTGGCCCTGTGGCTGGACTGGCCGCCCGGGCCCGTCCTCGTCCTGACGGCGGGGGCGGTCGTCCTCGCCGTGCACCTCATATCCGAACGGAGAACCACCTCATGGCGCGCACCGGCGTCCGCATCCCGTCCCTCCTCGCACTGAGCGCGCTCGGCCTGACCCTCGTCACCGGCTGCGGCGGCGACAAGAACGACACGTCCTCCCCCTCGTCGTCGGCCTCGGCCTCGGCCTCGGCAGGAGCGTCCTCGGCACCCGCCGACGCCGAGCAGAAGCCCGCGGTCGTGGTCACCACGACCTGGGAGGGCGCGTTCGCCAAGGCCGCCGGCGCCGACGACGTCAAGGTCATCGTCCCGCAGTCGGTGCACCACGCCCCCGACTACGACCCGAAGCCCTCCGACCTCGCCGCCGTCGCCCAGGCCGACTTCGTCCTCTACGCGCCGTTCGAGCCGTACGCCGCGAAGATCAAGGAGGCGGCCGGCTCGAAGGCGAAGCTGGTCGAGGTCAACCTCGACAACGACCCGGACAAGGTCAAGGCAGAGGTCGACAAGCTGGCCGCGCTCTTCGGCACGACGGACGCCGCGACGAAGTGGAAGACCGGATTCGACAGCGAGTACGGCAAGCTCAACAAGGACGTCCAGGCGGCCTGGCCCGGCGGCAAGAGCCCCGTCACCGTCACCCAGGTGTTCACCGGTTGGGCGGCGAAGCTCGCGGGCATCACCCCGGCCGGTACGTACGGACCGGAGGCCGTGACCCCCGCGCAGCTGGCCGAACTCTCCGGCAAGAAGCCCGCCCTGGTCCTGGACAACGCCCACATGTCGACCGGCACCGTGCTGCCCGACTCCGGCGCCAGGCAGGTGCAGATCGTCAACTACCCCGGCGACGACCTCGACCTGCTGGCCGTCTACCGCAACGCCGCGACCGAGATCAAGAAGGGGATGGGCGGATCCTGACCCCGTGACGCCGGCCCCGCCGGCACGGCCGCCTTCGGCCCGCACCGCGCGGCGGGCCCACTCGGGTGCGTTCCCTTTCGGACGCACCCGCGTGCGTTTCCCGGCCTCGGGGACCGCCTCCGAGGGTTCGTACACGCTCCGGATGTCCAGGCGTCCGCCGGCGTGGGGCGGTGGTCGGGTCGGGGCCGGTCACGCGGTGCGCGCGTGACCGGCCCTCCTGATCAGCCCGCCTGCGCGAATGGCGGCCGCTCCTCCCGGGCGACGGGGTCCGTCCCGCTCGGGGTGAGACGGTCCCGCAGCGCGGCCCGGTCGGGCTTGCCCGCCGCGGTGAGCGGCATGGCCTGGACGACCAGGAGCCGTTCGGGGTGCTTGCGGCGTTCCATGCCCCGCGCGGACAGGTGCTCGCCAAGGGATTCCAGGGTGGGGGCGTCCTCACCCCGGGGGACCACACAGGCCGCGAGGCGTTCTCCCATCACGGGGTCGGGGACCCCGACACACACCACGTCCCGGACCAACGGGTGCGAGGTGAGCTCGCGTTCGACCTCGGCCGGGCTGATGTTGGCGCCGCCCCGGATGACGATGTCCTTCAGCCGTCCGACCACGTGCAGGACGCCGTCGGCGTCGAGGAATCCGAGGTCGCCGGTGCGGACCCAGCCCTCGGGCGTGCGGTAGCGGGCGTCCAGGTCGGGTGCGCCGACGTAGCACAGCGGGGACATCGGGCCCCGGGAGATGATCTCGCCGACGGCGCCGTCGGCGAGCGCGTCGTGGGTGTCCGGGTCGGCGATCCGGATCTCGGTGACGCGGGGGTCGGGGAGGCCGGCGACGACGCCCGAGCCGTCGGTGGGCGGAACCGTGTGGGCAAGCCCGGTGTGGCAGTTGACCCCGTCGGCGGAGCCGTACAGGTTGACGACCGGGCAGCCGAACGCCTTCGCCGCGGCGGCCGCGGTGGTCTCGTCCAGCGGCGCCCCGCCGAGGACGAGGGCGGTCGGCGCCGGGAGGGGTTCGGCGTCCGCGTCGAGACGCTCCAGCATCATGCGGACCATCGTCGGCACGCCCAGGACGTGGGTGGGCCGGTGCTCGCGCAGGGCCGCGAGGGCGGCGTCCGGGGTGAAGTGGTCGAGCAGGACCAGTGTGCCGCCGTGGCGGGCGAGGGTCACCGCCGTGCCGTTGGAGCCGAACGCGGAGGCAAGAGGGACGAGGAAGAGGCAGCGGGGCGGCGTCCGGTCCGGCATGAGCGACGCGAGGAAGTTGCCCCGCCCGCCGGCCAGCGCGTTGTGCGAGTACGCGATCATCTTGGGCTCGGCCTCGGAACCGGAGGAGACCAGGATGCGGGCGGCGCTGTCCGGGTCGGGACGTGCGGGCGTGAACGCCTTCGGATCACTGCGCATCAGTCCGGCCCACGCCACCGTTCCCTCCGGCGCCTGGCCGGGACCGACGGCGACGACGTGGCGCAGGTCGGGCAGGGACCGGGTGAGGACATGGAGGTCGGCGGCGTGGTGGAAGTCGCGGTGTTCGACGGCGGCGATGACGGCCACGGCCTGAGCACGGCGCAGCAGGCATTCGGCCTCCAAGACGCCGCGGCCCACGGGGAAGGGCAGGGCGACGGCGCCGAGGGCGGCCAGGGCCAGGTCGGCGATGACGGCGTTGCGGTGGTTGGGGAGCTGCACGCCGACCACGTCGCCCTCGCGTATGCCGAGGTCTCTGAGACCGGCGGCCAGACATCGGACCTTGCGGTCGAGTGCCGTGTAGCAGAGCTTGCCCTTGGCGTCGAGGACGGCAGTGTGGTGCGGGTCGGCGATCTGGCGGGCCCTGAAGAGGCTGTAGAGGTCGAGGTCGGGGCAGGTTCCGTCGGTCGCCCAGGAGCGGCGGAGTCCGGCGGGCAGCAGGTCGTGCAGGTCGACGGTCATGCGAAGCTCCAAGGGGCCGGGACGGCGGGGGCGCCGTGCGCGTCGCGGTGGATCGCACCGCCGAAACGCGGATCGTGGTGGAGGGCGGAGAGGTCCGTGGTGACGGTGGTCGCGGCCAGACCGTGGCCGTGCAGCAGCGCCAGCGCCTCCGCGGTGGGCAGTGCGGTCAGGTCGTGGGCCGCGGCGGCCCGGGCATCGCGGTCGGCGGGCGCGATCCAGCCGTCCGCCGTGCGTAGGGGCCGGCGGAAGCCGGCCGGACGGCGAGGGTTCTCGCCCCGCCCGATCCGTGCCAGCGCGGGGGCGGTGAGGGTGTCGGCCGCTCCCAGCAACGAGGAGTCCACACGCATCCCCCTGCCGGTGCGCTCGCGCAGCAGGAGTCCCGCCAGGACGGCCTCGGCCCCGTGCAGTCCGCCGAGCACGTCGAGCAGCGTCATCAGGGACGGTGCGGGCGGTTCGCCCTCGGGCCGGACCGCCTCGCCGACGCCGGTACGGGCCTGGACCATGAAGTCGGTGCCCATGGGAGCGTCGTCGATCCGGCCCGCCCAGCCGCCGGTGTACGCGTACACGAGGGCGGGGTTGACCCTGGCCAGGTCCTCCGCGTCCAGGCCCAGTCCGGCCGCCTTGCCCGGAGCCCAGTTGTGGAGGAAGACGTCCGCGCCGGCGGCCATCTCGGTCAGCCTGCGCCGGTCGGCCGCCGCCTTGATGTCGATCTCGACGGCCTTCTTGCCGCGGTTGAGGGCGAGCCAGCGCGCCGATATGCCCGACGAGGTCGGCGGCATGCCGCGGAGCGGGTCCCCGCCCGGCGGCTCGATCCTGATCACCTCGGCGCCCAGCAGGCCCAGCAGGTGGGCGGTGAGGGGCGCCTGGATGCGCCGGCCGGCCTCCAGCACGGTGAGGCCCGTCAGCGGACCGCCGTCGGCCTCGGGTCCGACCGGCTTCGCCGTGCGCGGGGGCCGCTGGAACGCTTCGCCTCCGACCGGCAGGAACGACCAGGGCGGCGCACCGTCGGCCTCCGCGTGACGCTCCGCCAGGGTCCGCAGGGCGCACACCTCGGCCCCCGACAGGTCGGCGGCCCGGCGGATCTCCTCCAGCGGTTTCCCGCGCGTGACCTCGTGCAGCACCGGCGGGAAGGGCGCGCAGGCCGTGGCGTAGCGGAACTGGAACGGACGCCAGCCCGCCCGGATCGCGTCCGCGGGTGCCTCCAGGGCCCGCCAGAAGGCGGCCCAGGCACCGGGGTCGAGGGTCTCCAGCTCGAAGAGGACTCCCTCGGCGGAGGTGAAGGGCGGCCCCCCGGGCGCGAGTTCGGCGGCCTCTCCCTCGTCGGCCCCGGCGGCCGCCAGGTACTGGGAGACCGCGAGGAGCCCGGCCCGGTCGGCGGTCGCCTCGACGTGGCCGACCGCCGTTCCGCGGGACTGCCCGACCAGTCCCGCGAGGAGCCCCTGGACGGCGAGGACTCCGGTGGCGGTGGCGGCGTAGTCGGCGGCCAGCCCGGCCGGAAGGCCGGTCCTGCGCCCGTGCACGGCCATCACGCCGGTGGCGGCCTGGACCGTGGCCTCGTCGACGAGTCCGGTCCCGGGTGCACCCCAGTGCACGGTGGCGGACACGGATTCGAACCCCCGGCCGCCCACCGTGATCCCGTCGTCCCCGGCCCTGTCCGGCGACCCGTCCGCGCGGGCCCCGAGCAGTTCCAGGTGCGCGGCGACGACGTCGGCGATCTCCGTGGGCCCCGAGACGGTGGTGTCCATCGCGTCGAGTGGTCGTAGGGCCGCCGTGGTTGCTGGTGACGCCATGCCTCTCCTCTCCCGGCGCCCGGCGGTGGCCGGCGCCCGAGTCGTACCGAAGACGGGAACCAGGACGCCGGTGCGCCCGACCAGTTCCACAGAGAGAGTCGGACACACGTTCCCGGGAGTTCCCGGACAGCCGAGGAGGCATCGCCGTGCGGGATCCCGCATCGCTGGACGACCCCACCCGATCCGACACCGCGTCGGCCGAGTTGACCGAGCGCGTACGGCAGTTCGTCGGCTCCGTGGTGACACCGGCGGAGACGGTGCTCGACGCCGGTGGCCCGGCGGCGGCCGTCGCCCTGGCCGAAATCCACACGCGGGCACGGTCGGAGGGGCTCTGGGCGCTCCCGCTCCCGGCGGAACTGGGCGGCGGCGGGCTGCCGTTCGCCGCCTACGCACGGTTCGCAGAGGCCGAGGGGGCCAGCGATCACGGGCCGGCGGCCCTCGGCTCCGCTCCCCTGCTGGACGTCGGCATGCTGTCCCGGCACGCGACCGACCGGGTCCGCGACGCCTACCTGCGGCCCCTCGTCGCGGGCACCCTGCGAACCTGCTACGCCATGACGGAACCCGACGTCCCCGGCACCGAACCCCGGCTCACCTCGACCGCCGCCACCCGCACACCGGGCGGCGGCTGGCGGGTCAGCGGCCGCAAGTGGTTCGTCTCCGGAGCGGCCCGGGCCGACCTGGTGACCGTCCTGGCCCGGACCGGCGGCGCACCGGGCGACCGGGACGGCCTGTCACTGCTCCTCGTCCCGACCGATGCGCCGGGGTTCCGGGTGGTGCGCGAGCTCCCCGTGTTCGGCGCGGCAGGACAGTACGAGATCGAGTTCGACGGCGTCGCGGTTCCGGACGACCACCTGGTGGGCCCCGAGGGCGGCGCCCTGACCCTCGCGGGAGAGCGGCTGGCGATCGGCAGGACGCTGCGCTGCCTGCGCTGGCTCGGCCAGGCCCAGCGGGCCTTCGACCTCATGTGCGAGCGGGCCGTCACGCGCCGCGGGACGCGCGGTTCGCTGGCCGACCACCAGCTCGTCCAGCAGCACGTGTTCGACGCGCTCCTCGCCCTGCGCACCACCCGGCCGCTGGTCCACGAGGCGGCGGCCCTGGTCGCGGCCGGGCGCGATGCGCGTACGGAGGTGGGCCTGGCGAAAGTGGCCGCGGCGCGGATGCTCCAGCAGGTCGCCGACGCGGCGATCCAGGTGTTCGGAGCGGCCGGCCTGGGCCCGGACACGCCCCTGCCCGCGCTGTTCCGCGGCGGCCGGGCCGCACGCATCCTCGACGGCCCCGACGAGCTCCACGTCACCTCCGTCGCGCGCCGCGTCCTCCGCGACCGGGCGGAAGAGGCCGCTACACGCGGGTGAGGTCGACCAGACCGTTCAGGGAGGCCAGGCCGAGGGCCAGGAAGAAGTCGCCCCACACCAGTTCGTGGCGCTCGGCCAGGCCCCGGCCCGCGTCGTAGCAGCCGTCCAGCAGCATGCCCGCGGGCCGGCCGGACCCCGGTGCGGTGAGGTGCTTCGCGGCCAGGGTGCTCAGCGTGACGACTCCCCGGTACGAGCACGCGGGCGCCCAGTCCTCGGGTACGCGGGCGAGCTTGAGCAGGGCGACGGCGGTGATCGCGGCGGCCGAGGTGTCGAGGGGACCGTACGGGGCCGCGCGGTCGTTCGGGGGCACGAACGGTCCCGACAGGATGCCCTCCAGCGAGAGCAGGCGCCGGGCCGCCTCGGTCAGGCGCACGCGGTCGCGGGCGGCGACCTCGGGCAGCAACAGGGCGTCCGCCACGGCGAGGAGGAGCCAGGCGCGGCCCCGGCTCCACCCCCGCCCGGGCTCCCCGCACGGCTGCCAGCCGACGTCCCCTCCCTCGAACCGCCAGGCGGGCAGAGGTTCCCGTTCCGGTCCGAGGCACAGGTCCAGGTGCCGGTGGAGGTGGCCGGCGGCCGCCCCGGGCGCGAGCGTCGCCAGCAGGGGTACGGTCCCGGGCATCCCGTCGGCGCGGGCCTGCAACCGGGGGCCGCCGAAAGCCTCCCCCCAGGGGACGAGGCCGAGTTCGGGGTCACGGGCGGCGAGAACGGCCCGCGCGGCCCGCTCCTGAAGGACGGCTGCCTCCGGGTCGCCGTCGGCCAGGGCGGTCGGGTACCAGAAGACCAGCCCCCGGGTGACGGTGTCCGCGTCGGCCCAGGGAGCCAGGGCCGCCGTGCGCCCGGCAGCCGCGCGCCGATCGGCCGCCGATCCGCTGTACCGGGCCCGCAGCCACAGCAGCCCGGCCCAGAATCCTCCGGTCCAGGAGCCACGGCCGGTCGTCTTCCAGATCCCGTCCCGGGGGTCCGCGTACAGCGGGAACCGCTCCCCGACCTGGGCCTCGGTCGTGGTGACGCGTTCCATCACGGCGGCCATGGCCCGGTCGGCCCAGTCCCCCGCCACACCGCTCACCGGGCCGGCACCCGCCGGTCGCGGCGGAACCAGACGTACGCGACGGCCGCGGCGGCCGTGAACTCCGCGGCGACGAGCAGCCATCCCCACCCGTAGTGGCCGGTCTCCGCGAACGGCGCGAACACCGCGGGACCGACCGCGAAGCCGGCGAAGAAGCCGGCGGCGACCAAAGCGGAATCCTGCCCCGCCCTCCCCTGCTTCGCCCGCTGCATCACCAGCACCATCGACACGGCGTTCGCCGAGACCGCGAACACGCCCACCGCGACCGCCCCCGCCCACACCAGCGGGCCGACCCACCCCGCGGCGCCGATCAGCAGTGCCGCGCCGACGGCTCCGCACGCCAGGACGGCGGGCAACCGCTCCGCCCGTCCCGGCCCGGCCGCCCGGGACCAACCGATACGACCCACGATCCCCGTGACACCGAGGACCGCGACGAGGGCCGCCGCGACGGCGGGCCCGAGGCCCAGGGGCCCCGAACCGTACAGCGCGAGGTAGGTGTTGACCGACGCGATGCCCGCACCGAGGAAGAGGGAGTAGCCGCACAGCCAGGCCGTCATGCCCTCGGGGGCCCGCAGCCGGCCGGCGGGTGACGCGGGCCGCACGTCGTCGGCGGGCAGGGACCGGTACGCCCAGGCCGCGGCCAGCAGCGCGGCGCCCGCGGCGGTCCACACGGCGGCGCGCCAGCCGAGACCCGCGGCGAGTCCGGCCAGGGGAAGCCCCGCGGCGAACGCGCCCAGCTGGACGCCCGACTGTTTCATGCCCGTCACCGCGCCACGCCGTTCGGGAACCACCGTCGCCAGTACGGCCTTGTTGGTGGCCGGGTTGGCGAGCGCCTGGGGGATGCCCCCCAGGGCCACCGCACCGAGCAGCAGCCCGGCACCGGGGGCGGCGCCGATCAGCGCCAGGGCGACGGCGGAGACCACGAGCAGCAGCACCAGCGAACGTCGCGGGCCCGTCCGGTCGACGATCCGCCCCGCGACCGGGGAGAGGAAGGCGGCGGTGCCGAAACCGAGGGTCGTGGTCAGGCCGAGCACCGTCGGAGAGACGCCCGGATCGTCCACCAGCCGCGGGCCGAGCGCCCCCAGCAGGAACAGCTGGAGCATGGAGAACGCCATCGCGCAGGTGAGCAGGGCGGTGAGCCGCGCACTCCCCCGCCCGATCGGCGAGGCTCCCGCTTCCGTCCCGTGTGACGCCACAGGTCTCGTCTCCGTCTCTCGCGGTGCGGTCGGATGCTGCGAACCGGTCGCAGAGTCAGTCGTGGCGAGGGCGCTGCGGGTTCCCGACGGCTCCTGTGGCCTGCGGCACACCGGGATCGGGCGACCGGACCACACCGAACGACACGCTGCGTTCAGGACACCCGCCGGAGCGGCGCTTTGCCACGATCCGCTCGCGCGGGACCCGCGAAGGCGGCCCGGCCGACCGCACTCACTCGTGCGGGAACATCGCGAACAGCCTCTCCACGACGTCGGGGCCCGCGGACTCCCGGGTCCCCGCGTCGTACGGCGGTTGTGGCGCGTACTCCAGGAGGAGTTGCACCGCCTGGGCCGTGTCGTCCCCGGCGATCCGCCCGGCCAGGGTCAGGGCCATGTCGATCCCCGCCGAGGCTCCCGCGCCGGTCGCGTAGTGGCCGTCGACGACGACACGCTCCTTCACCGGGGTCACGCCGTACCCGGTGAGCCGGTCGAGAGCGCCCCAGTGCGTCGTCGCCCGGCGGCCGGCGAGGACTCCGGACGCGGCGAGGACCAGGGCGCCGGTGCAGACGGACGTCATCCAGTCGGCGGTCTCGTCGACGCGCCTCAACCAGGCGTGCAGGGCGCCGTCGGTCATCTGGTCCGCCTGTCCGGGGCCGCCGCCGACGACCACGACATCGGGACGGGGCGCGTCCTCCAGCCGGGCCACGGCTTCGATGGAAAGGCTGCGCAGGTCGTTACGGACGAGGCCCGGCGTTTCGGCGACGAACACGATCTCGGTGTCGGGCAGCCGGCCCAGTACGTCGTAGGGGCCGATGACGTCGATGGCCGTGAAGCCCGGGTAGAGCACGATCGCGATCTGCATGAAGCGCTCCTTCGCTGGCGCGGGCGGGTCGAGAAGGCGAGCGGATCGCCGGCGGCCGCCACGTGGCCTTCGGTTCCATCGCGCACCGCCTCGCTGCGGTGGCGGCGGAGGAGCGGACCGCGTCCCCCGCTCATTCCCCCACAGAGGGAGTCGTGGCGGTCCGGGGCCGAGTTCCCGGCAGGACACACCTGCCGCACCGAGGCCGTGGAACGCTCGCGGTGCCGGCCCGGTACGTCCGGGCCGGTGCCCTCCCGCCACTCGGGCGCTCGGCAGGAGGAAGCAGTCGGCAGACCGCGCACGCGTCGCCCGCGCGGAAGCGATCGCAGGCGCCTTCCCGGGCGCAGACCTCCTACCGCCCCCGACCCGACACGCACCGGACACCCCGCCTCCGCTTCGCGCGCCTCCTCGATCTGCGTGAGCCCGGCTTCGCCCGTACATCTCCTCTTGACGGGGTTCATACGCTCTGCCCGTTGCTGCCGCATTGATCACTCGGCGAGATTGTTCCCACGACGTCATGTGAACCGCTTTCCAACCCGCAACGGTTGTGACGCACGTCAAGCAAGGGGGAGATCTGTTAGGGAGGTCCTTTCGGTGTTGGCCGCCTCGGGCGCCATCCTGCCGGCGATGGCCGCCGCATCCGCCTCGGCGGTGGACGAGCCGTCCGACGACGGTGGCGGCTTTCTCGCACGGAACGAGCCGAAGGACGCGGCGACCGTCGAGGAGCCGGCCCGGGAGCGGGCGGAGGATGTTCACGTCCGGACGCCGGCGAACAAGCTGTGCACCGGCACCTGGACGCACGCGGTATCGACCGTCACCTTCCAGCGCGCGTCGGGCGGCACCCTCGCCCGGGGACTCGAACTGTCCCACACGGCCCGGGCGAACCTCGGTTCTCCGGTCACGGTGACGATGCCGTACGCGTACGTCAACGGCAAGGCCGTCAATCCGCCGTACGGTCCGCACACCGCGATCAGCACGTACAACTTCCACGGCAGCATGAACAAGTATCAGCACGTCGGGGGGGTTCCGGCACGATCGCCACCGGCAACGAGCTGACCTTCCACTGGTCGCTGAAGGGCTCCAGGCCCGACTCGGCCGCCGACCGTTGCATCACCTGTCGGGTTCCCCGGCCCGGAAGCGCGTGAGCACCCCGTGAACAGCCGGACCCCCCGCACCAGCGCCCGTGTCCTCGACGGCCGCCACGAACTCGTCGTCGACGGTCTGTCACTGGACGAGGACTCGTTCACCCTCCGCTACACGGTCAGGCCGCCCCTCCCCGGGGGGAGGAAGGCGAGTCGTTCGTCCTGCCGGCACTGGAGGCGCGCGACGACGTCGGCAACGAGTACACCGACTGGGGCGGTGCGTACGGCCCGAGCGCGGACGGCGGCCACACGGAAGGGACGATCACCGGGCAGCCGGCCGTCGCCCCTTCCGCGCGCATCCTCACGGTCCGCCTCACGTTCCTGCGGGAAGGGCGGGAACACCCCTGCGTCCTGCCGCTTGAAGTGCCGGGCGCCCGCCCGGACCCCGACTGACACGGCCGGATCCACCACCGGCCTCAGGTCGTCCTCTCCCGGGAGACTCCCGTGCTCGACGGAGGGAGGCCGTCCGCCGTACGCAGGCCGAGCACCATGGTCAGCCCGCCCCCGGGGGTGTCCTCCGCCGTCACCGTGCCGCCCATCGCCTCCAGGAAGCCACGCGCCACGGCGAGGCCGAGGCCGACGCCCTCACCGCGCGGAGCGTCCCCGTACCGCTGAAAGGCGCCGAAGATGCGGTCCTTGGCCTCGTCGGGGACGCCGGGGCCCCGGTCCACGACACGGAGTTCGACGCGGTCGGCGAGGGCGCTCGCCGATACGAGAACGGGTTCCCCGTGTGGGCTGTACTTGACGGCGTTCTCGACGATGTTGGCGACGGCGCGTTCCAGCAGGCCGCGGTCGACGGCGACCATCGGGAGCGTCTCGGGGATGTCCAGTTCGACGCTGTCCTCGGGAACGCCGAGGAGCGCCATGGGGACGACCTCGTCGAGGTCGGTCTCCCTGATCACGGCCGTGACGGTGCCGGTCTCCAGGCGGGACACGTCGAGGAGGTTGCCGACGAGGTGGTCCAGCCGGTCGGCGCCGTCCTCTATGGTCGCGAGCAGTTCTGCCCGGTCTTCTTCCGACCACTCGACGTCGTCGGCCTGCAGGGAGGAGACGGATGCCTTGATGCCGGCGAGCGGGGTGCGCAGGTCGTGGCTGACGGCGGCGAGGAGCGAGGTGCGGATCTTGTTGCCCTCGGCGAGCTTGCGGGCCTCCTCCGCCTCTCCCACGAGTCGCTGCCGGTCGAGGACGACGGCGGCCTGGGCGGCGAAGGCTCCGAGGACACGGCGGTCCTCGGCCGGCAGGACACGGCCGATCAGGGCGAGGGTCAGGTGGTCCCCGACGGGCATGTCCACGTCGGCAACCTCGGGGCGGTCGATCGGGCGGGGGCCGACCCTGGCGACGCAGGACCACGGTTCGGTGTCGTCACCGCGCTCCAGGAGTGCCACGGACTCCATGGCGAAGGTCTCACGGAGCCGTTCGAGCAGGGCGTCCAGACCGGTCTCCCCGCGCAGCACGCTGCCCGCGAGGAAGGAGAGCGTCTCCGCCTCCGCCCGCAGCCGGGCCGCCTGATGGGTACGGCGGGCGGCGATGTCCACGACCGAGGCGACCGAGATCGCGACTCCGACGAAGATCACCAGGGCGACGATGTTGCGCGGGTCGGCGATCGTGAGCTGGTGGAGCGGCGGGGTGAAGTACCAGTTGAGCAGGAGCGATCCGACGGCCGCGGACGCCAGGGCGGGTCTGAGGCCGCCGAGGAGGGCCGCGGCCACGGTCAGGGTCAGGAAGAGCAGTACGTCGTTGGCCAGGCCCACTTCGGGGAGGACGCTGCTCAGGAGCAGGGTGAGCAGGACGGGCCCGGCGAGGCCGACGGCCCAGCCCCACAGGGTGCGGGGCCGGCCGAGCCGCGTCCGGCCGGCGGTGGGGAGACCGCGGCCCTTGGCGGCTTCGTCGTGGGTGACGATGTGGACGTCGAGGTCGGGTCCGGACTCACGGGCGACGGTGGCGCTGACGCCGGGTCCGAAGGCGTACTGCCACGTCCGGCGCCGGCTGACGCCGAGGACGATCTGGGTGGCGTTGACGCCGCGCGCGAATTCGAGCAGCCCGGTGGGGACGTCGTCGCCGACGACGTGGTGGAAGGTGCCGCCGAGGTCTTCGACGAGCGTGCGCTGGAGCGCCAGCTCCTTGGGCGACGCGGTGGTGAGGCCGTCGCTGCGGGAGATGTAGACGGCGAGGACCTCGCCGCCCGCGCCCTTCTCGGCGAGGCGGACGGCACGCCGGATGAGGGTGCGCCCCTCGGGGCCGCCGGTGAGGCCGACCACGATCCGCTCGCGGGAGCCCCAGATCTTCGAGACGCGGTGCTCGGTCCGGTACTCCTGGAGGTACTCGTCGACCCGGTCGGCGGTCCACAGCAGGGCGAGCTCGCGCAGGGCGGTGAGGTTGCCGGGGCGGAAGTAGTTGGAGAGGGCCGCGTCGACCTTGTCCGGCTTGTAGACGTTGCCGTGGGCCATCCGCCGCCGCAGGGCCTGCGGCGACATGTCGACCAGCTCGATCTGGTCGGCCCGGCGGACGACCTCGTCCGGGACGGTCTCCCGCTGCCGTACCCCCGTGATCGACTCGACGACGTCGCCGAGCGACTCCAGGTGCTGGATGTTGACCGTGGATATGACGTCGATGCCGGCCGCGAGCAGCTCCTCGACGTCCTGCCACCGCTTGGCGTTGCGGGAACCGGGGACGTTGGTGTGGGCGAGCTCGTCGACGAGCGCCACGGCCGGCCGGCGGGCGAGGACCGCGTCCACGTCCATCTCCGTGAAGACGGTGTCCCGGTACGCGATCTCCCTGCGCGGCACCGTCTCCAGGCCGTGCAGCATCACCTCCGTACGCGGTCGGTGGTGGTGCTCGACGAAGGCGACGACGCAGTCGGTGCCGCGCTCCACCCGCCGGTGGGCCTCCGAGAGCATCGCGTACGTCTTGCCGACGCCGGGTGCCGCGCCGAGGTAGATGCGGAACTTTCCACGTCCCATGGTGATGTGCGCTGCCGTTCTCGTGCGGTGGCGGGAGGAGGAGTCAGGGTTCGAAGCGGTAGCCCATGCCGGGCTCGGTGACGAGATGACGGGGGTGCGCCGGGTCCGCCTCCAGCTTGCGCCGGAGCTGGGCCATGTACACCCGGAGGTAGTTGGTCTTCCTGCCTGAGCTGGGCCCCCACACCTCCGTGAGGAGGCGCCTCTGGCTGATGAGAGCGCCCGGGTTGCAGACGAGGATCTCCAGGAGGTGCCACTCGGTCGGCGTCAGCCGTACGTCACGGTCCTGCCGCCGGACCTTCTTGGCCACGAGGTCGACGGTGAACGACTCGGCCGTGACCGGACTCGTCGTGAGCGGTTGGGCGGACGCCTCTTCGGTGCGCCGGGTCGCCGCCCGTACACGGGCGAGCAGCTCGTCCATGCTGAACGGTTTCGTCATGTAGTCGTCGGCACCCGAGTCGAGCGCCCGGACCTTGTCCTCGGACCCGCTGCGCGCGGAGAGCACGAGCACCGGGACCCTGCTCCATCCCCGGAGCGTCTTGATGACGTCGACCCCGTCCATGTCGGGCAGGCCGAGGTCGAGCAGGATCACGTCCGGCTGCTCCGAGGCCACCAGGCGCAGCGCCGTCGTGCCGTCGGGTGCGGCGTCCACGGCGTACTTCCGTGCCTGCAGGTTGATCACCAGTGCGCGTGCGAGCTGCGCGTCGTCCTCGACGACCAGCACCCGGGTCATCGGTGCCGCCCCTCCTGTAGTGGTTCGGTGTGCGGCGGAAGCCGACGAGCCGTGGATCGTCCATGGCTCGTCGGCTCCGCTGTCGTTCGGTTAAGCCCATCAGCCCTTGGCCACCAGGTCCTTGAGAGCGATGTTGAGCTTCAGGACGTTGACGCGGGGTTCGCCGATGAAGCCGAGGATCCGGTCGTCCGTGTGCTCGGCGACCAGCCGGTCGACCTGGTCGACGGTGAGCTTGTTGCGTTCGGCGACGCGGTGGGCCTGGAGCTTCGCGTACTCGGGCGAGATGTGCGGGTCCAGGCCGGAGCCGGAGGAGGTGACCGCGTCGGCGGGCACGTCGGAGGGCTTCACCTTGTGGTCGGCGGTGGAGTTGTCCCTGACCACCGCCGCCTTGGCGTCCTTGACCCAGGTGATCAGGTCCTCGTTGTCGCCGGAGCGGTTGGTGGCGCCGGAGAGGATGATCGAGTACTGGGTGTTGACGCTGTTGGTGCCCAGGCCGTTGGACGGGCGCGGCTGGAACCACTTCAGGTCCGGGGTCGGCGTCTCCTCGCCCTCCTTGAGGGGCAGGTTGTAGGTCTGGCCGATGAGTTCGGAGCCGACGACCTTCCCGCTCGCGTCCTTGATCTCGGAGCCGTTGGCCTTGCCGGGGAAGGCCACCTGGGCGATCCCGGTGACGGCCAGCGGGTAGAGGACGCCGCAGATCACGGTGAGGACGAGGAGGGCGCGCAGGCCCGCCCAGAGGACCCGGCCGGTGTTCGCTGCTGAGTTGTTCATCGTGGGTCAGCCGATTCCGGGGATGAGGGAGAGGAGCAGGTCGATGAGCTTGATGCCGATGAACGGGGCGATCAGGCCGCCCAGTCCGTAGAGGCCGAGGTTGCGGCGGAGCATCGAGTCGGCGCTGGAGGGCCGGTAGCGCACGCCCTTGAGGGCGAGCGGGACGAGGGCGACGATGATCAGCGCGTTGAAGATGACGGCGGAGAGGATCGCGGACTCGGGCGAGGCCAGGCCCATGATGTTGAGCTTGTCCAGCGAGGGGTAGGCGACCGCGAACATCGCGGGGATGATCGCGAAGTACTTCGCGACGTCGTTGGCGATCGAGAAGGTCGTCAGGGCGCCCCGGGTGATGAGGAGCTGCTTGCCGATCTCGACGATCTCGATGAGCTTGGTCGGGTTGGAGTCGAGGTCGACCATGTTGCCGGCCTCCTTCGCGGCCGACGTGCCCGTGTTCATCGCCACCCCGACGTCCGCCTGCGCGAGCGCGGGGGCGTCGTTGGTGCCGTCACCGGTCATCGCCACGAGCTTGCCGCCGGCCTGCTCGCGCTTGATGAGGGCCATCTTGTCCTCGGGGGTGGCCTCGGCGAGGAAGTCGTCGACACCCGCCTCCTCGGCGATCGCCTTGGCGGTCAGCGGGTTGTCGCCCGTGATCATGATTGTCTTGATGCCCATGCGGCGCAGCTCGTCGAACCGCTCGCGCATGCCCTCCTTGACGACGTCCTTCAGGTGGATGACACCCAGGACACGCGCGCCCTTGTCGTCCTTGACCGCAACGAGCAGGGGGGTGCCGCCGGCCTCGGAGATCCGGTTGGCCAGGGTGTCCGCGTCGTCGGCGACCTCGCCGCCCTGCTCGCGGACCCAGTTGACGACCGATCCGGCCGCGCCCTTACGGGTCTGCTTGCCGTCCACGTCCACGCCCGACATGCGGGTCTGCGCGGTGAACTCGATCCAGGTGGCATGCGTCAGCTCGCCCTGGTGGCGCTCGCGCAGGCCGTACTTCTCCTTCGCCAGGACCACGATCGAGCGGCCCTCGGGCGTCTCGTCCGCGAGGGACGAGAGCTGGGCGGCATCCGCCAGCTCGGCCGCGGTGGTGCCCTTGACCGGAACGAACTCCGAGGCCTGGCGGTTGCCCAGGGTGATCGTGCCGGTCTTGTCCAGGAGGAGCGTCGAGACGTCGCCGGCGGCCTCGACGGCCCGGCCCGACATCGCGAGGACGTTGCGCTGCACGAGCCGGTCCATGCCGGCGATGCCGATCGCGGAGAGCAGCGCGCCGATGGTGGTCGGGATCAGGCAGACGAGCAGGGCGGTGAGGACGATGAGGGAGGTCTGCTTGTCGGCGCCCGCGTAGATCGCGAACGGCTTCAGGGTCACGACCGCGAGCAGGAAGACGATCGTCAGCGAAGCGAGCAGGATGTTGAGGGCGATCTCGTTGGGCGTCTTCTGCCGGGCGGCGCCCTCGACCAGGTTGATCATCCGGTCGATGAACGTCTCGCCCGGCTTCGTCGTGATCTTAATGACGACACGGTCCGACAGCACCTTCGTACCACCGGTCACCGCGCACCGGTCACCGCCGGACTCCCGGATCACCGGAGCGGACTCGCCGGTGATCGCCGACTCGTCCACGGAGGCCACGCCCTCGACGACGTCGCCGTCGCCGGGGATGACGTCGCCGGCCTCGCAGACCACCAGGTCACCGATCCTGAGCTCGGTGCCGGCCACCTGCTCCTCGCCCGTCTTGGTGAGACGGCGGGCGACGGTGTCGGTCTTGGCCTTGCGCAGGGTGTCGGCCTGGGCCTTGCCCCGGCCCTCGGCGACCGCCTCCGCCAGGTTGGCGAAGATCGTCGTCAGCCAGAGCCAGGCGGTGATCGCCCAGCCGAACCAGTCGTCCGGGTTCTTCACCGCGAGCACCGTGGTGACCACCGAGCCGACCAGCACCACGAACATCACCGGCGACTTGACCATCACCCGCGGGTCGAGCTTCTTGATCGCGTCGGGGAAGGACGTGATCAGCTGCTTCGGGTCGAACAGGCCCCCGCCGACGCGGCCGGCCGACTGGGGGTCGCCGGACGGGTCGCCGTGTGGCGTCCTGGGGCCAGTCGTGGTGGTGGACATGTCGTCCTCGTGCTTCTTCAGATCGTTGGTCATGCCGCGAGCCCTTCGGCGAGCGGGCCCAGCGCGAGGGCCGGGAAGTAGGTGAGACCGGTGATGATCATGATCGTGCCGACCAGCAGGCCCGTGAACAGCGGCTTCTCGGTCCGCAGGGTGCCCGCCGTCTCCGGCACCGGCTTCTGCTCCGCCAGCGAGCCCGCCAGCGCGAGGACGAACACCATCGGCAGGAACCGGCCCAGCAGCATCGCGATGCCGATGGTCGAGTTGAACCACTGCGTGTCCGCGTTCAGGCCCGCGAACGCCGAACCGTTGTTGTTGGCGCCCGAGGTGTACGCGTACAGGATCTCGGAGAAGCCGTGCGCGCCGGAGTTGGTCATCGAGTTCGCCGGGGTGTCCAGGACGAACGATGCGGCGGTGAAGCCGAGGACGAGCGCCGGGGTGACAAGGATGTAGCAGGCGGCGAACTTGATCTCGCGGGTGCCGATCTTCTTGCCCAGGTACTCCGGGGTGCGGCCGACCATCAGGCCGGCGAGGAACACGGCGATGACCGCCATGATCAGCATGCCGTAGAGGCCGGAGCCGACGCCGCCGGGCGCGATCTCGCCGAGCTGCATCCCCAGGAGGTTGATGCCACCGCCGAAACCGGTGTTGGAGGAGTGGAAGGAGTTCACGGCGCCGGTCGAGGTCAGCGTGGTGGCGACCGAGAAGATCGCGGAGGCCGCGATGCCGAACCGGGTCTCCTTGCCCTCCATCGCACCGCCGGCGATCTCGAAGGCCGGGCCCCTGCCCGCGAACTCGGTCCACAGCATCAGGCCCGTGAAGACGAGCCAGATGGTGGCCATCGTGGCCAGGATGGCGTACCCCTGCCTCAGCGAGCCGACCATGCGGCCGAAGGTCCGGGTCAGCGCGAAGGGGATGACGAGGATCAGGTAGATCTCGAAGAGGTTGGACAGCCCGTTGGGGTTCTCGAAGGGGTGGGCGCTGTTGGCGTTGAAGTAGCCGCCGCCGTTCGTGCCCAGCTCCTTGATGACCTCCTGCGAGGCCACCGCGCCGCCGTTCCACTGCTGCGAACCGCCCGTGAACCGACCCACCTCGTGGATCCCGGAGAAGTTCTGGATCGCGCCACAGGCCACCAGGACGAGAGCGCCGATCACGGAGATCGGCAGCAGGATCCGGACGACACCCCGGACCAGATCGGCCCAGAAGTTGCCCAGCTCACCCGTACGGGAACGGGCGAAGCCGCGCACCAGGGCCACCGCGACCGCGATGCCGACGGCCGCCGACACGAAGTTCTGCACCGCGAGGCCACCGGTCTGCACGACGTGGCCCATGGCCTGCTCGCCGTAGTACGACTGCCAGTTCGTGTTCGCCACGAACGACGCGGCCGTGTTGAACGCCTGGTCCGGATCGATCGACACGAAGCCGAGCGAACCCGGCAGCGAACCCTGAAGACGCTGCAACAGGTAGAGGAAGAGGACACCCACCACGGAGAAGGCCAGCACCCCGCGCAGATACGCGGGCCACCGCATCTCGACGTTCGGATTCGCACCGATCGCCTTGTAGATCCACTTCTCCGGCCTCAGATGCTTCTCCGAGGAGTACACCTTGGCCATGTGGTCACCCAGCGGCCGGTAGGAGAGACCGAGGGCGACGACGAGGGCGACGAGCTGGAGCACTCCAGCCAGAACGGGACTCATATCCGTGCTCAGAACCTCTCCGGCTTGAGGAGGGCGAGGACGAGATAGACCAGCAGGCCGGCGGCCACCAGCAGACCGACGATGTTCTCGACAGTCACAGCTTCGCCACCCCCTTGGCGACAAAAGCCACCAGCGCGAAGACCGCGACCATGGTGACGACGAAGGCCACGTCGGCCATCGTGAACTCCCGAATGAAGGAAAAGCGGATTCTCTGACGAGTTGAGGAAACAGCCTTTTCGGCCACCCGCCGCCTTCGTTGACACCGCCCTAACGTCCTTGGCCCCACTCTTGACGCGTCCCCTACGCGGCGGGCCCCGGCCGGCTCCCATGCCCGGCTGGAGGGCATCGTTCGCACGGTCCAGGCAGCTGTCAGGGTTCCGTGGGGGCGGGGGCACCCTGTGTCCGGGAGTACGCGCAGGGCAGCGTGACGACCATGGTCAGTCCCCCGCCGGGGGTGTCCTCCGGGGTGAGCGTGCCGCCCATCGCTTCGGTGAGCCCTCGGGCCAGGGCCAGGCCGAGGCCGACACCGGTGGTGTTGTCGGTGTCGCCGAGGCGCTGGAAGGGCTCGAACACGCGTTCAAGGTCTGCCGGAGGCAGACCGGGGCCCCGGTCGACCACACGCAGTTCGACGCGGCCGGCGAGCGTACTGGCTCCGAGGAGGACGAGGTGTCCTGGCGGGGAGTGGCGGACGGCGTTGGCCACGAGGTTGGCGACGACCCGTTCGAGGAGCGGAGGGTCGGCGAGGACGAGCGGTGCCTCCTCCAGTCCGCGGAGGGCCACCCGGCGTCCCGCGTCGTCCGGGAGGCCGTCCAGAGCCGCCGGGACGACCTCTTCCCAGGTCGTGGGACGAAGGTTCAGGGTGAGGGCGCCCGCCTGGAGGCGGCTCATGTCGAGGAGGTTGTCGACCAGCCTGCTGAGCCGGGCCATGGATTCGTCCGCCGTGGCCAGCAGCTCCTCCTGTTCCTCCTGTGTGAAGCCCACGTCGGGGCTCCGCAGGGAGGCCACTGCTGCCCAGCCCGCGGCCAGCGGGGTCCGCAGATCGTGGCTGACCGCGGCGAGGAGGGCGGTGCGCATCCGGTCCGCGGACTTCGCGGTCTCCGCCTCGGCCGCCGCCTCGGCGAGCCGGGCCCGTTCGACGGCGGCCATGAGATGGGCGGCGAACGCGTTGAGGACGCGGCGGTCGGCAGCCGGCAGGGTGCGGCCGCGCAGCACGAGGAAGCTGCCGTCGCCCACCGCGACCTGGCTCGCGGCGGGGTCGTCCACGGGGTGGTCGGTCAGTTCGGCGGCGTGGGCGGCGAAGGTCTCCCGGGTACGGGCGAGCAGGTCGGGGACGGTGTGTTCGCCCCTGACGACGGAGCCGGCGAGCGCCGAGAGGGTCTCCGCCTCGGCCGTGGCGCTCGCGGCTCTGCGCGACAGCCGCAGCGACCGGTCCACGACCGCAGCGACGGAACCCGCGACCACGACGAACACGACGAGGGCGAGGACGCTGTCGGGGTCTTCGAAGGAGAACGCTCCTCCAGGCGGTACGAACCAGTAGTTGAGCAGCAGGGAGGCCGTCACGGCCGCGACGAGCGCGGATCCGATGCCGCCGATGCAGGCCACGCCGACCACGGTCAGCAGGAAGAGAAGGGCCTCGCTGGTCAGGTCGACGCTGCCCCTGAACCGGTCGAGCAGCAGGGTGAGGAGGGCGGGGAGAACGACACCGGCGACAGGTCCGGCGACGCGCCGGGACAGCGGGAGGGTGCGTCGGCGCGAGGGGAGCAGGCGTCCCCGGCCCGCCCTCTCGTGGGTGACCATGTGCACGTCGATCGCGCCGGAGAGCGCGACGGTGGTCTCACCGATGCCGCGCCCGGTGAGGAAGCGTTCCAGCCGGCCGCGTCTGCTCGTGCCGAGGATCAGCTGTGTGGCGTTCCCGGCCCGGGCGAAGTCCAGCAGCGCGGTCGGCACGTCCTCGCCGACGACCGTGTGGTAGCTGCCGCCGAGGCTCTCGACCAGGTGCCGCTGCCGTGCGAGCGCCGTGGACGAGGCACCCGCCGCGAGCCCGTCGCCCCGTGCGACGTGCACGGCCGACAGCTCGCCCTGTGCCGACCGGGCGGCGATCCGGGCGGCGCGCCGTATGAGGGTGTCGCCCTCCGGTCCGCCCGTCAGTCCGACGACCACGCGCTCCCGGGCTTCCCAGATTCCGCCGATGCCGTGGTCGGTGCGATATTTCCGCAGGGCGTCGTCGACCTGGTCGGCGACCCAGAGCAGGGCGAGCTCCCGCAGGGCGGTGAGGTTGCCGGGACGGAACCAGCTGGCGAGCGCCGCGTCCACCATTTCCGGAGGGTGGATGTTCCCGTGCGCCATCCGCCGGCGCAGGTCCTCGGGATCCACGTCGACGAGGACGATCTGGTCGGCGGCGCGGACGAAGCCGTCCGGGACGCTGTCGCCGGGCGGTACCTCGGTGATCGTCTCGACGACATCGCTCAGGGACTCCAGGTGCTGGACGTCGATGGTCGTCAGGACGTCGATGCCGGCCGCGAGCAGTTCCTCGACGTCCTGCCAACGGCGGGCGTTGCGGTGGCCGGGCGGGTTGGTGCGGGCCAGGTCGTCGACGAGGAGCAGTCCGGGGCGGCGGCGCAGCGCGGCGTCCAGGTCGAAGCCGCCGTGATCGTCCGCGGGACGGCCGCGGGCCGCGTCGTCCCGGTGTCCCAGGAGTTCCAGGCCGTCGAGCAGTGCCTCGGTGTGCGGTCGGCCTCGGCAGTCGGCGGCGCCGACGACCACGTCGGTCCCCCGTGCCGCCCTGCGGTGGCCCTCGTCGAGCATCCGGTACGTCTTGCCGACGCCGGCGGTGGCGCCGATGAGCACCTTGAGCCTTCCTCGACGGCCGACGGGCGCGCCCGTCTCCGGCCGCCCGGTACGGGTCTCTGTCGCCGGACGCCCGGTGCCGGTCAGAACTTGTCCGGGTAGAACAGCGCGGCCACCAGATAGCCGACGAGAGCCAGGGCAACAGCGAGACCGACGGCATTCTCGATGCTCACGGACGATCAGCTCCCTACGAGAACAAGGACCAAAGGGCCACAGCGCGGACAGCGCGGACGGACGAAGAACCACAGCGCGGACGGACAGCGGAATGCATTCGCTCTCTGTCATCAAAGCTCGCTTCGAGTCGACGTGCGCCCACCTTGACGTCGCCCTGTCGACCGCGTCCCGGAAGCTGACGGGTCTTTGACGGTTCCTGTACGGGCGGTTCACACGGCCGGGCGTGCACGTCCGCCGATCCGGGGGTCGGGGCGTCGAGGCCCGGGGGGGGGGAGGCCGTCCCGCGGAAGGGCTCGTCCGGCCCGCGGCCACCCCCTGGTGCCGCGGGCCGGAACGTCCCTCTCGTCGGGCGGTTCCGCCCGCTCGTGCCGAGGTGTCGGTCCGGGCCGTCGGTCACGGACCACGCGCGCCGCCTCGGCGACGCGCCCCCTCACACCCCACACGTTCGAACGGTCGCCCGATCCCCCGTGAGGGGATCATCCTGTGCCACGACCGGGTGGAGATCCGGCCCCCTTGACGCTGCTCTGACGTCGGGTCACCTCGCTTTGACGGAGCCTTGACGAACGCCTCCAACGGCTCGTAAGAGGCTCGTCAAAGCCTGCGTCGAGCGGGCTCCACCCGGGCGACGAGCGTCTAGATTCATCCTCGGTCGCTCACCGGCCCGGGGGCGTCAGTGGCCTGATCGTCCCGGCCGCGGGGGCACGGACCGCCCTCCCATCCGGCGTTTCGTGCCCCCGCGTCGCGACCGCGCTGTCCGTCCACAGCCGCACCACGGGTGCCGGGTCCACACGGCCCGGCACCCGCAGGCGCGGGCCGGACCGTCCACTCCTCCAGGACTTCCTCCCGGGAGGGGCCCAGCCGTTTCTCCTCGGCCTCCGCCGCACGGACGGCCGGGATCTTCCCGAAGGCCTTCCGCGATGCATTCCGCCGCGCCCCGACCGGCGCACCCTCCCGCCGGCCCGTACGTCCCTGCCGGTTCGCCGTCTTCCGACGGACCCCTCTTCCCGGGCCCTCCGCCGGCCCCGCCCCGCAATCCCGCCCCCCGCTTCCGTCCGGGGCGCCGGCGCGCGGGCCACGGCGGGCTCCTCGATCCCGTGCAGCTCGTGAAGTCGTTCCCCGAGGCGCTGCGCAAACTCCACCCACGGACCCTCGTCCGGAAGCCCGTGCTCTTCGTGGTGGCCGTCGGCTCGGTGCTGACCACGCTCTCGGCGTTGTTCGATCCGTCCGTGTTCACCTGGACGGTCAGCGTCTGGCTCTGGCTGACCGTGGTCTTCGCGAACCTGGCGGAGGCCGTTGCCGAGGGCCGGGGCCGTGCGCAGGCCGAGTCGCTGCGCAGGGCCCGGACGGACACGGTCGCGCTGCGGCTCACGCACTGGCGGTACGGCACCGATGTAGACCGGGCTGCGACGGAGGCGGTGGCCGCGACCGACCTCAAGCAGTTCGACTTCGTCCTCGTCGAGGCGGGCGAGCTGATCCCGGCGGACGGCGACGTCGTCGCCGGCGTCGCCTCGGTCGACGAGTCCGCCGTCACGGGCGAGTCCGCGCCCGTGATCCGGGAGGCGGGCGGCGACCGCTCCGGGGTCACCGGCGGGACGACGGTGCTCTCGGACCGGATCGTCGTCCGCGTCACCTCGCGCCCCGGCCACTCCTTCATGGACCGGATGATCGCGCTCATCGAGGGCGCGGAACGCCAGAAGACGCCGAACGAGATCGCCCTCAACATCCTGCTCTCCGCACTGACCGTCGTCTTCATCCTGGTCGTCGTCGCACTGAAGCCGATGGCGGGATACGCAAACGCCGCCCCGTCCACCACCGTCCTCGTCGCCCTCCTCGTCACGCTCATCCCCACCACGATCGGCGCCCTCCTCTCCGCGATCGGCATCGCCGGCATGGACCGGCTCGTCCAGCGCAACGTCCTCGCCATGTCGGGCCGGGCCGTCGAGGCCGCGGGCGATGTGAACACCCTGCTCCTCGACAAGACCGGCACGATCACCCTCGGCAACCGTGAGGCCACCGCCTTCATCCCGCTCCCCGGGGTGGAGGCCGCCCTCCTGGCCGACGCGGCGCAGCTCTCCTCGCTCGCCGACGAGACCCCCGAGGGGCGGTCCGTGGCCGAGCTCGCCCGGCGGCAGTACGGCCTGGAGGCTCCCGCCGAGGGCGAACTGGCGAACCCCCGGTTCGTGGAGTTCAGCGCGCAGACCCGGATGAGCGGCGTCGACCTGCGCTGGGACGGCGGCGCCTGCCACATCCGCAAGGGAGCCGCGGCACGGGTCACCGCCTGGGTGGAGATGTACGGGGGCACGGTGCCGCCCGAGGCCCGCGCCTGGTCCGACGCGGTCGCGGACGCCGGCGGCACGCCCCTCCTCGTGGCCCTCCACGACAGCGACGGTCCCCGGGTGCTCGGGATCGTCCACCTCAAGGACGTGGTCAAGGAGGGCATCCGGGAACGGTTCGCGGAGCTGCGCCGCATGGGCATCCGCACCGTGATGGTCACCGGTGACAACCCGCTCACGGCCCGGGCCATCGCCCACGAAGCCGGCGTCGACGACTTCCTCGCCGAAGCCACCCCCGAGGACAAGCTCGCCCTGATCCGACGGGAGCAGGAAGGCGGGAAGCTGGTCGCGATGACCGGCGACGGCACCAACGACGCCCCCGCGCTGGCACAGGCGGACGTCGGGGTGGCGATGAACACGGGCACGTCGGCCGCGAAGGAGGCCGGCAACATGGTCGACCTCGACTCCGACCCGACCAAGCTCATCGAGATCGTCGAGATCGGCAAGCAACTCCTCATCACCCGGGGCGCCCTGACCACCTTCTCCATCACGAACGACGTCGCCAAGTACTTCGCGATCATCCCCGCGATGTTCGCGGGCGCGTACCCGGGCCTCGAAGCACTGAACATCATGGGGCTGAGCAGCCCCACCTCCGCGATCACCTCCGCCATCGTCTTCAACGCCCTGATCATCGTGGCCCTGATCCCGCTCGCCCTGCGCGGTGTCCGCTACACCCCGGCGTCCGCGCACGAGCTTCTGCGCCGCAACCTGCTCGTGTACGGGCTCGGGGGCCTGGCCCTGCCCTTCCTCGGCATCAAGGCCGTCGACCTGCTCGTCTCCGCCGTCCCCGGACTCGGGTGAACAACCGTCAGAGTCACGTAAGAGAAGGGCTTCTGGGCTTGCGGGTGGGTCGCCCCGGAGCTTCGATGGGGAACATGAACAGCGCGTGGCTCCTGCTCGACCGGCCGCCCCATCGGGCGCCCCGTCGTGAGCCCCGCTGTCCGGAGACCGCAGTACGCCGCTGATCCTCTCCGGCCCTGCCACGGGGCGTCGTGACCTCTCGCGTCCGGCGCCCCTTCTCCGTACCCGCACACCTTCGACACCCGTGAGGGACTGACCCGTCATGTCCGTTTCCGACCTTTCCTCCCGCACCGTCCTGGTGACCGGCGCCACCTCCGGCATCGGCTACCAGACGGCCCGGATCCTCGCCGAGCGCGGCGCCACCGTCCTCGTCCACGGCCGCACCGCCGAGGAGGCGCAGGCCGCCACCGACCGTCTGGTCACCCTGGCCGACGTCGACGAGGCCCGTCTGCACCCGCTCGGCGCGGACTTCACCCGCCTGGAGGAGGTCGAGCGCCTCGCGCACCGCGTCCTGGCCGAGCACCCGCGCCTCGACGTGCTCGTCAACAACGCCGGCATGGCCGCGCCCGAACGCCACACCGTCACCGCCGACGGCAACGAGGTCGCCTTCCAGGTCAACTTCCTCGCCCACTACCTCCTCACCCACCTCCTCGAACCCGCCCTCACCAGCGAGCCCGGCGGCCGTGTCGTCAACGTCTCCTCCTCGCTCCACCGCACCGGCTCCATCCAGTGGAACGACCCCAACCGCACCCGCCGCTACTCCCGCCTCGCCGCCTACGCCCAGTCCCAGCTCGCCCTCACCGTCTTCGCCGCCGACCCCCGGGTGACCGCCGTCTCCGTCCATCCCGGCATCTGCACCACCGGCCTCCTGCCCCTGTACGCGCACGAGGGCGTCGCCCCGGCCGAGGGCGCCGCGCACGTCGTGCGCCTCTGCGACCCGGCCACGGAGATCGTCAACGGCGCCTACTACGACCGCGAGCACCGCGTCACCCCGGCGCCGGTCGCCCTGGAGGAACGCAGCGTCAAGCGCCTCAGCAAGCTCGCCGACGTCCTCGTCGGCCACACGGCCTGAAAGGGGCACCGGACATGTCCAAGCGCGCCCGCAAGAAGAAGGACCGCCGCAAGAAGAAGGCGAACCACGGCCGCAAGGCCGGCCAGAGCTGACCCGCCCAGGTGCGGCCCGCACGACGACAGCGGGCCGCACCGCTCCCGTACTCCCGGAGGTTCCCGTGATCCCCCACCCCGCTCACCAGCCACCGGCCTGCGCCCGGGTGTTCCCCGTCGGCGCGCCCGGCACGGCGACCCTGGCCGAACACGTCCTCACCACCGGCCACGGCACCTGGTGGACCGACCGCCCCGTCCGGTCCCGCGTCGTCGCCGTCACCAGCGGCCGCCACGCCCTCCTGGCCGGCGACCCCACCGCCCTCGCCCCCTCCGATCTCGCCCCGCTGGCCGGCCACCGCGTCGAGGCGTCCCCCCGCTTCCTGCCCGTGCTCGCCGCCGCCTTCGACCTCCTGCACCCGTGGGACCGCATGCTCTACGTCCACCGGGCGGACGCGGCCCCGGCACAGGTCCCCCGCGGGACGACGGTCCGGCGCCTGCGCGCGGAGGACGGCCCGGCGCTCGTCGCCGCCGGTCTCGCCCTCGGTCGGCCCTTCGCCACGTGGGGCGGCCCCGAGGGCCTCGCCCGGTCCGGGCACGGCTGGGCCGCCTTCCGCAAGGACCGGATCCTGGCCGTGGCCTGCTCCCGGTTCACGGGCAGCCGGTACGAGGACGTGGCCTGCGCCACCGACCCCGCCGAGCGGCGACAGCACCTGGCCCTCGCCTGCGTCGCCGGCCTGACCGCCGACATCGCGGCCCGCGGCCGGACCGCCACCTGGAGCTGCTCCCGCGAGAACCGGGCGAGCCGCCTGCTCGCCTGGACCGCCGGGTTCCGGCTCCTGCGCGAGTACGTGCACCACACCACCGGCCCGCACAGCGCCGTCAGCGACACGTCAAAGCTGCGGGCCGCCGCGTAAAAGGCGCGTAGCCATCCACCGGGTGTGTACCGCTCGTGGTCCCGGCGTCAGCTGCCCGCAGCCATCGCCCCCCCTCTCCCGGCCCGCCGCCGACGTGCTGCACGACGCCGGACGGCCCGGCGAGGCCCGGGCGGCGCGGCTGACGGTGCGGGGCCTGTGGAACACCGGGACCGTGCGCACCGACCGGCTCGTGGCGGTCGTCCGGTCGGCGGACACCGCCGGGCGCCTCGCGCTGCGGGACGAGGGCGGTGTCCGGGCCGAGGTCGACCTCCGCGCCCCCTCGCCACCTCCGCGCTGTGGCCCCGGGGCGAAGGACTACTTCTCCACCCTCGGCCACCGGCCCGGCATCGCCGCGCTCGTGGCCGGCCTCCTCTCCCCCGTCGCGACGATCGTGCTGGTGATCGTGACGCTGGCGGGCGCGCTGCCGGTCTACCGGCGGGTGACAGAGGAGAGTCCGCACGGCGAGGGCTCGATCGCGATGCTGTCGCGGCTGCTGTCCTTCTGGAAGGGCAAGCTCTTCGTCCTCACCCTGCTCGGCTTCGCGGCCGCCGACTTCCTCATCACCATCACCCTGTCCGCCGCCGACGCCTCCACCCACCTCGTGGAGAACCCGCACCTGGAATCGGCCCTCCACGACAAGCAGGTGATCATCACCCTGATACTGATCGCGCTGCTCGGCGCGGTGTTCCTCAAGGGCTTCCTGGAGGCGATCGGCGTCGCCGTCGCCCTGGTCGGCGTCTACCTCGCGCTCAACGCGGTCGTCGTGGTGACCGGCCTGTGGCACGTGGCCACCGAGGGCCACGTCGTCACCGACTGGACGGCCGCCCTGACCCAGGAACACGGCAACGTCTTCGTCATGATCGGCGTCGCGCCGATCGTCTTCCCCAAGCTCGCGCTCGGCCTGTCCGGCTTCGAGACGGGGGATGGCGGTCATGCCGCACGTGAAGGGCGACCCGGGCGACGCGGAGACGAAGCCCACCGGCCGGATCCGCGGCACCAAGGAGCTCCTGACGACGGCCGCGACATGACCGGCGCCCGTCCGCACGTGTACTTCGAATGGACCGAGGGCAACCCCTTCGCCGACTTCCTGCGCTTCTTCCTCTTCGGGCAGGGCGAGATCGCCCCGGTCACCCGCGAGATCCTGCGCGAGGCGGAATCCGACCGGGACCGCCGCCCCCGCGTCCACGTCGGCCAGTCAGCTCGCCGTCCGGTTAAAGAGGCGGCCTCCCAGGTCGACGCCCGTGACGCGGCCGTCGGCGTCGCGGGTGAAGAAGCCGCGCTGGCCTGCGAGGATGCCCTCGGTGAGGACGTACTCGTCGCCGTCTCCGGGCAGGAAGCCCATGGCGGCGGGGGCGATGTCCGGCGGCATGTCCGCGTCCGAGGCCCGGCGGATCTCCGGCTTGATCTCCACGGCGAGGGTGAGCCGCTCCCCGTCGGCGGTGACGTCGGTGGCGATGTCGAGGTTCATGGCGTCGATCCGGTAACGCCCGGCGACCTCGCGGGCGCGGGCCCCGTCGTACGGCACGGGCTCGGGGTCCTTCTCGACCAGGCCGAGGAAGTGCGCGAAGGCGGCGCGGACGACGGCCTGGTTGAAGAGGTAGCCCTCCTCGCTGTTGGCGAGGGACACGACGGCGAAGTCGTGCTCGGGCGCGAGGTGCAGCTCGGCGTACTGTCCGTTGCCGGATCCGCCGTGGCCGATGGTGCGGACGCCGTCGACGGGACGGCGGAACCAGCAGATGCCGAAGCCGTCGCCCATCGTGCTGCCGCGCAGCGGCGCCGTCTCGTCGCGCATGCCGTGCAGGGTGGCGGTGCGCAGCAGGCCGTCGCCGTCGCCCAGGTGGAAGCGGGCCCAGGCGAGGAGGTCGGCCGCGGTGGAGGCGATGCCGCCGCCGGGGTTGTCGCCGCGGGTGCCGGCGCGGAAGGCCTTCCAGGGCCGGGCGGCCTTCAGTTCGCCGTCCTCGCCGTGGACGTGGCCCGTGGCGAACGGCCGGACCATGACGTCGTCCACGTCGAAGACGGTGTCCGTGAGGCCGAGCGGCTCCAGGACGAGAGCGGCCACGGCCTGCTCGAAGGGCCGGCCGGTGACGTTCTCGACGATCCGCCCGGCCAGGTTGTAGCCGGCCTGGCTGTAGGAGGCGCGGGCGCCGGGCGGGGCGATCAGCGGGAGGCGGTCGAGCTTGGCGACGAACGCGGCGAGGGAGCCGTCCTCGCCCTCCGTGTCGATGAGGTTCCAGTCGAGGCCCGCGGTGTGGTTGAGCAGGTTGAGGACGGTGATCCGGGCGGCAACCTCCTCGTCGGCGAGGACGAGCTCGGGCACGTAGCGCCGGACCGGCGCGTCGAGGTCGACCCCGCCCTGCTCGACCAGGCGGAGCAGGGCGGTCGCGGTGAAGGTCTTCGAGATCGACGCCAGGTGGAAGACGGTGTGCTCGTCGACCGGGCGCGGGTGGGCAAGGCTCGTGACCCCGTGGTTCACGAAGGCCGTCCGGCCGCCGACCAGAACGCCGACGGATGCGCCGGGCACGCCGTGCTCCTCGGCGAGGGCCGCGACGATCGCGGCGAACTCGTTCTCGCGGTCCCGCTGGTTCTGCTGGTCGTCCTCGTGCTGCTGCATGACGGGTTCCCCCTGGGACTTCGTTTCGGGCCCGGATCGAACACGAGCTCCTTGAACTAAGTACAGGAGCACCGTAGACCCATTACTGCACTAAGTTCAAGTAGAGTCCGGGCATGGCGCGAAACACACTCACCCCCGACCAGATCGTCCGCGCGGCGATCGAGCTGCTCGACGACGAAGGGCTCGACGGCCTCAACATGCGCAGCCTGGGCGCGCGGCTCGGCACCGCCGCCACCGCCGTCTACTGGCACATCAGGACCAAGGACGAGCTCGTGAGGCTCGCCGCCGACGAGGTCTGGAACGAGGTGGAGCTGCCCGACCTCGACGCGACGGGCTGGCGGCCGGCCGCCGCCGCCATGGCCGGCAGCATGCACGCGATGCTCACCCGGCACCCGTGGCTCGGCCAGGCCTTCGGCAGCCACCTGCTCTACGGCCCCGGCAAGTCCCGGCGCGACGACCACAGCCTCGCCCTGTACGAGAAGGCCGGCTTCGCCCCCGCCGACGCCGACCGGGCCGCCGCCGCCGTCTTCGTCTACGTCCTCGGCAGCGCCCTCGGCACCGCCGCCCAGGTCTCGCTGACCCGGCGCCTCGGCAAGAGCGGCGACCCGGAGAAGGAGCTCGCCGACACCATGGCAGCGGCGACCGAGGTCGCCATGGACTTCCCCCGTCTGCGCGAACGCCTGGGAGGGACGGCCGCCACCGAATACCTCGCGGCCCCCGACCGCACCTTCGAGTTCGGTCTGGAGACGATCCTGAACGGCTTCGAGGCGCAGCTGACCGAGACGGACTAGCCAGCCCCGAGCCGGAACCTCAGCCGGCAGATCACGGCATCCGTGTCCCGGCGGACGGCGTGGGCGACGACCGCGCCCCGCTGGTTCTGCAACAGCCGCTGCCACAGGCGTTGCGGCTCGGCCTCCGGGATCAGCACGGTCACGCGGGTCCCCGGTTCGGCGGCGCGCAGTGCTTGTACGTAGACGCTGACGGGCCGCCCGAGCGAGCGCCTCTCAGAGGGGAGCCGTACCAGGGGAACGGCCGGGTTCCACAGCGCCCAGTCCCGCTCCAGGGCCTCGGTGGCCGCCAGGTCCTCGGGGTCCGGGTGGCAGACGGTCACCGCCCGGACCTCGTCGCCGAGGGAGACGGCCGCGGTGAGGGCCTCGCTGGTGAGCCGGGTGAGTGAGGAGACGGGGACCAGGACCAGGGAGCGCTCACGGTGCGGCGGCTCCGGGACCTTGCCCACGCCCAGACGCTCACCGATCCGCCCGTACGCGCGGTGGACGGCCTCGAAGGCGAGGACGAGCGCGGGCAGTGCGATCACGATGAGCCAGGCGCCGTCGTGGAACTTGGTGGCGGTGACGACGACCGCGGAGACGCCGGTCAGAAGGGCGCCGAGGCCGTTGAGGAGGGCTTTGCCCCACTGCCGGGTGGCCCGCCAGTGCAGGACCATGCCGGTCTGGGCGATCGTGAAGCCGACGAAGACACCGATCGCGAAGAGCGGCACCAGGGTGTTGGTGTCACCTCCGGAGAAGACCAGCAGCGCCGCCGAGACCACCGCGAGCCACACCACCCCGTGCCGGTGCACCTGTCGGTCGGCCTTCAGACCGAAGACGTGCGGCACGTAGTTGTCCCGGGCCAGCAGCTTGAGCAGGACGGGCAGCCCGCCGAAGGAGGTGTTGGCCGACAACGCAAGCAGCACCATGGTCGCGAACTGAACGACGTAGAAGGCCCCGTTGTGACCGAGGGAGGCGTCGGTGAGCTGGGCGAGGACGGTGACGCCCTCCACCGGCTGGAGCCCGAAACGGGAGATCAGCACGGACAGACCGATCAGCATCACGCCCAGCAGCCCTCCCAGCGCCACCTCCGCACGCATCGCCCGGCGGGCGGCCGGCGCACGGAAGGACGGCACCGCGTTGGCTATCGCCTCCACACCGGTCAGTGCGGAGCAGCCGGAGGCGAACGCCTTGAGCAGGAGCAGGGCACCGATGGTGGTGGCGTCGTCTGCGAGAACGGAGGTGTGTCCGTCGGAGGCCGCGGTGGAGACGGGCGCGTCGCGGAACAGGCCGACGGCGATCACGACGAGGATCGCGCCGACGAAGACGGCGGTCGGGACGATGAAGGCGCGGGCCGAGTCGACGATCCCGCGCAGATTCACAGCCGTGATGAGCACCAGGACACCCAGACAGATCACCAGCCGGTCGCCGTACAGGCCCGGGAAGGCGGACGTCAGCGCGGCCACGCCGGCGGTGACGGCGACGGCGACGTTCAGCACGTAGTCGAGGACCAGCGAACCGGCCGCGACCAGGCTCGTACGCCGTCCCAGGTGCGCCTTCGCCACGGCATAGGAGCCACCGCCGTCCGGGAACGCCGCGATGACCTGGCGGTACGAGGCCACCAGCACCGCCAGCAGCCCCGCGATGGCCAGCGTCACGGGCAGCGTGAACCCAAGCCCGTACCCACCTGCGGCCGCAAGTACGAGCACGATGGCCTCGGGCCCGTACGCCACCGACGCCATCGCGTCCAGGGACAGGGCAGCGAGCCCGGTGACAGCGGTCAGCTTGTGCCGGGCGCCGGTATCGGGCGGTTCCTCGGCACCGGGTGCGGCGTCCTTCTCGGCGGTCAGGGTGGTCATGTGGGCGGACTCCTTCGGATCGGGCTCCGCTCAGCTTCCGCCCGCCTCCCGGACCTGTCCGCCCTTCTTGGCGCGTTCTTGGCGCCGCCCCGCCCTCCTCTGACAGCCTTTTGACGCCGGCCCCGGCCAGGCGGGGCATCAGGATGGCGTGAAGACTTCCCGGGCATCGGCCGGCCTGCCCGATCGCGGCCCTACAGTGCGTCCCATGAGCCGACATGACGGGCGCCTGCCGTCGGACCGCCGCATGCTCCACCTCTCCCGCACGCTCTTCCTCGGCGCAGCCCTCACGAGCGCCGCCGGGTTGGCTCTCGACAGCATGTGGCTGCTCGCCGCCGGCGCGTGGCAACTCATCGCAGCCATCCTCCTGGAACTGGTCTACCGCCCATGACCAGCCACATCGCGGGGCCTCCCGGACCGCGGGCGGCGACTCCCGCGTGACCCGGGGCGCTCCGCCGCAATCGCTCGCCCCACACCCCTGCGCCCGGCGAGGGCCGGGGAAGCCGTCCAGGCCCGGTGGGGAGGGGCTGAGCGGCACACCGTCGTCGGGTGAACCGGTCAGGAACATCCGGTGGCACCCGTCCCCGGCGGGGCGCAGCACTGACGGCGGCCATGACAAGCTCCCCATAGGCAGCCGTTTACCGCCCCACTGATGGCCACGGGATTCCCGCGTACGGCCATATTTCTCCCCGCTCGCCCCGACAGGTCCTGCTCGGCGACGCTCGAGCGGGTGAAGAACAGCAGGGAGATCATGGAAATCCTTGAGGCTTACGACCTCACGGGGAGTTACCGCGCCGCAGCCGGCGAGGCGTCACCACGCTCGCGCGGGGGCGAAAGTGCGGTGGGAGGAGCTGGAGCGAGCCGGTCGAGGCCCACGCACCGACCTGGACACGGCGGCGCTGTGGGCCGCAGTGGAGGAGGCCGCTCCACGCTCGGCGGTGATGAGCGCGGCGGCGCCGGTGGTCGCACTGGTGCCGGAGGACGAGGACTCCGCTGGGGTAGCCGTGCGGGCTGCGCCGGCGAACCGGTACGCGACGGTGCGCCCGTTCCTGGTCCCGCTGGGCGAGACCTCCGCGCCGAAGGCGGCACCGGTAGGCGTGCGGGTGCCGGCCGGGGTGCGGCGGCCGCCGGCGCCGGCGCGGCGGGACTCCGTGGGACGGTTGAGAAGACGGTCTCCGTCTGCGCCTTCGTCGACCTCGGGGACGGGATCGTAGGGCTGCGTGGGGCGGGGTGATCCGAGTGAGGCCGAGCAGGAACGACTGCGTCCGCTCCTGCCGGTCGGCACCAGGCGTTGTGGCCGGTGGCGGGATCACCGGCAGGTGATCGACGGAGCGTCTGCTCCAGCGGTTCCGGGCCGCGGCCGACGCCGCGGGCGAGATCGACGGGGGCGTCTCGGTCGCCGCCGCGGCCCTCACCGTCCGGCTCCGGACATGATCCGGCCCAACTAGTCCTGGTGTGCGGGCAGCGGGCGCTGGTCGGGGCCGTTGTAGGCGCCGAGGGGGCGGATCAGGGCGTTGTGTTCGAGCTGTTCGGTGATGTGGGCGGTCCAGCCCGTGACACGGCTCATGACGAACAGGGGCGTGAAGGTGGGGATGTCGAAGCCCATGAGGTGGTAGGCGAGGCCGGCCGGGTAGTCCAGGTTGGGGTGGATGCCCTTGCGGCTGATCATGGCGTGGCGCAGGGCCGCGTGCAGGGCCGCGAGCCGGGTGACGTCCGCGTCGGCGGCGCGGGCGACGAGGCGGTCGGTGGCCTCCTGCATGATCGGTACGCGGGAGTCGCCGTGCTTGTAGACACGGTGTCCAAAACCCATGATCTTGCGCTTGGAGGTCAGCGCCTCCTCCAGCCACTCCTCCGCCCGGTCCGGGTCGCCGATCTCGTTCAGCATGTGCATCACGGCCTCGTTGGCGCCGCCGTGGAGCGGGCCCTTGAGCGCGCCGATGGCGGCGGTGACCGCGCTGTAGAGGTCGGAGAGGGTCGAGGTGACGACGCGGGCCGTGAACGTCGAGGCGTTGAAGCTGTGCTCGGCGTAGAGGATGAGGGAGATCTCGAAGCAGCGGACCACCGCCGGGTCGGGGACCTCACCGAAGCACATCTGGAAGAAGTTCTCGGCGTAGCCCAGCGAGGGGTCGGGCCGGACGGGGTCGAGTCCGTGCCGGCGGCGGTGGTCGGCCGCGACGACCACCGGCAGCTTCGCCAGCAGGGAGAGGGACTTGGCCCGGTTGGCGGCGGTGCTGCCGTCGTCCTCCGCAGGGTCCTCCGACCCGAAGAAACTGACCGCCGTCCGCAGCACGTCCATCGGGTGGCAGGTCTCGGGCAGTCGCGCGAGAACCTCGGCCGTGGTGCGGTCCAGGGGACGCAGGGCACGTTCCTGTGCCTGGAACTCGCGCAGTTGGCCCGCGTCGGGGAGTTCGCCGTGCCAGAGGAGGTAGGCGACCTCCTCGAAGGTGCAGCGGGCGGCGAGGTCCTGGACCGGGTAGCCGCGGTAGGTGAGGGAGTTGGTCTCCTGGATGACGGTGGAGATGGCGGTGGTGTCGACGACGACACCGGCCAGTCCGCGGTGGATCTCGGGGGCGGTGGCGGTCATGGTGGCCTCCGGTGCTGTCGGTCAGTTGCCGGGCGGGAGAGTGAAGTCGAAGACGGCCGAGTCGAACGTGTTGTACTCCTCGTAGCCAAGCACCTCGTACAGCCGGGAGCGGGTCTGCATGCGGGGCAGCAGGGACTCCTGGGTGCCTTCGGCGGCCAGGGTGCGCAGTCCGTCCTCGACGGCGCCCATGGCGAGGCGGAAGAAGGTGACGGGGTAGAGGGCGATGTTGTAGCCGAGGTTCTCCAGGGTCGCCGCGTCGAGCAGCCGGCTCTTGCCGAACTCGGTCATGTTGGCGAGCAGGGGGACGTCCACGGCCTTGCGGAACGCCTCGAACTCGGCCTCGTCGGCGAGGGCTTCGGGGAAGATCGCGTCGGCGCCGGCGTCCACGTAGGCCTTGGCCCGGTCGATGGCGGCGTCGAGGCCCTCGATGGAGCGGGCGTCGGTGCGGGCCATGAGGAGGAAGTCCGGGTCGCGGCGGGCGTCGACGGCGGCTCGGAGCCGCCGGACCATGTCCGCGGCGGGTACGACGGTCTTCCCGTCGAGGTGACCGCAGCGCTTGGGGTTGATCTGGTCCTCCAGGTGGAGGCCGGCCAGCCCGGCGTCCTCCATGAGCTGGACGGTGCGGGCGGCGTTCATCGGCTCGCCGAAGCCGGTGTCGGCATCGATGAGGACCGGGAGGTCGGTGACCCGGGTGACCTGCTGGGCGCGTGCGGCGATCTCGGTGGACGTGGTCAGACCGATGTCGGGCAGGCCCAGGTCGGCGGCGAGCACGGCGCCGGAGAGGTACGCGGCGTCGAAGCCGGTCTGCTGGATGAGGCGGGCCGAGTACGGGTTGATCGCGCCCGGGACGCGCAGCAGTCGGCCGGATGCGAGCTGTTCGCGGAACCGGCGGCGGCGGGCAGCGGGTGTGGTGTGGGTGTGCAGCATCAGAACAGGCCCTTCGGGAGGGACGCGTCGTACGCGGCGACCGCGTCGGTGTCGACGACCGGGAAGAGGCCCGCGAGCCCGTCGGTGTCCAGTTCCGCGAGCCGGGCGGCGGACCGGAGGAAGGAGTCCTGGTCGGCGGGCGTGACGATGCCGTCGGTGAGGGTGCGGAACTTGGCGGTGTAGCCGGCCCGGTCGAAGGGGCGGGCGCCGGCGGGGTGGGCGTCGGCGACGGCGAGCTCGTCCTCGACGACCGTGCCGTCTTCGAGGGTGATGACGGCGCGCCCGCCGAAGGCCCGGCGGGCCGGGTCGGGGTCGTGGTAGCGGCGGGTCCACTCGGGGTCCTCGACGGTGGAGATCTTCCCCCACAGCGCCACCGTCTCCGGGCGCTGGGCGCGCTCGGGGGCGTAGGAGCGTTCGTGGTGCCAGCCGCCGTCCTCCAGGGCGACGGCGAAGATGTACGGCACCGAGTGGTCGAGGGTCTCGCGGCTGGCGGTCGGATCGTACTTCTGGGGGTCGCCGGAGCCGGAGCCGATCACGTGGTGCGTGTGGTGACTGGTGTGGAGCACGATCGAGCGGACCTTCTCCAGCGGTCCGGTCTTCTCGCGCAGTCCCCTGGCCAGGTCGATGATCGCCTGGGCCTGGTACTCGGCGGAGTGCTCCTTGGTGTACGTGTCGAGGATCGCTCGACGCGCTTCGCCGGGCTCGGGCAGCGACACGGTGTACGAGGCCTCGGGCCCGTCGAGCATCCAGGCGAGGAACCCGTCCTCGCCCTCGTAGATCGGCGAGGGCGACCCCTCGCCGCGCATGGCCCGGTCCACGGCCTCGATGGCCACCTTCCCGGCGAAGGCCGGGGCGAACGCCTTCCAGCTGGAGATCTCGCCCTTGCGGGACTGCCGGGTCGCGGTCGTGGTGTGCACGGCCTGCTGGACGGCCTGGTACACGGTCTCGGTGTCCAGGCGGAGCATGGCTCCGATGCCGCCGGCGGTGGCGGCGCTGAGGTGGGCGACGTGGTCGATGCGGTGGGCGTGCAGGCAGATGCCCTTGACCAGGGCGACGTGGATCTCGTAGGCGGCGGTGATGCCGCGCAGGAGGTCGGCTCCGGAGCGGCCGGTGTGCTGGGCGACGGCGAGCAGCGGCGGGATGTTGTCGCCGGGATGGGAGTAGTCGGCGGCCAGATAGGTGTCGTGGAAGTCCAGCTCGCGCACGGCGGTGCCGTTGGCCCAGGCGGCCCACTCCGGCGAGAGCGTGGTCCCGGCCGGGAGGCCGAAGGCCGAGGCGCCGGGGGCCGCCGGGTGGCCGGCGGCCTGGGCACGGGCGACGGCGACCGGGCGGCGGCGCAGCGAGGCCACGGCGACCGAGGCGTTGTCGATGATCCGGTTGATCACCATCTCCGAGGCCTCGGCGTCGAGGTCCGGCGCGTCCTGGGTACCGGTGGCGACGGCGGCCAGCTTCCAGGCGAGCTGCTCCTCGCGGGGCAGGCGGTCGGCACTGGGGTGGACGCGTACCTGGTGGTCGATCACGGGACTCCTCGCGGCGTGCGGTGGGGACGGCGTACGTCGGCGAGTCTTCCCCGCCGACGGGGCGTGATCGAGGGCGCCACTGTGCGGAATCCGTCCACGCCACGGCTGCGAAACTGCGAATCTTGCGAAATCTGCGGATGCTACCTTCACAGAGAAGGGGAACGGAGAGGAGTCTGATCCGCATGGGACGGCCTGCCGGACCGAAGATCTACGCGCACGCGAAACTGCGCAGGCTGCGCCGCGAGCGGGGCATGAACCAGGTGGAGCTGGCGCGCGCCCTGGGGCTGTCGACCAGCTACCTCAACCAGATCGAGCACAGTCAGCGTCCGCTGACCGCTCCGGTGCTGTTGCGGATCGCCGAGGTGTTCGGCATCGACCCGGAGTTCTTCTCCGAGGCCGGCGAGGAGCGGCTGGCCACGGATCTGCGGGCGGCGCTCGGGGACGAGGCCTGTGGGGCTCCGATAGCGCAGGACGAGATCGCGGACGTGGTCCGCGACCATCCGGAGGTGGCCCGGGCCCTCGTCACCCTGCACCAGCGCTACCGCGACGCCTCCGAGCGGGTGGCGGCGCTGGCCTCGCCCGAGGAGACCGCGGGTCTCCTGCCCGCCGAACCCCACGACGAGGTAAGGGACTTCTTCTACGCCCACCACAACCACTTCGCCGCCCTGGAGATCCAGGCCGAGGCGACCGCCGCGGCCCTGAACACCGGCCGGGCCGGCCGCGCGGCGGAGGCGCTCACGGAGCGTCTCGCCACCGCGCACGGCGTCAAGGTGCTCCAGTCGGGCCCGGAGCGGTCCGCGGACGCGCGGCGCTTCGACGCGGACAGCGGGGTGCTCCTGCTGTCCCCCTGGCTCAGCGAGGGGCAGCGCGCGTTCCAGCTCGCCACGCAGCTGGCGTTCCTGGAGCACGGGCCGCTCCTCGACGAGCTGGTCGCCACCGCCGGGCTCACCTCCGCCCAGGCGGAGGGACTGGCCAGGATCGGGCTCGCCAACTACTTCGCCGGCGCGGTCCTCATGCCGTACACGTCCTTCCACACAGCCGCCGAAGAACTCCGCTACGACATCGAGCTCCTCCAGGCGCGCTTCGGCGTCGGATTCGAGACCGTCTGCCACCGGCTGAGCACGCTCCAGCGCACCGGCCGCCGCGGGGTGCCCTTCTCCTTCCTGCGGGCCGACCGCGCGGGCAACATCTCCAAGCGGCAGTCCGCCACCGACTTCCACTTCTCGCGTCTTGGCGGCACCTGCCCTCTGTGGACCGTGTACGAGGCGTTCTCCGCGCCCGGCCGGATCCTCACCCAGGTGGCCGAGATGCCGGACGGCAAGAAGTACTTCTGGATCGCCCGGACGGTGACCCGGGGAGGGTTCGGGCACCACGCGGCGCGTGCCGACTTCGCCGTGGCGCTGGGCTGCGAGCTGCGGCACGCGCCACGCCTGGTCTACGCGGAGGGCGTCGCCCTGGACGACCCGCGCGCCGCCACCCCGATCGGTCTGGGCTGCCGGATCTGCGAACGGCGGGACTGCGCCCAGCGCGCCCGGCCGCCCGCCGGCGGTGTCCTCTCCGTCGACCCCGACCGGCGCGCCCTGGTGCCGTACCCGGTGGTGTCCGAGCACTGAACGCGGGCGGTTCACCGCCCGGCGTTCCCGATCGACTAGGCCATCTGTCTCATTTTTATGTCCGCATGATGGACAGGGGGTCGCCGCTGAGTGATCCGGCACCCTAGTCTGGCCGGGCAGCTGGTTCGCCCCGTCCGCCAGGCGGGATGCGTCGTAAGAGGGAACCCGGTGGGAATCCGGGACTGCCCCGCAGCGGTGAGCGGGAACGACCGCCGTCATACGCACTGGGACCGGACAACGGTCCTGGGAAGCGACGGCCAGTAGGTGTCCTCCGGTCAGACCGGAGAGCGTGCCCGCGAGTCCGAAGACCTGCCCGTTGCCCGCACGCGGACGTATTCCGCGTACGGACATCCCGGTGACCTCGTGGGCGGGTCGGCGTACACAGCGAGCGGCACGCACGGGGTCTTCCCGTGAGACGGTCCGCGCGTTCTGTCGTTCCCTTCGCGTCCGCGTCCCGTCGTCCGGGATGTTTCTGGACACATCTCGCGAAGGAGAGTTCCGTGACAGCGAAGCCCGCAGCCGCGGCAGCACGAGCCACCGTGTACGGCTACCCCCGCCAGGGTCAGAACCGCGAACTGAAGAAGGCCGTCGAGGGCTACTGGAAGGGCCGCGTCACCGCCGACGCCCTCCGGACCACCGCCGCCGACCTGCGCCGTTCGAACTGGCAGCAGCTTGCCGACGCCGGCATCGACGAGGTGCCGACCGGTGATTTCTCGTACTACGACCACGTCCTGGACACCAGTGTCATGGTCGGCGCTGTCCCCTCCCGCCACCGCGCCGCCGTCGAGGCGGACGCGCTCGACGGCTACTTCGCCATGGCCCGCGGCACGCAGGACGTCGCACCGCTGGAGATGACCAAGTGGTTCGACACCAACTACCACTACCTGGTCCCCGAGCTCGGCCCGGACACCGTCTTCACCGCCGACTCGGCCAAGCAGGTCTCCGAGCTGAAGGAAGCCGTCGCCCTCGGCCTGACCGCCCGCCCGGTCCTCGTCGGCCCCGTCACCTACCTCCTCCTCGCCAAGCCCGCGCCCGGCGTGGCCGCCGACTTCGACCCGATCACCCTCCTCGACCGGCTGCTCCCCGTCTACGCCGAGGTCCTGGCCGACCTGCGGGCGGCGGGCGCCGAGTGGGTCCAGCTGGACGAGCCCGCCCTCGTCCAGGACCGCACCCCGGCCGAACTGAACGCCGCCGCCCGCGCCTACCGCGACCTCGGAGCGCTCACCGACCGGCCCAAGCTGCTCGTCGCCTCCTACTTCGACCGTCTCGGCGGCGCCCTCCAGGTGCTCGCCTCGGCACCCGTGGACGGTCTCGCCCTCGACTTCACCGAGCGCGCCGCCGGCAACCTCAACGACCTCGCGAGCGTCGGCGGACTGCCCGGCAAGCGCCTGGTCGCGGGCGTCGTCAACGGCCGCAACATCTGGATCAACGACTACCAGAAGTCCCTGGCCACCCTCGCCACCCTGCTCGGTCTCGCCGACCGGGTCGACGTGGCCGCGTCCTGCTCCCTGCTGCACGTCCCGCTGGACGCGGCTGCCGAGGGCGACATCGACCCCGAGGTCCGGCGCTGGCTCGCCTTCGCCCGGCAGAAGACCACCGAGGTCGTCACCCTCGCCAAGGGCCTGGCCAACGGCACCGACGCGATCAGCGCCGAACTGACCGCCAACCGTGCCGACCTGGCCTCCCGCGCCGACTCCGCCCTCACCCGCGACCCGGCCGTACGGGCCCGTACCGCCGCGATCACCGATGCCGACGGCCGCCGCTCCCAGCCGTACGCCGAGCGGACCGCCGCCCAGCGCGCCCACCTCGGCCTGCCGCTGCTGCCGACCACCACCATCGGCTCGTTCCCGCAGACCGACGAACTCCGCGTGGCCCGCGCCGACCTGCGCGCCGGCCGCATCGACACGGCCGGCTACGAGGAGCGGATCAAGGACGAGATCCGCGAGGTCATCTCCTTCCAGGAGAAGACCGGCGTCGACGTGCTCGTGCACGGCGAGCCCGAGCGCAACGACATGGTGCAGTACTTCGCCGAGCAGCTCACCGGCTACGTCGCCACGCAGCACGGCTGGGTCCAGTCGTACGGAACGCGCTACGTCCGGCCCCCGGTCCTGGCCGGCGACATCTCGCGCCCCGAGCCGATGACGGTGCGCTGGACCACGTACGCGCAGGCGCAGACCGGCAAGCCGGTCAAGGGCATGCTCACCGGTCCGGTCACCATGCTCGCCTGGTCCTTCGTCCGCGACGACCAGCCGCTCGGCGACACGGCCCGGCAGGTGGCGCTCGCCCTGCGCGACGAGGTGAACGACCTGGAGGCCGCGGGCACCTCCGTCATCCAGGTCGACGAGCCCGCGCTCCGCGAGACCCTCCCGCTGCGCTCCGCGGACCACGTCGAGTACCTCGCCTGGGCGACGGAGTCCTTCCGGCTCACCACCAGCGGCGTCCGGCCCGACACCCAGATCCACACCCACATGTGCTACGCCGAGTTCGGCGACATCGTCCAGGCCATCGACGACCTCGACGCCGACGTCATCAGCCTGGAGGCCGCCCGCTCCCACATGCAGGTCGCCGGCGAACTCGCCGAGCACGGCTACCCGCGCGAGGCCGGCCCGGGCGTCTGGGACATCCACTCCCCGCGCGTCCCGAGCACGGAGGAGGCCGCCGCACTCCTGCGCAAGGGCCTGGAGGCCATCCCCGCCGAGCGCCTGTGGGTCAACCCCGACTGCGGACTCAAGACCCGCGGCTGGACCGAGACCCGCGCCTCCCTGGAGAACCTCGTCGCCGCCGCGCGCGAGGTCAGGGCGGGGCTGACGGCCGACAACGGCTGACGCCTCTGCGGACCCGGGCCGGACGCCTCGCCGTCCGGCCCGGGCGACCACGACCGGACAGCGGCGGAGCCGGCCCGGCGATCAGGCGACCCGGTGACGAAGGGTGCTCACGTGGCGAAGCCGAAACCCCGACACATCACCCTCGACGGGCAGCCCATGGTGGCTCTCACGCCCCGGGAATGCGCCGCCCTCCTGACCGTGCGCCGTCAGGTCGGAGCGCTGGGATCCCGGTTGCGCGTCGTCCGCGAGACCCTCAGGGCGACGAGCGACCTCCTGTCGGCCCTGGTGGCCGCACTCGAAGCGGAGCACCCCCCGGGACGCGGGACGGTCCCTGAGACCGGGCGCCCCGTGACCGTGCTGCTCGCCTCAGCGCCCGAGCTGCTCGTCCGCGCCCGTCGCGCGGCGGGCAGGGCTCGCGACCAGACCGGGCGACGGCGGAGGCGGTGACCGGCTCGGGCCCGCCGGCGAGGTCGCTCCGAAGCTTCCAGGGACCCCGCGAAAGCGGCCTCATGACGGAGAAACACAGCATGTCCACCCCCGAGACGACTCACCTCGTCGAAGTCCTCGGTCCCCCGGGCGACCGCCACCGCGAGATCCTGACCCCTGAGGCCCTGGACTTCGTGGCGCGGCTCGACGCCGCGTTCGCACGTCGCCGCCGCGACCTCCTCGCGGCGCGCCGCCACCGCGCGGACAGCCTGGCGTCGGGCCACCCGCTGGACTTCCCCCGCGCCACCTCGGCGGTCCGCGACGATCCGAACTGGCGGGTGGCAGCGGCGGCGACGGGCCCGACCGGCCGGCGCGTGGAGATCGCCGGGCCGCCGGACCGCCGGACGGCGGCGGACGCCCCCGGGCCAGGGTCCGAGGCGCCGATCACCGACTTCGAGGAGGCATCCTCCCCGCGCTGGGAGAACGTCCTCGCCGGTCACCTCACCCTGCTCGACACCTGCGCACACCACGCCCCGACGCACGGCCGGGAACCACGACCGGGCGGCGTCGTCCCCACCGTCGCCGTCCGCCCCCGCGGCTGGCACCTGGAGGAGGAGCACCTCCGGATCGACGGCCGTCCCGTCTCCGCCTCCCTCGTCGACGTCGGCCTGTACTTCTTCCACTGCGCGCGACGCCTGCTGGACGCGGGTTCCGGCCCCTGCCTCCGCCTCACGGGGCTGGAGAACCGGTTCGAGGCCCGCCTGTGGAACGACGTTTTCCTGCGGGCCCAGGACCTGCTCGGAATCCCTCGGGGAACGATCCGGGCCACCGTCGTCATCGACACGGTCACGGCCGCGTTCGAGATGGAGGAGATCCTCTACGAACTGCGCGAGCACGGGTGCGGACTCGCCACCGATCCCTGGCACTACCTCTTCAGCGTGATCGGCACCTTCGGTCACCGGACCTCCTTCCTGCTCCCGGACACCACCGAGGCCGCGCTCACCGCGCCCTTCATGCGGGCGTACGCCGAACTCCTCGTCCGCACCTGTCACCGCAGGGGCGTCCGGGCGTCCGGCGATCTCACCGAGATCGGCGGAGCCCCCGGCGACGCGCCGGTGCGCGCCGCCGATCTGCTGTCCGTGCACCGGCCCGATCCCGCGCAAGCGCCCACGAGGCAGCAGATCCGGGCTGCCGTGGCCCTCTCGCTGCGCCACGTCGAGGCCTGGCTGAGCGGACGGGGGACGGCCTTCCCCGACGGGCGGCCCACCGGAGGGTCGGCCGCCGAGCTCACCCGCGCACGGCTGTGGCAGTGGCGGAGGCAGCGCCTGGTCTCCCCGACGAGCCTCCGCGCCCTCATCGACGTCGAATCCGCCGCGCTGGCCAGCGAACGTTCCGGCACACATGTCACCGAAGCGCGGGAGGTCCTCGAAAGGACGCTCATGGGGGACGAACTGCCGCCTCTGCTGACTCCGGACACCTACCGCCGACGTCCGGTCCCCCCCGTGGAGGGATCGGCGTGAACCCGGTCCAGGCCCCCACGGGGGTACCGCGGCCGGACGGCGACGGGGACGGACGCGTCGTCGCCGGGTTGCCGCACTGGGACCGGTGCGCCGTCATGGGGGTGGTGAACGTAACCCCGGACTCCTTCTCCGACGGCGGCCGCTGGTTCGACCCGACAGCGGCGGTGAAGCACGGTCTGGATCTCGTCACGGAGGGCGCCGACCTGGTCGACGTCGGCGGCGAGTCGACCCGGCCCGGCGCCTCCCGCGTCGACGAGGAGGAGGAGCTGCGGCGCGTCGTGCCCGTCGTGCGCGCGCTCGCGGCCGAGGGGGTGCTCGTGTCCGTCGACACGATGCGCGCGTCGGTCGCGGCGCGCGCGATCGACACCGGGGCGGCCCTCGTCAACGACGTCAGCGGGGGTCTGGCGGACCCTGGCATGGTCCCGGCCGTCGCTGCCGGGGGTGTTCCCTTCGTCGTCATGCACTGGCGGGGTTTCAGCCACGACATGAACCGACGAGCGGTGTACGGGGACGTGGTGCGCGAGGTCGTCGCGGAACTCGGCGCCCGGGTGGAGGCCGTGGTGGCAGCGGGCGTTCCCCGGGAGCGGCTGGTCGTGGACCCGGGCCTGGGATTCGCCAAGCGACCGGAGCACGATCTCCGTCTGGTCGCCGGACTGGCCGAGTTGCGTGCCCTGGGCCGCCCCGTCCTGGTCGCCGGCTCGCGCAAGAGGTTCCTGGGCCACATCCTGGCCGACGCGGACGGCACACCTCCCCACGCCCATGACCGGGACGCCGCGACGGCCGCCCTCTCCGCGATCGTCGCCCACCGGGGCGCCTGGGCCGTCAGGGTCCATGACGTGCGCGCCACGGCGGACGCGGTCAGGGTCGCGCACGCTGTCGCGTCCGCTTCCTGACCGGCCGCCGCGCTCGCCGCCGGCGGCCGCCTCCTCTCCGTGGCGTGAGGAGGCGACCGGGACGGGTCAGCGGTGGCTGAAGTCCGGGGCCCGCTTGTCGACGAAGGCCGACATGCCCTCCTTCTGGTCGGCCGTCGCGAACACCGCGTGGAACAGGCGCCGTTCGAAGCGGACGCCTTCCGCGAGGGTGGTCTCGAAGGCGCGGTTCACGGCCTCCTTGGCCATCATCGCGACCGGCTTCGACATCCCCGCCACGGTCGCGGCGACCGCGAGGGCCTCGGAGAGGAGGTCCTCGGCCGGGACGATCCGGGAGACCAGGCCCGCCCGCTCGGCCTCGGCGGCGTCCATGGTCCGGCCCGTCAGGCACAGCTCCATGGCCTTGGCCTTGCCGACGGCACGGGTGAGGCGCTGGGAGCCGCCGATGCCGGGGATGACGCCGAGCTTGATCTCGGGCTGGCCGAAGACGGCGGTGTCGGAGGCCAGCAGGATGTCGCAGAGCATGGCCAGCTCGCAGCCGCCGCCCAGCGCGTAGCCCGAGACGGCCGCGATCGTGGGGGTGCGCAGGTTCCCGAGCCGGTCCCAGGCGGTGAACCAGTCGGTGAGGTACATGTCCATGTACCCCTGGGGCTGCATCTCCTTGATGTCCGCGCCGGCGGCGAAGGCCTTCGGGGAGCCGGTGATCACGACGCAGCCGATGTCCGGGTCGCGGTCGAGGGCCTCGGTGGCGGCCACGACCTCCTCCATGACCTGCAGGTTGAGGGCGTTGAGCGCCTTGGGCCGGTTGAGGGTGAGCAGCGCGGTGCGGTCGCCCGTACGCTCGACGGTGATCGTCTCGTAGTCGGTGGCGGTCATGCGGGGGTCGTTCCCTTCGGTGCTTCGGTTGCGGTGTCGCGCAGGACGTGGACGATCCCGGAGAAGTCCTGGGCCGCTCCCGACGTCTCGGCGAACGCGGCGTACATCTCGGCGGCCCGCAGGCCGAGCCCCGCGTCGATGCCGCCCGCGCGCAGGGCGTTGGCAGCGAGTCCGAGGTCCTTGGCCATGAGCGGGGCTGCGAAGCCGGGGCGGTAGTCGCGGTTGGCGGGGCTGGTCGGTACGGGGCCGGGGACGGGGCAGTTGGTCGTGAGGGCCCAGCACTGGCCGGAGGCGGTGGAGGCGACGTCGTAGAGCGCCTGGTGGGAGAGGCCGAGGGTCTCGCCGAGGACGAAGGCCTCGCTCACCGCGATCATCGAGATGCCGAGGATCATGTTGTTGCAGATCTTCGCGGCCTGTCCGGCGCCCGCGCCGCCGCAGTGCACGGCCCTCTTCCCCATGGCCGCGAGGAGTGGTTCGGCCTCGTGGAACTCCGCCTCCCCTCCTCCCGCCATGAAGGTGAGGGTGGCGGCCTCGGCTCCGACGACGCCGCCCGACACGGGGGCGTCCAGGGCGCGGTGTCCGGCGGCCACGGCGGCGTCGTGGGCGGCGCGCGCGTCGGCGACGTCGATCGTGGAGCAGTCGACGAAGAGGGTTCCGGGTCGGGCCGCCGCGAGCAGTCCCTCGTCCTGGTAGAGGGCGAGGACATGGCGGCCCGCCGGCAGCATCGTGATCACGACGTCCGCTGCGGCGGCCGCCTCCCGGGCCGAGCCGACCGTCTCCACTCCCGCCGATGCGGCGGTCTCCAGGGCCTCGGGGACGAGATCGAACCCGAGGACGCGGTGGCCGGCGGCGGCGAGGTTGGCGGCCATGGGGCCGCCCATGTGGCCGAGGCCGATGAAGCCGATGACGGTGGTCACCAGGGCACCTCCTGAAGCGTGTCGGGGGACGTGAGCCGCAGCTCGCGGTCGGCTCCGAGCGGGGTGAAGTAGCGGGCCACGTCCTCGTCGGTGACGCCCGCCAGCCGGTCGGGGGACCAGCGGGGGTCGCGGTCCTTGTCGATGACCTGGGCCCGGATTCCCTCGACCAGGTCGGGCGAGGTCAGCGCCGTGCAGGAGACGCGGTACTCCTGCTCCAGGACCCGCTCCAGTGGTCCGAGCGCGCGGGCGCGGCGCAGCGAGGTCAGCGTCACCTTGAGCGCGGTCGGCGACTTGGAGTTCAGGGTGGTGGCAGCCTCCTTGGCGGCCGGTACACCACTTCCGACGAGCCGGTCGACGATCTCCTCGACGGTGTCGGCGGCGTAGCAGTGGTCGATCCACTCCCGGCGAGCCGCGAGTTCACCGGGAGGTGCCTGGCCGACGTGCGCGGCCAGGGCGTCGTGCACGGAGGTCCGCGAGAGGTCCTCCACCAGCCGGTCGAGCCGTTCGGACGGTACGAAGTGGTCGGCGAGCCCGCACAGCAGGGCGTCGGCGGCGCCGACGGGCGCCCCCGTCAGGGCGAGGTGGGTGCCCAGCTCGCCGGGTGCCAGCGCGAGGAGGTAGGTGCCGCCGACGTCGGGGACGAAGCCGATGCCGGTCTCGGGCATGGCGACGCGCGAGCGTTCGGTGACGATCCGCACGGTGCCGTGGGCGGAGACCCCGACGCCGCCGCCCATGACGATGCCGTCCATGAGGGCGACGTACGGCTTGGGGTAGCGGGCGATGAGGGCGTTGAGCCGGTACTCGTCCCGCCAGAAGTCCGCCGAGGCCGTGCCGCCGGCCCGCGCGTCCTCGTGGATGGCCCGGATGTCACCGCCCGCGCACAGTCCCCGCTCCCCCGCGCCGGAGATCACCACCGCTTCGACGGCGGGATCGTCCCGCCAGGCGGTGAGCGCCTCCTCGATGCGCAGCACCATGGGGTGGGTGAGCGCGTTCAGTGCCCGGGGCCGGTTGAGGATCAGGCGGCCCGTCCGGCCCTCGGCGCGGACGAGTACGTCCTCGGTCATCGGAGGCTCTCCGTCAGGCCGCGGGCGACGATGACGTTCATGATCTCGTTGGTCCCTTCCAGGATCCGGTGGACCCGCAGGTCCCGGACGATCTTCTCGATGCCGTACTCGCTCAGGTAGCCGTAGCCGCCGTGCAGCTGGAGCGCCCGGTCGGCGACCGAGAACCCCGTGTCGGTGGCGAACCGCTTGGCCATGGCACAGAGCTGCACCGCACCCGGGTCCCCGCGGTCGAGGGCGTCGGCGGCCTGTCGTACCAGGGCGCGGGCGGCGGTGAGTTCGGTGGCCATGTCGGCGAGGCGGAACTGCAGGGCCTGGGCGTCGAGCAGTCGTGTGCCGAAGGCCTCGCGGTCGGCGAGGTGGGCGAGGCTGCGGTCGAGGGCGCTCTGGGCGCCGCCGAGGGAGCAGGCGGCGATGCCGAGGCGGCCGCCGTTGAGTCCGTGCATGGCGATGCGGAAGCCGTCGCCCTCGGCGCCGAGGCGCCGGTCGGCGGGGATCCGCACGCCGTCGAGGACGACCTGCCGGGTGGGCTGGGCGTTCCAGCCCATCTTGCGTTCGTTGGCACCGAAGGACAGGCCCGGGTCGCCGCGCTCGACGACGAAGGCGGAGATCCCACGCGGGCCGTCGCCTCCCGTGCGGGCCAGGACGATGTACACGTCGGAGGAGCCCGCCCCGGAGATGAACTGCTTCACTCCGGTCAGGACGTAGTGCTCGCCGTCTCTCTCGGCGCGGGTCCGGAGGGCGGCGGCGTCCGAACCCGCGCCGGGTTCGGTGAGGCAGTAGCTGCCCAGGGTCTCGGCGGAGCAGAGGCCGGGAAGCCACCGGGCGCGCTGGGCGGGGCTTCCGTACCGGTCGATCATCCAGGCGACCATGTTGTGGATGGAGAGGTAGCCGGCGATGGAGGGGCAGCCGGTCGCCAGGGTCTCGAAGACGAGGACGCCGTCGGCCCGGGTGAGTCCGGAGCCGCCGTGCTCCTCGCGTACGTAGACGCCGCCGAGGCCGAGCGCGGCGGCCCTGCGGATGACGTCGACGGGGAAGTGCTTGTCCTGGTCCCAGGCCACGGCGTACGGGGCGAGCTGTTCCTGCGCGAAGTCGAGGGTGACTTCGGCGAGGGCCAGTTGGTCCTCGGTGAGGGTGGTCACGGCGCTCATCCCATCGTCGGCATGGTGAAGCTCGCGCCCTCCTTGACCCCGGAGGGCCAGCGGGAGGTCACGGTCTTGGTGCGGGTGTAGAAGCGGATCGCGTCGGGGCCGTGCTGGTTGAGGTCCCCGAAGCCGGAGCGCTTCCAGCCGCCGAAGGTGTGGTACGCGACGGGGACCGGAATGGGGACGTTGACGCCGACCATGCCGGTGTTGACACGTCGGGTGAAGTCGCGGGCGGTGTCGCCGTCGCGGGTGAAGATGGCCACGCCGTTGCCGTACGGGTGCTCGCTGGGCAGCCGCAGGGCCTCCTCGTAGTCGGCGGCCCGCGCCACGCACAGCACCGGGCCGAAGATCTCCTCCTGGTAGATCCGCATGGACGGCGTGACGCGGTCGAAGAGCGACGCGCCTGCGAAGAAGCCGTTCTCGTGTCCGGGGAGGGTGAACCCCCTTCCGTCGACGACGAGTTCCGCTCCCTCGTCGACGCCGATGCCGACGTAGCGGTTGACCCGGTCCAGGGCGTCCCGGCTGACCAGGGGTCCGAAGTCGGCGTCCGGGTCGTCGGAGGTGCCGATGCGCAGGGAGGCGATGCGCTCCTTCAGCTTCGCCACCAGCGCGTCGGCCGTCTCCTCGCCGACGGGGACGGCGACGGAGATGGCCATGCAGCGCTCGCCGGCGGAGCCGTAGCCGGCTCCGATCAGTGCCTCGGCGGCTTGGTCGAGGTCCGCGTCGGGCATCACGATCATGTGGTTCTTGGCGCCGCCGAAGCACTGGGCGCGCTTGCCGTGGGCGGCGGCGGTGGCGTAGATGTGCGCGGCGATCGGGGTGGAGCCGACGAAGCCGAGGGCCTGGACCCGGGGGTCTTCGAGGAGCGTGTCGACGGCCTCCTTGCCACCGTTGACCACGTTCAGCACACCGGGCGGCAGACCCGCCTCCAGGAACAGCTCGGCGAGCCGCAGGGGTACCGAGGGGTCACGCTCGGACGGCTTCAGGATGAAGGCGTTGCCGCAGGCCAGGGCGGGGGCCGCCTTCCACAGGGGGATCATGGCCGGGAAGTTGAACGGGGTGATGCCCGCGACCACGCCGAGCGGTGAGCGCAGCGAGTGGACGTCGATTCCCGTGCCCGCGTTGTCGGTGAACTCGCCCTTGAGCAGGTGCGGGATACCGGCGGCGAACTCCACGACCTCAAGGCCTCGTTGGAGGTCGCCGTGGGCGTCGGCGACGGTCTTTCCGTGCTCGGCGGACAGCAGCCGAGCCAGCGAGTCCCGCTCTCCCTCGACGAGTTGCAGGAAGCGCAGCAGGACGCGGGCGCGTCGCTGCGGATTCCACCGGCCCCACTCCTGCTGTGCCTGCTCGGCGTCGGCGATCGCCGTCTCTGTGTCGGCACGCCCGGCCAGGGGCACCCTGGCCTGGACGGTGCCGGTGTTGGGGTCGTACACGTCGGCGAAGAGACCGGACGTGCCGGCGGTGTGCTTGCCGCCGATGAAATGGGTGAGTTCGCGGACCATCGAAGCCTGCTCTCGTCAGGTACGGATCCGAGGAGGGCGCGGAGAGGGCCGCGAGAACGGCACCGATCGGGGTGCGCGTACGCGGGCCTTCCGCGAGACAGGGGAGGGCGGGGGAGCCCTCGTCGAGTCACGAACGCGGGGACAGGGCCTCGGGGTTCGGGTACTCCGCCGGATCACCAGGGTCGTGGTCACGTACCGGTGCCATGCGTGTCTGCTCCATCCTCGTGGACAACACGGAACACCCCACGGCCGGTATCCTGACTCCCGGATCAGCGCACGCCCTCCGGCCTTCCCGACGGATGGTTTCCGTCAGTGGCCTGTCCTGCTGGAAGGACGCACTCCCCGGTCACAGTGGCGGGACCGCGCCGGATTCACACCGGCTTCCCTGCACCGCGGGCTTGCCACGAACATATAGTTGGACGTCCTAGTAAGTCCACCCCCGCCCACGGCGCGGCGGCGGCATCGGGACAGTCGACGGCCGATGCCCGGCACACCGCCTATAGGCTCGGACCATGCGCATCGTCTCCTTGCTGCCCGCGGCGACCGACATCGTGGCCCAGCTCGGACTGGCAGCCGACCTGGTGGGCAGGACCCACGAGTGCGACTGGCCGCCGCGGGATGTGGCCGGCGTGCCGGTGGTCACGTCCGCCGCGTTCTCGTCGGACGCGCTGAGCAGTCGGGAGATCTCGTCCGCGGTCGGCGGGGCCGCGCATGGCGGGTCCTCGCTCTACGCCCTCGACGCTGAGGCGCTTGCCGCTCTCGCGCCCGATGTCGTGCTCACCCAGGACCTGTGCGACGTCTGCGCGGTGTCGTACGAGGCCGTCTCACGAGCGGTACGCGTCCTCGACGGCGGCCCTCGCGTCCTCAGTCTTGAGCCCCGCACCCTGGACGACGTCCTGGACTGTCTGGTCACGGTCGGTGAGCTGCTGGGCGTACGGGAGCGGGCCGAGCGCCGCCGCGAGGAGCTGCGCGATCGGCTGACCGCGGTACGCCGACTCACGGCGGGCCGGGTCCGGCCCCGGGTGGTGGCCGTCGAGTGGCTCGATCCGCTGTGGCCCGCGGGGCACTGGGTGCCCGAACAGATCACCTGCGCCGGCGGCGAACCGCTCCTCGCCGCCCCCGGTGAGCACACGAAGCCGATGACGTGGGAGGACGTCCGGGCCGCCCGCCCCGACGTCCTCCTGGTCCTGCCGTGCGGCTTCCCGCCCGAACGGACCGTGCGCGAGCGCGAGCTGCTGACCTCCCTCCCCGGCTGGGACGATCTGCCCGCGGTACGGTCCGGCGCGGTGTGGGTGCTGGACGGGCCCGCCTACTTCAACCGGCCGGGCCCCCGGGTGGTGCGCGGCGCGGAGGTGCTGGCGCACGTCCTCCACGGGGTCACGGCGGGAGACCCCGTGTCGGTGGCCGAGGCCTTCCTGCTGCCCTGATCCAGGCCTCGGGCCGAAGGTTCGGCCACGGGGTACGGGACGAAGGTGCTGGCGTTCTGGTCGATTCCGAGCGGGCGTCCGAGGGGCGGGGCGGCGCGCTGGGGGCAGTCGAGGCGCTCGCACACGCGGCAGCCCATGCCGATCGGGGTGGCGGCGGCCGCGTTGCCGAGGTCCAGTCCGTCCGAGTACACGAGCCGGTGGGCGTGGCGGATCTCGCAGCCGAGGCCGATCGCGAAGGTCTTGCCGGGCTCGCCCCAACCGCCCCGGTGGCGGGTGACGGCGCGGGCCGTCCACAGGTGGCGCTGTCCGTCGGGCATCGCGGCGACCTGGACGTGGATGCGGCCGGGTGAGGCGAAGGCCTCGTCCACGTTCCACAGCGGACGGGGGCCGTCCGCCCGGTGGGTGCGCCCGGAGGGCGGGAAGTGGGGAGGCTTCCCGCCCTCCGTGTTCCCTCCCTGCCACCACGCCCGCCGGGCGACCGGCGCGGGCCGTTCCGTAACCTTGCCCGGTCCGCCCTTCACCGGATTCGTTCCGGGTGGGTCCGCGGCGCGGAGGGGGTCGGTGACGTGAAGAGGAGAGCAGCGTTGGACGGTACGAGGCACATAGCGGTGATCGGGATCGGATCCGGGGACCCCGACCAGCTGACGCTCGGTGCGGTGAAGGCCATGCGGGGGACAGACGTCTTCTTCGTCCTGGAGAAGGGCGAGGAGAAGTCGTCCCTCACCGGCCTCCGACGGGCCATGCTCGCCGAACACGCTCCCCGTCCGCATCGCGTGGTCGAGGCCGAGGACCCGTGGCGCGACCGCGCACAGGACGCCCGGGGCGGCTACACCGACGCCGTCCACGACTGGCGGCGACGGCGTGCCGACGTCTGCGAGCGGCTGATCCGCGAGGAACTCGCTCCCGGGCAACGCGGAGCGTTCCTGGTGTGGGGCGATCCTTCGCTGTACGACAGCACGCTGGCCGTCCTGGAGGAGATCACCGCCCGCGGGAACGTGACGTTCACGTACGACGTCGTCCCGGGCGTCAGCAGCGTGTCCACGCTGGCGGCGCGCCACCGCGTCGGCCTCAACCGGGTGGGCCGCCCGATCCACATCACTCCCGGACGACGGCTGGCCGAGACGGTGGGCAACGACGACGGAGACATCGTCGTCATGCTGGACGCCCACGAGTCGTTCCGACAGTTCGCCGGAGGTGGTACGTGGATCTACTGGGGCGCCTACCTCGGCACTCCGGACGAGATCCTGATCTCCGGCCCGCTCGACGAGGTCGCCGACGACATCAGCCGGACGCGGGCCGCGGCCAGGGCGGAGCACGGCTGGATCATGGACACCTACCTGCTCCGGCCCAGCTCCGACGACACCGCCGGCTGACCGGCCCGGCCGGACGGGGAGAGGCCGGCGTCGCGCCCTACTGCTCCCGGGCGGGATCCGTCGCCGGCTTTCGCACACCGGCGGCGCGACGGGCGCGGTCGAGGCGCCGGTGCGCCTCGCCAAGGAGGACCACCACGCCGTCCGCTCCGGCATCGTCCGCTCTGCCCTCGCCGGTGACCGCCTGATTTCGTTGGTCGACGAGGGCCGTTCCGAGAGATTCGGCAAGCTCGACCACGTCGAGGAGCGCTTCGCGCACCTTCGCCGACCGGGCCGCCTGCGAGCCCAGCTGGCGACGGGACGAGAGCAGAGCCTCGTATTCCCGCTCGCTGAGCAGGACCATGGGCCGGCCGTCGACCGTCGTCGTCGCGGGCTCGCTCCTGGCGGCCATTCCTTCTCCGTTCTCCTTGCCCAACTCTCGTGGGACCCGGACGCGCCCACGACCCGGCCCACGGTCCGGGCCCCGACGCGAGCCCGGACCGCGGCCTTCCGGCCGCACGGAGGGTGAGGGCCCGGCAGCGGGCCCTCACCCTCCGGGACCTCAGGCGCCCCAGCGCAGTGCGACGGTGTCGCCGACGTTGATCGTCTTCTCGCGCAGGGCTCCCGCGAACGAGGAGCCGTCGACGCTGACCTTCCAGGTGTTCGAGCCGCTGTTGGCCTTGCCGTTGACCGCGGTGATCGCACCGGTTCCCGACGCCGGAGTCACCGAGGTGACGCATCCGGCCGGGGTCGCGGCGCCCGTGGCGGCGGCGAGGACGTCGCCGAGCGTCGTGGTCGTTCCCGTGGGCGTGAAGGCCACGGAGCACACCTTGAGGTTGCCGGCGCCGTCGTCGACGGTCAGGGCCAGCTTGGTGGCGGTTCCCGCCGTGAAGGTGGGCTGGGCGACCCACTGGGGGGCGCCCGGGGTGACCGGGACCGGCGGGGCGGTGGTGAAGCCGCCGCCGGCGACCGCGCGGAGCGCGTCGATGGAGGAGTAGGCGGAGGGCACGGTGTCGGCGGGCTTGTACTTGAATCCGCCCGCCGGGTTGTACTGGTTGGCGATGAGGAAGTCGACCGGCGTCTTGCCGCTGAGCGTGGTGAAGTCGGCCGACTGCGGGTTGATGCCGCAGGCGTTGAGGCCGGCGATGCCCCAGCCGTTGGAGCTGGTGTTGACGCCGTACAGGGAGTTGAAGGCGCCGGAGGAGGCGACCAGCTTGCCCTTGAGGAAGTTCTTGGCCTGGACGACGTCCGCGTCCGTGTTCGGGACGCCGGAGACGCACAGGGCGGCCATCGCGGCGCCGGTCATGTCGATGTCGCTGGCCGAGGCGAGGCCCGTGGGGTTGCCTTCCACCTTCTGGTAGGTCCAGCCGCCGTCGTTGTGCTGGTTGGCCCGGAGACGGGCGACGATCGAGTCGGTGAGGGACTGGGGGATGCGGGCGGTACCGGCCTGGGTCTTCGCGCCGCGCAGCGCGAGGGCGGCGAAGACGGTGCCGTTGAAGTTCGCGGACGGGCCGAAGTAGCCCGGCTCGGCCGTCTGCCAGTAGGAGTAGATGTGCGCGACGAGGTTGCGCGAGGCTGACACCCGGGCCGGGTCGATACCCGCGGCGTAGGCGTTGAGCGCGCCCCGCTCGTAGTCCGTGACCACCGGGGTCGCCGACGGCCAGGCGGCCGTCGACAGCAGGTTGCGGTAGACGGTTCTGGCGTTCTTGGTGGTGTCGCCGCCGGGCGCGACGTCGACGACCGCCGTGCCCGCGGCCGCGAACGCGCTGAAGGCCCACTCGTTGGAGAGACCCGAGCCGGCGTAGGAACCGTCGGCGGCCTGGAGGGACTTGAGGTAGGCGACGCCGTTGGTCTTGGACGTGGCTATCTGCGCGGGAGTGGAGGTCGCGAAGGCGGGCAGCGTGCCGAGGGCGAGGGCGCCGAGCGCCGCGGGCACCGCGAGCGGGAGGCGGCGGGGGGTACGGGGAAGGGACATGGGCCTGCTCCTGGAAGTCGGCGGACGCCGGCCGCTCCGGGCAGGCCTCGCGCCGCCCCGACGGGGCACGGCCGGGAATCGCCGGGGAGCCGTCGTCCGGAACGCGTGGTACGGCTTCTGTACTGCGTCGCCGTATGGGCATTCGGGCTCGGAGACGGCCCCCGCCGTCTCGACACCGTTGCGCGTCAGCTCCGGATTCGCACCGGATTCCCCCACGTGGCAGCCCAGGACGCTACCCGAACGGTCAAGGTACCGCCAGCAGCGCCGCGAGAAGCGGCCTGAGGGGCCGCCACTGCGGACCCCTGTGAGACGGACAGCATATTGACGGTCCCGACGGATCCGTGTTGCACTCCGTCCGATAAGCAGTCAGCACCAGGGGAAGCCGGTCGAACTCCGGCACTGACCCGCAACCGTAGGCCCGGTTCGCCCCGGGCGAGTCGGAATGCCTGGAGCTGGAACTCAGCACGAAGAACGCCGTCGCGGACTACGGCGTGGTCGTCAGCGCCTCTCCACGGCCCCACAGCCGTGCGGGGCTCATCGCCACGCACGCAGGCCGCCCGGCAGAGACGAGGGGCCGCGGTGGGGACCGAACAGCAGGCGAGACGGTGGTCGAGGGCGAGACGACGCCTGGTGTCCGTCCTGACCGTTTCCTTTCTGGCGCTCGGTGCGGGCCTGACCCACCTCACGGCAGCGTCGCCGGCGAGCGCCGACCCGATCGCGAAGTGCACCCGTACCAAGGGCGCCATCGTCGCCGTGGACTTCGGGAAGTGGGGCGGTCCCGTCGTTCGCGGCTGTGACACCACCCCCACCACCGGCTACGAACTGCTGCACGCGGGCGGGTTCACCACCGAGGGCACCGGCCACGACGGCCCCGCGTTCATCTGCCGCATCGGCAACCGCTCCTTCAACGCCGGGAAGAAGTACCCCACTCCGGCCCAGGAGGACTGCGTCCTCACCCCGCAGGCCACCGCCTACTGGTCGTACTGGATCGCCTCCCCCGGCCAGAAGAAGTGGACGTACAGCCCGCTGGGCGCCATGTCCCGCACGCTCAAGCCGGGCGACGTGGACGCGTGGGTCTTCGGCGGCACGGACATCGGCGGCACCAAGGGCCGGCCCACCTTCACGCCCGACGACGTCCGCGCGGACGGTGGCGACCCGCCGGCCCCCGGCGACCCGCCGGCGCCGAACGTGCCCCCGGGCACGATCGATCTGCCCGCCGCGACCCGCTGGCTCACCGAGCGGCTGACCAACGGGCAGCGCGTCGTCAACGACGGCGACACCACGCCCAACTACCTCGCCACCACCGAGGTGGCCTACGCCCTGGCCGCCACCGACGGCGAGCATCCCACCGCCCGCCGGATCGCCGCCTTCCTCGGCCGGCCCGAGCACACCGACGCGTACGCCTACCCGGCGGGCAAGGACGAGGCTCCGGACGCCACCGCCGCCGCCCGCCTCGCGCTCGTCGCCGAGGCCACCGGCAAGGACCCGCGTGACTTCGGCGGCCACGACCTCCTCGGCGACCTGATGGCGAACGTCTGCCTCAGCGGCGCGGACGCGCCGCAGCCCGTCCCCGGCTGCGCCACCAAGGGCGACTTCCGGACGACTGGGCAGACCGAGGGCCAGGCGCTGGCCGTCATCGCGCTGCTGAACGGGGACGTGACCCCGCCGGTCGAGGCGGTGACACGGCTGGCTCAGCTCCAGTGCGACGACGGCGGCTTCCCGAGCTTCCTGATCCTGGACGGGCAGGTCTGCGAGAGCGAGGCCGGGAGCACCGCGCTGGTCACGCTCGCCCTCCAGCGCGCCGGCGGCCACAAGGCGGTCGTCACCAAGGCCCGCTCCTCCCTCAAGAAGGCCCAGTTCAAGACGGGCGCCTGGCCGGCCGCCTCGTACAGCGTCCCGGGCAGCGCGTACGCGACCGGCTGGGTCGCCCAGACCCTGCGGGCCCTGGGCGACCGCGCCCACGCGAACGCCGCCGTCTCGTGGCTCTCCCGCCAGCAGCTCCCCGGTGGCTCCTTCGCCTTCGAGGAAGGCACCACCGACCCGCTGCTCTACGCCACCACCACGGCCGTGATCGCCGGCGCGAAGAGCGACCTAGTGACGCTCACGACGAAGGAACCCGCCCCGCCGACCACACCCCCGACGACGCCTCCGACGACCCCGCCCACCACGCCTCCCACGACCGGGCCGATCACTCCCCCGGCCGGTGACGGACCGGACCTGAAGAAGGGTTCGGCCTACCTCGCCGACCACAAGCGCCTGATCCAGGGCCGGTACTACGAGGGCAGCCCCCGCTTCGCGGACTACGGCATGACCATCGACGGCGCCTACGCGCTCGCCGCCACCGGCCACGACAACGCCACCCTGCGCAACATCGTCGACTTCCTCGACAAGGGCGGCAAGGACGCCTCCGGCCGCGGCGTCCACGACTGGACGAAGATCGGCACGAAGTACGCGGGCGGCGGGTTCATCGGCAAGACCGCCGTGCTCGCCGAGTCCGTGGGCCGCGACCCCCGGAACTTCGGTGGGAAGAACCTGATCGCCGCGCTCGCCCAGGGCACCTGCGCGGCCGCGACCCCGGCCGAGCCGCGCAAGTGCGCGGGCAAGGGCAACTACACCTACGCCACCTCGGTCTTCTCCCAGTCCCTCGGCGTCATCGCCCAGATCCGGGCGGGCGAACAGGCCGCCGCGGCCCAGCCCGTCACGTACCTCAAGAGCCTCCGCGACCCGTCGACCGGTGCCTGGCCCAGCCTCATCGGCGAGCCGAGCGACATCGAGGTCGACTCCACCGCGATGGCCGCGATGGCCCTGGACCTGCTCCCCGACGCCGACTCGCAGGCTGCCGTCGACCGGGCGCTGGTGTGGCTGGCCGGCCGGCAGCTTCCCGACGGCGGGTTCCCCGGCGCCTCCGGGAACTCCGTGAACTCCGCGGCGCTCGCCGTCCAGGGGCTGTCACTGGACGCCGAGAAGTACGCGGCCGAGATCGCGAAGGCCCGGAAGTTCCTGGCCTCGCAGCAGAACAAGGACGGCGGCTTCAACGTCAGCAAGGGCGACCAGGCGGGATCGGACGTCCGGGCCTCCGCCCAGGCCGTCGGCGGCGCCACCGGCATCTCCTTCGGCGTGCTGACCCGGGACATGAGCGGTACCACCCCGGAGCCCGTCCCGAGCATCACCGGGCGGCCCGGCACCTCCACCCCAGTGATCATCACCGAGGGCGAGGACGGCGGAGCCTCCGGTTCCGCAGGAGGCCGGGGAAGCAGTACGGGTGGGGGTGGCAGCCTCGCCGCGACCGGATCCCAGGTCACCGGCCTCGCCGTCGCCGCCGTCCTCCTCGTCCTCGCCGGCTGGGGCGCGACCCATGCCGCCCGCAGGCGCCGCGAGACCGACGGCGGTCAGGCATGACCGCCCGACGGGGCGCCCCCGGCCTCGCCCGTACGACGGCCGCGCTGGCGCTCACCGTGGCGGCCTTCGCCGGCACCGCCGCCCCGGCGGGAGCCGCTCCTCAGCCGATGGGGCAGTGCACCACCTCGTCCGGTGTCGTGCTGGCCGTCGACTTCAGCCACTGGGGCGGACCGATCTACCGCTCCTGCGGCACGACGCCCACCACCGGGTACGAGCTGCTGAACCAGGGCGGCTGGCGGACCACCGGCACCGGCCACGACGGTCCCGCCTTCATCTGCCGCATCGGCTACAGCGGCCACCAGGGCGGCAAGCAGTACCCGACGCCCCAGCAGGACGACTGCGTCCTGACCCCGCCCGCGTCGGCGTACTGGTCGTACTGGCACGCCGACCCGGGCCAGAACACCTGGACGTACAGCCAGCTCGGCGCCATGCTCTACAAGCCCAAGCCCGGCAGCGTCGACCTGTGGATCTTCGGCGGCACCAACATCGAGGGCACCCAGGGCCGGCCCACCGTCACCCCCGACCAGCTGCGCGCGAAGAACGCGAAGCCGACCGGCGGCGGGCCCGTGCCCCGCGACACCCGGACGGCGGCTCCGCTGCCCCCGGGCGTCGACACCGGGCCGGCGCCGGAGAACCCGCCCCCGGCCGATCCGACCACGCCTCCCCCGCCGTCCCCCTCCCTCTCGGTCACGGCGAGCCCGACCCCGTCGAAGAGCGCCTCCCCGACGCCGCCCCCGACACCCACACCGACCCCGTCCGCGACTCCGTCGGCGACGACCGGTTCTCCGGCGGTGGCCGCACCGGGCCCCAAGGTGGTCGACGCCGCACCGGCGGCGGACGCGGCCCACGACGTGGGCTCCTGGGTTCCCGCCGTCGTCACCGGGGCCCTGGGCCTGCTGATCGGCGCCGCCGCCGTGTTCGCGGCCAAGCGCCGCCGTCGTACGGAGTAGCCGCGTGTCCCGCACCTCCGCGGCGACCGCTCGGTCGTCCGCGCCCGGCCTCGCGCCGGACGCGGGCGGCCGTCGGCTGCCCCGCACCCTCCATCCCGTCGCCTGGTGGATCTGGGCCCTGGCGCTCGCCACCGCGGTCAGCCGCACCAACAACCCGCTGCTGCTCTTCCTGGTCCTCGCGGTCCTCGGATACGTCATCACCATGCGCCGCACCGAGGCCCCCTGGGCGCGCGGCTTCAAGTACTACCTCTACCTGGCGCTCACCGTCGTCGCGATCCGGGTGGTGTTCCGCGCGGTCTTCGCCACCGGCATCACCCCCCACGACCACTTCCTCTTCTCCCTCCCTCACCTGCCCACCCCGGACTGGTACGCCGGCATCCAGATCGGCGGCCCGGTCTCCCTGGAGGCCCTGCTCTCCGCCGCCACGGACGGCCTCCGGCTCGCCTGCATGCTCTGCTGCATCGGCGCCGCCAACACCCTCGCCAACCCCAAGCGGGCGCTACGGGTGCTTCCCGGCGCGCTGTACGAACTCGGCGTGGCCGTCACGGTGTCCATCAGCGTGGCGCCCCAACTGGTGCAGAGCGTCCAGCGGGTGCACCGGGCACGACGCCTGCGGGCCGGGCGTTCCAAGGGGTTGCGTGCCCTGCGCGGCATCATCGTCCCCGTCCTCGAAGACGCCCTGGAACGCTCCCTGCGGCTCGCCGCGGCCATGGACTCCCGCGGCTACGGCCGGGCCGGAACGGCCACCCGCCGCTCCCGCCGCACGACCGGCGCCCTGATGCTGCTGGGCATGTGCGGCCTGTGCGCCGGCGCGTACGGACTCCTCGACGCCACCGCCCCCATGCTGCTCGGCTTCCCCGCACTGCTGGCCGGCGGACTGCTGTGCGTGGCGGGGCTGCGCCTCGGCGGGCGCCGGATCACCCGGACCGCCTACCGGCCGGACCCCTGGCGGGCCGCCGAGTGGGCCGTCGCCGGCTGCGGTGTCCTGTCCGCCGTACTCCTGTTCAGCAACGCGGGCTTCAACGCCGCGGAGCTCAACCCCTCCATCTACCCGCTCAGCTGGCCCACGCTCCCGCTGGTTCCGGCCGCCGCGATCCTGCTCGCGGGGACCGCCGGATTCCTGGCCCCACCACCGAGCGCACCGGTCCGTCCGGGCATCCCCGCACAGCGCACCGAGGAATCCACGTGATCACCTTCGACCAGGTCACCGTCCACTACGAGGACACGGCCGAGCCCGTCCTGCGGGACGTGAACCTGACCGTGGAGGAGGGCGAACTCTGCCTCGTCGTCGGCCACACCGGCGTCGGCAAGTCGACCCTCCTCGGCGCCGTCAACGGGCTCGTCCCGCACTTCACCGGCGGCACCCTCTACGGCCGGGTCACCGTCGACGGCCGGGACACCGCCGACCACCCGCCGCGCGAACTCGCCGACGTCGTCGGCGTCGTCGGACAGGACCCCCTCGACGGCTTCGTCACCGACACCGTCGAGGAGGAACTCGCCTACGCGATGGAACAGTTGGCGGTCCCACCCGCCACCATGCGCAAGCGCGTCGAGGAGACCCTCGACCTGCTGGGTCTCGCCGACCTGCGCCACCGGGCCCTGCACGAGCTCTCCGGAGGCCAGCAGCAGCGCGTCGCCATCGGCTCCGTCCTCACCGCCCACCCGCGCGTCCTGGTCCTCGACGAGCCGACCTCCGCGTTGGACCCGACGGCCGCCGAGGAGGTCCTGGCCGCCGTCACCCGACTCGTCCACGACCTCGGCGTCACCGTCCTGCTCGCCGAACACCGCCTGGAGCGGGTCGTCCAGTACGCCGACCGCGTCATCCACCTCCCCGGGGACGGGCGCGTGGTCTCCGGACCACCCGCGGACGTCTTCCGTACGTCGTCCATCGCCCCGCCCGTCGTCGAGCTCGGCCGCACCGCCGGATGGTCGCCGCTGCCCCTGTCCATCCGCGACGCCCGACGGGCGGCGGCGCCCCTGCGGAGCCGGTTGAACGGTGTCGTGCCCCCGGCGGTCCGGCCGGCGCCCGGCGCGGACCGGCCCCGGCTGCTGACCGCACGCGGCATCACGGTCACGTACCAGGGCGTGCCCGCCGTCCGAGAGGTCGACCTCGACCTCCGCGGCGGGGAGATCACCGCGCTCATGGGCCGCAACGGCTCCGGCAAGTCCTCCCTGCTCTGGGCGCTCCAGGGCTCCGGCCCCCGCAAGGCCGGTTCGGTCTCCGTAGGGGAGTCCGACGGCCCGGGGACGCGAGATCCCCGGAAGGTCTCGGCGACCGAGGCCCGCCGCCTCGTCGGCCTGGTGCCGCAGACGCCCACCGACCTGCTCTATCTGGAGAGCGTCAAGCAGGAACTCGACCAGGCCGACTCCGAGTCCGAAGTACGGGCCGACGGCATCCCGGCCCGCGCCCTGCTCGACCGGCTCGCGCCCGGCATCCCCGACACCACCCACCCCCGCGATCTGTCCGAGGGCCAGAAACTCGCCCTCGTCCTCGCGATCCAACTCGCCGCCGCCCCCCGGGTCGTGCTCCTCGACGAGCCCACGCGCGGGCTCGACTACCGGGCCAAGGGCGAACTGATCGGGATCGTCGACGGCCTCGCGGCAGAGGGCCGCACCGTCGTCATCTCCACCCACGACGTCGAGTTCGTCGCCCGTGCCGCCGACCGGGTCGTCGTCATGGCCGAGGGGGACGTCGTCGCCGACGGACCCACCACCGAGGTCATCGTCGCCTCCCCCGTCTTCGCCCCGCAGACCGCGAAGATCCTCGCTCCCCTGCCCTACCTCACCGTGGACCAACTGGCCTCGGTACTCGACGTCCACGGAACGGACCCGAGCGCGTGAGCACCTCCCCCGCGGCCATCCGCATCCGCCCCCGAGCCGCGCTCGTCATCGCCATGGCGGCCTTCCTCGGCGTCGTCGCGTTCTTCTGGCCGTTCCTCGTCGCGCCCGGCAAGTTCGGCTCGAACTACGCCCCGCCCCTGATCTTCGGCGTGCTGCTCGTCATCGTGCTCTGCGTGGTGATCTCCGAGATAGCCGAGGGCGGCATCAACTCCAAGGCCCTGGCCATGCTGGGCGTCCTGTCCGCCGTCAACGCCGCCATCCGCCCCCTCGGCGCGGGGACCGCCGGCATCGAGACGGTCTTCTTCATCCTCGTGCTCGCGGGCCGGGTCTACGGTCCCGGCTTCGGGTTCACCCTGGGCTGCACCTCGCTCTTCGCCTCGGCGCTCATCACCGGCGGCGTCGGCCCCTGGATGCCGTACCAGATGTTCGGCTGCGCCTTCGTCGGCATGCTCGCCGGGTTCCTGCCGAAGGCCACCGGCCGTCGGGAGGTGGCCCTCCTGGCGGTGTACGGCTCGCTCTCCGGCTATCTGTTCGGCTTCCTGCTCAACCTCTCCTTCTGGCCCTTCTCCCTGGACCCGAACAGTTCCATCGCCTACCTCCCGGGACTCCCGTTCACCGAGCAGTTCCAGCGGTACCTCGCCTTCGACCTGGCGACCTCGCTCGGCTGGGACACCGGACGCGCCGTCACCAACCTCGTCGCCATCACCCTGGCCGGCCCCGCCGTCCTCACCGTCTTCCGCCGCGCCGCCCGCAAAGCCCGCTTCCAGGCCCCGATCCGCTTCGCGGGCCGGGACACGAGCCCGGACGGCACCGCCGGATGAACCACGCACCGACCACGCATTCCTTACCGAAGGGAACCTCATGCGCACCACCCTGCTCCGCCGCGCCGCCGTCACCACCACGGCCCTCGGTCTCGCCCTGACCACCGCGCCCGCGGTCGCGCAGGCCGGGACCACGGCCTCGTTCACGAACGCGCCGGTGAGAGTGACCGTCACCGTCCAGGGCCCCGACGGACTGCTCTTCCAGAAGAAGGTCTTCACCTGGGGCCACGACGTCACGACCACCACCGGCGGCACCCACAAGTGCGACGGCACCAACGGCAGCGCGCACGCCACGAAGGTCCCGACCCCGACGGCCGCCCTCGATCACGCGGCCAAGCGCAACGGCTTCACGTGGGACGGGACCTGGTACGCGTCGTTCGACGACTTCTCCGTCGACACGGTCAAGGGCGTCAGCGGCGGCGGCTCGGCGTACTGGAGCATCTCGGTGAACGGCACCCCGACCCCCGTCGGCGGCTGCCAGTTCGAGATAGAGAACGGCGACCAGGTCGCCTTCACCTGGACCTCGTTCTGACGGTCGGCGTTCTCAGGGCGGGCGACCCGGACCTCCCGTGTCCGGGCCGCCCGTGCCCTCCCGTTCGGGACACCAGGCGGGCCTGAGGCGGTGTCCGACGCTGTGAACTGCGGCGTCGCGAGCGCAATGTGGCGTGTACCGCACGTATCGAGCTGGCCGAAATTGCTTTCACCTGCATAGGATTCGGCCGTTCCGCTTGATGGCGGACGCACAACTGAATGCGTACGCGAGGGAGGGAAGCCGGTGCGAGTCCGGCGCTGACCTGCAACCGTGAGCGGTGGAGCACTCCTTGCCGCGAGCCGGATCACTCTCTCGTGTCCGTGTACTGCTTCTCACTGTCATGGTCTGCAGCGTGGAGCCCGGTCACCGCCTCCCGGGCCCTGGTGTGTTCGCCCCACGAACACGCTTCAGGGCTCCTTCCGCGTCGTCGGCGTTCCGGGGGACATGGTGCGGGCCCCTTGTCGAAGGGATCTGCGCCATGCTCGGCGTCAGACCACAGGTCAAGCTCGTCGCCGCGCTGGCCGCCGGCGGCTGTGTACTCGCCGCGGGCCTGGTCACCCTCAGCTCCAGCGCCGCCGCCGCGCCGCGACACGACCCCGCCGTGGCCGCCGCCCGATGGCAGGCCGGTGAGCTCGACAACGGTGCGATACCCGGCTTCGCCCCCGGCATGTACGACTGGGGCCTGACGATCGACACCCTCATCGCCCTGAAGGCGACGGGCACGGACGAGGCGTCGGCCGACAAGGTCGTGGACACGCTGAAGGCACACGTCCGTGACTACAACAGCTTCGACGCCTGGGGCGAGCCCGGTCAGCGGGTGGCCGGTGCCACCGCCAAGCTGCTCTATGCGGCCGTGGTCGCGGGGGAGGACCCCGCCGAGTTCGGTGCGTACGACCTGCGGCAGGAGACGCTCGACCTGATCGCCGGACCTTCCGCGGGGCTGGAGGAGGGCCGGGTGAAGGACAAGGTCGTCGGGGGCCGCGACGACAGCAACACCTTCGGTCAGTCCCTGGCCGTGCTCGGACTCGCGCGCAGCGGTGACGTGCCGCAGAGCGCCGTCGACTTCCTCATCGACCAGCAGTGCGCGGCGGGCGGCTTCCGCCTCTTCCCGTTCGACCTCGACAGCGGCGACACCACGGTGACCGGAGACTGCGACGCCCAGGGGGCGACCGTGGTACTGGACCCGGACTCCACGGCCATGGCCGTGCAGGCGCTGCTGGCCGCGGCCGAGGACGGTGCGGTGGGTGCCGCCGAGGCCGCCGGGAAGGGCGGCGACTGGCTGGCGAAGACCCAGCAGGCCGACGGCTCGCTGACCGGATCCGGCCCCACCAGCGACGCCAACGCGAACAGCACGGGCCTCGGCGGCCAGGCGCTGGCGGCGACGGGACACCAGGCGGAGGCCGACAAGGCGGCGGACTGGGTGGAGGCCCGGCAGATCAGCGCGTCGAACGGAGGAGCCGCTGCGGCGGAGAGCGGCGCCATCGCGTACAACGACGCGGCACTGGCCGACGCGAAGGCCGCCGGCATCGGCGAGTTCCGCGACCAGTGGCGCCGCGCCACGCCGCAGGCCGTGCTCGCGCTCGCGCAGGTTCCCCTGGGGAGGATCGGCCTGACCGAGCCCGGCCCCGGCCCGGACCCGACCGACGACCCGACCGGGACCCCGTCGGGCGACCCCAGCGACACCCCGACCGGCGACCCGTCGGGAGACCCCAGCGGTACCCCGTCGGACGACCCCGGCGACACCCCGACCGGCGACCCGACCGCCGACCCCAGCGGTACCCCGTCGGACGACCCGACCGATCACCCGTCGGACGATCCCGGCGCGACCGCGTCGCCCGACGGCACCGGCAGTCCGACGCCCACCGCAGCCGCGAACCCGAACACGGCCACGCCTCAGGGCGGCAGCGGCGGCGTGCTGGCCGCCACCGGCACCAGCGCCCTGGCACTCGCCGGCGTCGCGGCGGGACTCGCCGCGGCCGGCTACGCCGCGGTCCGCACCGCCAGGCGCCGCGGCGAGAGGGCGCGGGCATGAGCACCACCGCGCCGGTACGGCGCGGCATCCGTGCGGAGCGGCCCGCCCCGGCCCTCGGCACGGCCTGACTCGGCTCGGCCACCGGGGCCGCCGCCCGAACACTGCGCCCGCACTCGGCCGCGACTCCTACGCGCGGCCTCGAACAGAAGGAACGACACATGACCAGATCCACCTACAGCCACGCGGTACGCGCGCTGCGCGCCGCCGTGCTGTCCCTCGCGCTGGTCCTGGGCCTGACGGGCCTCGGCCTGGCGTCCGCCCCCGAGGCCACCGCCCTGAACGGCAAGGGGACGGCCGGCTACTGCCCGAACAGCAGCGGCGTGACCGTGGTCGTCGACTTCCAGGAGCTCGGCGGCGGCACCGTCGTCCGCTGCGCCCCCGGCGACCAGGCCACCGGCCTCGCCGCGCTGGAGAACGCCGGATTCGACGTCACCGGGACCCAGCGCTGGGGCAAGGCCTTCGTCTGCCGCATCGAGGGCAAGCCCACCGCCGCCACCGAGTCCTGTGTGAACACTCCCCCGGCCTCGGCGTACTGGTCGTACTGGCACGCCCCCAACGGCGGCAGCTGGACCTACAGCACGTCCGGCGCCTCGGGCCGCAAGCCGGCCCAGGGCAGCTTCGAGGGCTGGTCGTTCTCGCTGAACAAGACCGCGAGCACCAACCCGAAGCCGCGCGTGGCTCCCGTACGTCCGTAACCGGACCCACTTCCTCACGCATGTCACACCCCGCCCGCGATCCTGCCGAAACCGGCCCGGACCGCGGGCGGGGCCGTTTCCGCGAACGTTTCACTCTTTCCGGCGCACGCCTCGCACAGGGAACTCACGCATCGCGTTGTCCGTATTCTGATATGTCGCCGCCACGCGACCGACTGGCGGCCGACGCGGGGAGGCGGCATGAACAGGCACGTTCGACACCTGGTTCTGGACGGGGAGCGGGTGGTCGTCCTCTCGCCGAGCGAGTTCGACAAGCTGCTGGCGAGTCGCCGCCAGCTGGGTGGGCAGGCGTCGCGTGTCCGCGCGCTGCGGAGCGGGCTGCGGGAGCTCGTCGACCGGCTGGAGTCCCTGGAGAAGCGGCTGGCCTCGGCCGACCCTGCTGACACACGGGGGCTCGCCTCCGAACTCGGCGCGTGTCTTCGTCACGCCCGGAAGATGGCCCGACCGGGCGGAGCGAACCGACAGGCGACGGCACCATAAGGGGATTACTTAGGTATACCTAAGTTCGAGCTGCGACACAACATCTGCCCAGGCTGGACATCCCGGCTCCCAGATGTAGTGTTGCTCGTGCTGGTGGTTCGCCAGGCACCGATGTGCCGGGCGAGGCAAGAGGGAACCCGGTGAGAATCCGGGACTGCCCCGCAGCGGTGAGCGGGAACGACCGCCGTCATACGCACTGAGTCCGCCGGAGCGGGCTCGGGAAGCGACGGCCGGTAGGAATCCTCGGCGTATGGCGCCGAGAAGGGCCCGCGAGTCCGAAGACCTGCCACCGGTGCGTCCGCCGAATCGCGGCGTACGCGCTCCGAGGCCCCGAGGGAGGGCCGCGTGGCTGCCGCACGGACCCGGATCGGACGAGCTTTCCTCCGCCGATCCGCCGCTCGCCGTACGCTCCGCCGCGTTCCCCCCCCAGCCCCGGACACGGGAACGAGCGAGAGGAGCGGGGACCGATGAGCGGTCTCGTGTATTTCTCCAGTGTCTCGGAGAACACCAAACGCTTCGTGGAGAAGCTGGATCTGCCGGCGACGCGCATCCCCCTGCACCCGCATCGCGACGACATGCCCCGGGCCGCCGGGCCGTACGTGCTCATCGTGCCGACGTACGGCGGCGGCGAGCACGCGGGCGCGGTCCCCAAGCAGGTGATCCGCTTCCTGAACGACCCGGACAACCGTGCGCTGCTGCGCGGCGTGATCGCTTCGGGCAACACCAACTTCGGTGCGGACTACTGCCTCGCGGGCCGGGTGATCTCGGCGAAGTGCGGGGTGCCCGAGCTCTACCGATTCGAACTGCTGGGTACGGACCGCGACGTCCGCGCCGTGAAGGAAGGACTGCAGAGGTTTTGGACACGACAGTCATCGGTGACGGGACGGCCGGCGGCATGAGCGCGGTCGCCGCCCCGGCCGCCACCGCGCAGGCCGGCCCGCGCGAGTCCGTCGGCGCGCGCAAGGACTACCACGCGCTGAACGCCATGCTGAACATGTACGACTGCGACGGACGCATCCAGTTCGGCAAGGACCGCGAGGCGGTCCGCCAGTACTTCCTCCAGCACGTCAACCCGAACACGGTGGTCTTCCCCACGCTGAAGGAGAAGATCGACCACCTGATCGAGAACGACTACTACGAGGAAGCCCCGATCAGGCACTACGCCTGGCCGTTCGTGGAGGACCTGTACCGCAGGGCGTACGCGTACAAGCACCGCTTCCGCACCTTCCTGGGCGCCTTCAAGTACTACACCTCCTACACCCTGAAGACGTTCGACGGCTCCCGCTACCTGGAGCGGTACGAGGACCGCGTGGTGGCGACAGCCCTGTACCTCGGCGCCGGCGACGAGGCCCTGGCCGCCCGGCTGGTGGACGACATGATGACGGGCCGCTTCCAGCCCGCCACCCCCACCTTCCTCAACGCCGGCAAGGCCCAGCGTGGAGAGCTCGTCTCCTGCTTCCTGCTGCGGGTCGAGGACAACATGGAGTCCATCGGACGCGGGATCAATTCGGCGCTCCAGCTGTCCAAGCGCGGCGGCGGCGTGGCCCTGCTGCTGACGAACCTGCGCGAGCGCGGGGCCCCGATCAAGAAGATCGAGAACCAGGCGTCCGGTGTGGTGCCGGTGATGAAGTTGCTGGAGGACTCCTTCTCCTACGCCAACCAGCTCGGCGCCCGCCAGGGGGCCGGCGCGGTGTACCTGCACGCGCACCACCCCGACATCATGCGGTTCCTGGACACCAAGCGGGAGAACGCCGACGAGAAGATCCGCATCAAGACCCTCTCCCTGGGGGTCGTGGTCCCGGACATCACCTTCGAACTCGCCAAGCGCAACGAGGACATGCACCTGTTCTCCCCGTACGACGTGGAGCGCGAGTACGGAAAGCCGCTCGCGGACCTGTCCGTCAGCGAGCACTACGACGACATGGTCGCCAACCCGCGGATCCGCAAGACCGCGCTCAGCGCCCGCGAGTTCTTCAAGACGGTCGCGGAGCTGCAGTTCGAGTCGGGCTATCCCTACCTGTTGTTCGAGGACACCGTCAACCGTGCCAACCCGGTCCCCGGCTGGATCAACATGTCCAACCTGTGCTCGGAGATCCTCCAGGTCAACACTCCCAGCACCTACGACGCGGCACTCGGCTACGAGACCGTCGGCCGGGACGTCTCCTGCAATCTCGGCTCTCTCAACATCGCCGCCGCCATGGCCTCCCCCGACCTCGGGGCGACGGTGGAGACCGCGGTGCGCGCCCTGACCTCCGTCTCCGACCAGTCCGACATCGGCGCCGTGCCCTCCGTGGCCCGCGGCAACGACCTGTCCCACGCCATCGGCCTCGGCCAGATGAACCTCCACGGCTACCTGGCCTCGCAGCGCATCCACTACGGCAGCGAGGAAGGAGTGGACTTCACCGACATGTACTTCTACACCGTCGCCTATCATGCGCTGCGCGCCTCGAACCGGATCGCGACCGAGCGCGGCACGGCGTTCGACGGCTTCGCCGGCTCCGCGTACGCCGACGGCTCGTACTTCGACAAGTACACCGACCGCACCTGGGAACCGGCCACCGCACGCGTGCGGGACCTCTTCGCGGAAGCCGGGATCCACCTCCCCACGCGCGACGACTGGCGGGAGCTGAAGAGGTCGGTCCAGGCGCACGGCATCTACAACCAGTACCTCCAGGCCGTCCCTCCCACCGGGTCCATCAGCTACATCAACGACGCCACCGCCTCCATCCACCCGGTCGCCGCCAAGGTGGAGATCCGCAAGGAGGGCAAGCTCGGCCGCGTCTACTACCCGGCACCGCACCTGGACGACGACAACGCGGAGTACTTCCAGGACGCGTACGAGATCGGCGCCGAAAAGATCATCGACACCTACGCGGCGGCGACCCAGCACGTGGACCAGGGCCTGAGCTGCACGCTCTTCTTCCGGGACACCGCCACCACCCGCGACCTGAACAGGGCGCAGATCCACGCCTGGCGCAAGGGCATCAAGACCCTCTACTACATCCGGCTGCGCCAGGAGGCCCTCGAAGGCACCGAGATCGAGAACTGCCTCTCCTGCACCCTGTGACCGCCACCCCGCCCGCACAGCTCACGAAAGCACCAGCGATGACCACCACGCCCGCACCGCTGACCGAGGTGTCGGTCACCCCTCCCTCCTACCGCCACGACCCCCTGGCACGGTTGCGCCCGGTCAACTGGAACCGGGTGACCGACGAGAAGGACCTGGAGGTGTGGAACCGGCTCACCGCCAACTTCTGGCTGCCGGAGAAGGTCCCGCTCTCCAACGACGTGAGCGCCTGGCAGCAGCGTCTCAGCCCGGAGGAACGCACCCTCACCATGCGGGTGTTCACGGGACTGACCATGCTCGACACGGTCCAGGCCACCGTCGGGGAGATCGTCCAGATCCAGGACGCCCGTACCGAGCACGAGGAGGCGGTGTACACCAACATCGCCTTCATGCAGGCCGTCCACGCCCGCAGCTACTCGTCCGTGTTCTCCACCCTCGCCACCACCCCGGAGATCGACGCCGCCTACCGCTGGGCGGTGGACAACGACGTCCTCCAGCAGCGCTGCAAGACGGTCCTCGCCCACTACTACGGTGACGACCCGCTCAAGCGGAAGGTCGCCTCCACTCTCCTGTCGTCGCTGCTGCTGTACGCAGGCTTCTACCTTCCGCTGCACTTCTCCACCCACGCCCTGCTGACGAACACGGCCGACATGATCCGGCTGATCCTCCGCGACAAGGCCGTGCACGGCTACTACTCCGGCTACAAGTACCAGCGGGGGCTGGAGAAGCTCACGAAGGCCGGTCAGGACGAGATGCGCGAGTTCACCGACGCGCTGCTGGACGAGCTCTACGAGCTGGAGCTGCAGTACTCGGGCGAGCTCTACGAGCCGCTCGGTCTCATGGACGACGTGGCCGTGTTCGTCCGCTACAACGCCAACAAGGCCCTGATGAACCTCGGCCACCCGACCCGATTCGGCGCCACGGAGACCGAGGTCAACCCCGAGATCCTCGCCGCTCTGTCCCCCGGGGCGGACGAGAACCACGACTTCTTCTCCGGCTCGGGCTCGTCCTACGTGATGGGCAAGGCCGAGGACACCGCCGACGACGACTGGGACTTCTGAGAACCACCATGACCACCGATGCCCTCACCGCACCGCCCTCGGCCGACCCGTGCGTCCTGCTCAAGCACGGCGAGGCCTTCCTCAAGGGCCGCAACCGCCACCGCTTCACGGAGCGCCTGCACGACAACCTCCGTGTCGCGCTGCGGGGCGTCGGCGGCTCCACCTGGATCAAGAACGCACAGCACGTGACCGTGCTCGGCGGACAGGTCCCGCAGGACGTCCTCGTCGAGCGGGCACGCAACGTGATCGGCTTCACCTCGGTGGAGCCGGCTGTACGCGTCCCCAGCACCCTGGAGATCATCACCGCCACGGCCGTCGACACGCTGCGCACCCTGCACGGGAGCGGAACCGTGTCGAGCTTCGCCGTCCGGGTGAAACGGCGGGACAAGCAGTTCCCGCTCACCTCGGCCCCCATGGAGCGCCACCTCGGAGCCCGCATACGCGAAGCGCTACCCGCCCTGTCCGTCGACCTCACCGCGCCCGGGGTCACCCTGACCGTGGCGATCGACCGAAAGGAGACCTACCTCTCCTGGGCGCGCCATTCCGGTCTGAGCGGCCTTCCGGTCGGCTCCAGCGGCCGGGCACTGGTGCTGCTGTCCGGCGGCTACGACTCCCCCGTCGCCGCACACCGTGCCATGCGCCGGGGCCTGGCCTGCGACTTCGTCCACTTCAGCGGAGCGCCTTACACGAATCCTGCGTCCGTCTACAAGGCCTACGCTCTCGCCCGCCGGCTGAACGAGTTCCAGCCGCCCGGGACCCTGCACCTCATAGCCCTCGGCCAGGCACAGAAACAGCTCGCGATCGCGGGCGCGGGGCGGCTCCAGGTGGTGGCCCAGCGCCGGCTCATGGTGCGTACCGCCTCCGCACTCGCGGCCGGCACCGGCGCCGAGGCTCTCGTCACGGGCGACAGCCTCGGGCAGGTGGCGAGCCAGACCCTGGCCAACCTCGTCGCCGTCGACGAAGCCGCGTCCCTACCCGTACTGCGCCCACTGATCGGGCGGGAGAAGCAGGAGATCATCGACGAGGCCCGGGCGATCGGAACCGCGGACGTCTCGGTACTCCCGGACGAGGACTGCTGCAGCCTGCTCGCCCCGCCCCGGGCGAGCACCAGCACCCGGGTGGCACACGTGGAGGCGGTGGAGAAGCGCCTGGAGCTGGACGAGCTGATCGAGACCCTGCTCGCCTCGGCCGAGGTCCTGCGGCCGGGTGAGGACGAGGGCAGGACCGCCCCGCCCCGGCTGCCCGACATCCCCGGGCAGCGGGTCCGCGGTCTCCGGCCGTCCCTCCCGTGACACCACACGGCCGGGGCACCGCCTGCATCACGGAACGTCACTACCGAAAACAGCGGGGCAGGGGCGGCCGACGGCTCGGCAGCCGACGTCCCGGCCACCTCGGTGCGCCTGAGAGCAGCGGCGTCGAACTCCGCTCCGACGGTCGCCGAGTTCGCATGACGGCTCATCAGAAATGAGGCCGTCCGTGCGTCAGACATACGTCAGACATACGTCAAGATACCGCCCGTAACGCACGTGGCGCACATCATGCACACTCAGGAAAACCGCAGTTCAGCGGCCCTTCTCGGCAGGTTCAAGGATCGCGACGCACTCCACATGATGCGTCATCGGAAACAGATCGAACGCCCTCAGCGTCCGTACCCGGTAGCCCCGCTCCCCGAAGTAGGCGAGGTCTCGGGCCAGGGCCGCCGGGTCGCAGGCTACGTAGGCGATGCGGCGGGCGCCGAGGGTCGTCAGGTGGTGGACCGTCTGCTTGCCGGCGCCGGCACGCGGGGGGTCGAGGACGATGAGGTCGACCTCGGTGATGCCGGTGCGCGGGAGGACCGATTCGACCTTGCCCTGTTCGATGCGGACCCGCTCGAAGTGCTGCAGGTTGTGGCGGGCGTCTTCCACCGCGCGCTTGCCGGACTCGATGCCGAGGACCGCGCCCCGGTCGCCGACGCGGTCCGCGAGGGCGCCCGCGAAGAGGCCGACGCCGCAGTAGAGATCGAGGGCGGTGTCCCCCTTGCGCGGCAGGAGGCCCTGCATGACGGCCTTCATCAGGGTGTCGGCGGCCTTCGGGTGGATCTGCCAGAAGCCGCCGCTGCCCACCCGGTGGGTGCGCTCGTCGGCGCGCTCGCGGACGAAGGCGCGGCCGTGGACGCGGTGGACCCCGCCGTCCTTCTCGTCGACCCGCATGACCGAGACCGGCTTGTCGAGCTCGACCAGGGGCAGGCGGGCGCCCGGGCGGGGGGTCAGGATGACCTGGCGGTCGTTCGAGCCCGAGGCCGCGATCGCCTCGACCGAGGCCATGCCCTCCCAGGTGCGCTGCTCGACGCCGAGCTCCGAGACGCCCTGGGCGGCGATCATGCAGTGGTCGATGACCTCGACGTCGTGGGAGCGGTGCTTGCGCAGGCCCGCGCGGCCCTCGGGGTCGATCGCGTACTGGACGCGGGTGCGCCACTGCGGGACCTCGCCGGCGGGCAGCTTGTCGCCCTCGGCCGGCATGACCGTGCCGTCCCAGCCGGCCTCCTCCGGGGTGAGCCCGGCCAGGCGCTGGAGCTGCTCCGCGATCACCTCGCCCTTGAGCCGGCGCTGGGCGCCGGGCTTGGCGTGCTGCCAGTCGCAGCCGCCGCACTTGCCGGGGCCGGCGAAGGGGCAGGGGGCCTCGACCCGGTCCTTGGACGGGTCAAGGATCTCGACCGCGTCGGCCCGCAGGAAGCGGGAGGTCTCCTCGCCCTCGGTGACGCGGGCGAGGACCCGCTCCCCCGGCAGGGCGTGGCGGACGAAGAGGACCCGGCCGGACTCCGTACGGGCGATGCAGTGGCCGCCGTGGGCGACCGGGCCGACCTCGACCTCGTACTCCTCCCCGACCAGCGACGAGACAGGGGTGTTCTGCATGGCGGGGAGCTCCAAGGGGAAGGGGTGCGGGCTGCCGTTCGGACGGCAGCCCACCAGTCTAGCCCGGTCTTTCCCGTCGTTCTCCCGGGGCGGCCTAGGGGGTGTTCTTTCCGGCCGGTTCCTTGTGGCCCTTCTCCACCGGGCCCCGGCGGACCGCGCCCGGCGCGTTCCACTCCTGGCGCTTCCTGGCCCGCTTCCGCGCGGCCTCGGAGGACCGGAGCTGGTACGGGACCGAGGTCACCATCACGCCCGGGGTGAAGAGCAGCCGGCCCTTGAGGCGCAGGGCGCTCTGGTTGTGCAGCAGGTGCTCGTACCAGTGGCCGACGACGTACTCGGGGATGTAGACGGAGACGGCGTCGCGCGGGCTCTCGCGGCGCAGGCTCTTCACGTACTCGATCACCGGGCGGGTGACCTCGCGGTACGGCGAGTCGAGGATCTTGAGCGGGACGTTGATGCCACGCCGCTCCCACTCCTCCTTGAGGGCCTTCGTATCGGCCGGGTCGACGTTGACGGTCAGCGCCTCCAGCTCGTTCGCGTGCATGAGCTTGGCGTAGGCCAGGGCGCGGAGGGTGGGCTTGTGGAGCCTGGAGACGAGGACGATGGAGCGGACCCGGGAGGGGCGCACGTACTCGTCGGGCCGCTCCTCGGCGGCGGCGATCTCCGCGGCCACCGAGTCGTAGTGCCTGCGGATCGCGGTCATCGTTCCGTAGAAGATGACCATGCCGAGCAGGGCGACCCAGGCGCCGTGGGTGAACTTGGTGGCGAGGACGACGACCAGGACGAGGCCGGTGAAGAAGGCGCCGAAGGCGTTGATCGCGCGGGAGCGGATCATGTGGCGGCGCTTGGCCGGGTCCTGCTCGTCCTTCAGGTGCCGGTTCCAGTGCCGGACCATGCCGATCTGGCTGAGGGTGAAGGAGACGAAGACGCCGACGATGTACAGCTGGATCAGCCGGGTCGAATCGGCCCCGTAGAGCCAGACGAGGAGGGCGGCGGCGCCGGCGAGGAGCACGATGCCGTTGGAGAAGGCGAGGCGGTCGCCGCGGGTGTGCAGCTGGCGCGGCAGGTAGCGGTCCTGGGCGAGGATCGAGCCGAGGAGCGGGAAGCCGTTGTACGCGGTGTTCGCGGCCAGGAAGAGGACGAGCGCGGTGGCGGCGGCGAGGACGACGAAGAGGAACGTCCCGTCGCCGAAGACGGCGGCCGCGACCTGCGAGATGACCGGGTCCTGGACGTAGTCCGGGCCGACCGGGACGCCGTTGAGGATCAGGTCCTGGGCGGGCTTCTCCGCCATCCGGACGTCGGTGGCCATGGCCAGGAAGATGATGCCGCAGAACATGGTGACGGCCAGGCCGCCCATGAGGGCGAGCGTGGTGGCGGCGTTCTTCGACTTCGGCTTGCGGAAGGCGGGGACGCCGTTGGAGATGGCCTCGACGCCGGTGAGCGCGGCGCAGCCGGAGGAGAAGGCGCGCAGCAGCAGGAAGACGAGGGCGAATCCGGCCAGTCCCTGGTGTTCGGGTTTGATCTCGAAGTCGGCGGTGGGGGCCTTCATCGTGTCGCCGAGGACGATGCCCCGGTAGGCGCCCCAGGCGATCATCAGGAAGACGCCGGTGACGAAGACGTACGTCGGGATGGCGAAGAGGGTGCCGGACTCCTTCACCCCGCGCAGGTTCATCAGGGTGAGCAGCACGATGACGGCGACCGCGCAGGCGACCTTGTGCTCGACGACGAAGGGGATCGCCGAGCCGAGGTTCTCGATGCCCGAGGAGATGGAGACGGCGACGGTCAGGACGTAGTCGACGAGCAGGGCGCTCGCCACGGTGAGTCCGGCCTTCGGCCCGAGGTTGGTGTTGGCGACCTCGTAGTCGCCGCCGCCGCTCGGGTAGGCGTGCACGTTCTGCCGGTAGGAGGCGACGACCGTGAACATCAGGACGACGACCGCGAGCGCGATCCAGGGGCTGAAGTGGTAGGCCGACAGACCTGCTACGGAGAGGACGAGGAGGACCTCGCCGGGCGCGTACGCCACCGAGGAGAGCGGGTCGGAGGCGAAGACGGGGAGGGCGATCCGCTTCGAGAGGAGCGTTTCTCCGAGCTTGTCGCTGCGCAGGGCCCGCCCGATCAGGATCCGTTTGGGCACGTCGGTCAGTTTGGACACGGAGAGGATCGTAAGCGTTCGAAAAGCGTCAAGTTCACCGCGACCCCCTTGTCCTCACGGATCCATACGGAATCTTTCCGCGGACCACCTCGGATGCGGCCCCCGTAGGCGTTGCCGCTTAAGCTCGGAGCGGGCGACCCGGCAGGGCGTCGCCCGCCGCGGCCCGGGCGGTTCGGGCGAGGAAAGTTGTGAGCAGGTTGTTTTCGCAGGTCAGCAAGGCGATCAGGAGTGCGGGGTAAGGGGACGTGCACATCGTCATCATGGGCTGCGGGCGAGTGGGAGCCGCTCTCGCGCAGACCCTCGAACAGCAGGGGCACACGGTCGCGGTCGTGGACCAGGACCCGACGGCCTTCCGGCGCCTGGGGTCGGGTTTCGGCGGTCGGCGCGTCACGGGCGTGGGGTTCGACCAGGACACGCTGCGCGAGGCCGGGATCGAGGACGCCGGGGCCTTCGCCGCGGTGAGCAGCGGCGACAACTCGAACATCATCGCGGCGCGGGTCGCGCGCGAGATGTTCGGCATCGAGAACGTGGCGGCGCGGATCTACGACCCGCGCCGCGCCGAGGTCTACCAGCGCCTGGGCATCCCGACGGTCGCGACGGTCCGCTGGACCGCCGACCAGATGCTGCGGCGGCTGCTGCCCTCGGGCGCGGAGCCGCTGTGGACGGACCCGAGCGGCGGCGTGCAGCTCGCCGAGGTGCACACCTCGCCGGCCTGGATCGGCCACAAGATCAGCCGGCTCCAGGACGAGACGGGGGTGCGCGTGGCGTTCCTGACCCGGCTCGGCGAGGCCGTCATCCCCTCGTCGCAGACGGTGCTCCAGGAGGGCGACCTGGTGCACGTGATGATGCGTACGGACGAGATCGCGAAGGTCGAGGAGGCCTTCGCGGAGGGTCCCGAGGAGGGTGGTCACTGATGCGTGTCGCCATTGCGGGCGCGGGTGCGGTGGGCCGTTCCATCGCGGGCGAGCTCCTGGAGAACGGGCACGAGGTGCTGCTCGTCGACAAGGCGCCGACCGCCATCTCGGTCGAGCGGGTGCCGCAGGCGGAGTGGCTGCTCGCCGACGCCTGCGAGATCACCTCCCTGGACGAGGCGGCGCTCCAGCGCTGCAACGTGGTGATCGCGGCGACCGGCGACGACAAGGTGAACCTGGTCGTCTCGCTGCTCGCCAAGACCGAGTACGGCGTGCCGCGGGTGGTCGCCCGGGTGAACAACCCGAAGAACGAGTGGCTGTTCAACGAGGCGTGGGGCGTGGACGTGGCCGTCTCGACGCCGCGTCTGATGTCGGCCCTGGTGGAGGAGGCGGTGAGCGTCGGCGACCTGGTCCGGCTGCTGCGCTTCAGCCACGGCGACGCGAACCTGGTCGAGCTGACGCTTCCGCCGGAGTCGGCCGTCGCCGGCACCTCGGTCGGGGACGTGGACTGGCCGCAGGACACCTCGCTGGTGACGATCATCCGCGGTTCGCGGGTGCTCACGCCGAGCCCCGAGGAGACCCTGGAGGCCGGTGACGAGCTGCTGTTCGTGGCCGCGCAGGCCCGCGAGGAGCAGTTGGAGGACCTGCTGCAGGTGCGTCGCGAGACGCCCTGACGGCAGACTGCCGTACGGAAGGGCCCGGACCTGTCCACCAGGTCCGGGCCCTTCTCCGTGCATACGGTGGACGTGCCGGGGGCGGGCAGCCCCGGCTCCGGGGCTCAGGCCTCCGGCCGGCCCTCGGCCGCGGCCGCCTCCTCGCGCGCCTTCTCCGCGCGCTCCTCCGCCTCCATCTCGGCGAAGACGTCGATCGGCGGCGGGGCCTTCGCGAGGAACACCCAGGTGAGGTAGACCGCGAGCAGGAACGGCGGGATCTTCAGGGCGACGGAGACCCAGCCGAACCGGGTCGGGTCGGCCCAGAAGTACAGCGGGAAGAGGATGGCGCACTTGCCGAGCAGGATCAGGCCCCAGGCCCAGCTCGCCTTGGTGTACGCCTTCTTGCGGCCCGGGTTGCGGGTGCGCCAGGAGAGGTTCTCCTTGAAGACCGGGCCGAGGATCAGGCCGATCAGGGGCACTCCGGCCATGGCGGTGACGATGTACGCGAGGGCGAGGCCCAGCGTGTACAGCATGCCCGGCAGGTAGAAGTCCTTGGCGTTGCCCGTCATCATCGCGAAGACCACGCCGAAGGCGACGCCGAAGACGCCGCTGAAGGCGTGCTTGACGGTGTCGCGGCGGATCAGCCGGACGGCGACGAGGACGAGGGAGACCGCGAGCGCGGCGATCGCCGAGGCGTACAGGTTCTTGTTGACCGTGAAGATCGTGACGAACAGCAGGCCCGGCACGACCGTCTCGACCATGCCCCGCAGACCGCCGAAGGCCTCGAACAGCGCGGCCTCGGTGGCCTCCTTCGAGGCGCGTGCGTCCTGGGCGCCCTGGTCCGTGCTGGTCGGCTTGTCGAGGGACGTCACCGGCTACTCCTGTCCGAGCGGTCGGAGCTCGTATTTGGGGTTGAAGAGGACCCGCCTGCCGTGGCTCAGGGAGATCCGGCCGGAGGCGATCAGCTTGCGGCCGGGCTCGATGCCCACGATGGAGCGGCGGCCGAGCCAGACGACGTCGAGCGGCGCCGTGCCGTCGAAGAGCTCGGCCTCAAGGGCGGGCACACCGGCCCGGGGGCGCAGCGTGACCGTGCGCAAGGTACCAGTCACCTTGACTATCTGGCGGTCGGAGCAGTCGGAGATACGTGTGCACCCCGACGCCTCGGCGTCCTCCTGGAGCTCCTCGGACTCCAGGTCCTCGGACGAGGAGGAGAGCCGGTCGAGCATCCGGCGGAACCTCCCGGCCGGCTTCTCTGTACGCGGTGCAGCACTCATACAGAAAGCGTACCGGCCGCCGCCGTCACGGGGACCGGGCCCGGGGCGCCCCTCCGTACGGCGTCCGGTTCAGCGTTCGAAGCGGTACCCCATGCCCGGTTCGGTGACGAAGTGGCGCGGGTGGGAGGGGTCGCGCTCCAGCTTGCGGCGGAGCTGCGCCATGTACACCCGGAGGTAGTTGGTCTCCGTGCCGTACGACGGTCCCCAGACCTCCTGGAGGAGCTGCTTCTGGCCGACCAGGCGGCCGCTGTTGCGGACGAGGACTTCGAGGAGGTGCCATTCGGTGGGGGTGAGCCGGACGTCCCGGCCGTCGCGGTGGACCTTCTTCGCCGCCAGGTCGACGGTGAAGTCCTCGGTCTCGACGACCGCGATCCCGCCCTCGGGGACGCCGACGGGCTCGTTCCGGCGCACGGCGGCGCGCAGCCGGGCGAGCAGTTCGTCCATGCCGAAGGGCTTGGTGACGTAGTCGTCGGCGCCCGCGTCGAGGGCCTCGACCTTCTCGTCGGAGGTCTGCCGGGCGGAGAGGACCAGGATCGGCACCCGCGTCCAGCCGCGCAGGCCCTTGATGACCTCGACGCCGTCCATGTCGGGCAGGCCGAGGTCGAGGACGACGACGTCGGGGTGCCGGTCGGCGGCGAGGCGGAGGGCGGTGGCGCCGTCGGGGGCGGAGTCGACCTCGTACTTGCGCGCCTTGAGGTTGATCACCAGGGCGCGGACGATCTGCGGCTCGTCGTCGACCACGAGGACCCGGGTCATGGGGTGATGCCTTCCTTTTCGGCCGCCGTGCGGGCGGACGGGACGGTGGTACGGGTACGGGTACGGGGCGGGGGCGCGGTTCAGGTCACCGCGTGGGCCGGCAGGTCGGCGGCCGGGGCCGGGGGCCCGCCCCGCGCGGCCCGCAGGGTGAGCACCATGGTGAGGCCGCCGCCCGGGGTGTCCTCGGCGCCGAGGGTCCCGCCCATGGCCTCGGCGAAGCCGCGGGCCACCGCCAGGCCGAGGCCGACGCCGGAGCCGCGCGGGGCGTCGCCGAAGCGCTGGAAGGGTTCGAAGATGCCGTCCTTGGCCTCGTCGGGGACGCCGGGGCCGCGGTCCACGACCCGCAGTTCGACCCGGTCGCCCAGGGCGCTGGCGGCGACGGTGACGGGCACGCCCCCGGGGCTGTACTTCACGGCGTTCTCCACGATGTTGGCGACGGCCCGCTCCAGGAGGCCCTTGTCGACCTCGACCATGGGCAGCGTCTCGGGGATGTCGAGCTCGGCGCTGCCGTCCGGCACTCCCCCGAGGGCCATGGGGACGACCTCGTCGAGGTCGACGACCCGCATGAGGGGGGCGACGGTGCCGGTCCGGAGCCGGGACATGTCGAGGAGGTTGCCGACGAGGTGGTCGAGGCGGTCGGCCCCGGCCTCGATGCCCTCCAGGAGCTCGGCCCGGTCCTCCTCGGACCACTCGACGTCGTCGGAGCGGAGGGAGGAGACGGAGGCCTTGATGCTCGCGAGCGGGGTCCGCAGGTCGTGGCTGACGGCGGCGAGCAGGGAGGTGCGGATCTTGTTGCCCTCGGCCAGCTTCCGGGCCTCCTCCGCCTCGCCGACGAGCCGCTGCCGGTCGAGGACGACGGCGGCCTGGGCGGCGAAGGCGCCGAGGACCCGCCGGTCCTCCGCGGGCAGCACCCGGCCGGAGAGGGCGAGCGCCAGGCGGTCCCCGACCGGCATGTCGACGTCCGCGTCCTCCGGCCGGACCGCCGGGTGGGGGCCGACGCTCGCGACGGGCGTCCACGGTTCGACGTCGTCCTCGCGCTCCAGGAGAGCGACCGACTCCATGGAGAAGGTCTCGCGGACCCGTTCGAGGAGGGCGTCGAGGCTGGTCTCGCCGCGCAGCACGCTGCCCGCGAGGTACGAGAGCACCTCGGACTCGGCGCGCAGCCGGGCGGCCTGGTGGGTGCGGCGGGCGGCCAGGTCGACCACCGAGGCGACCGACATCGCGACGCCGAGGAAGACGGCGAGGGCGACGATGTTCTTGGGGTCGGCGATGGTGAGGCGGTGGACGGGCGGGGTGAAGAACCAGTTGAGGAGGAGCGAGCCGGCGGCGGCCGAGGCGAGCGCCGGCAGGAACCCGCCGAGCAGCGCGGAGGCCACCGTCAGGGCGAGGAAGAGCAGCATGTCGTTGGCGAGCCCGAGGTCGGCGTCGACATGGGTGAGGAGCAGGGCGAGGCAGGCGGGGCCCGCGACGCCGACCGTCCAGGCGGCGAGGATGCGGGAGCGGCCGAGGCGGGCGCCGCGCGCGACCGGCAGGCCGCGGCCCTTGGCGACCTCGCCGTGGGTGACGATGTGGACGTCGAGGTCGGGTCCGGAGTCGCGGGCGACGGTCTGGCCGACGCCGGGGCCGAGGACGTACTGCCAGGACCGGCGGCGGCTGGAGCCGAGGACGATCTGGGTGGCGTTGACCCCGCGGGCGAACTCCAGGAGCGCGGTGGGGACGTCGTCGCCGATGACGTGGTGGAACGTGCCGCCGAGGTCCTCGACCAGGGTGCGCTGGACGGCCAGCTCCTTCGGGGAGGCCGCGGTGAGTCCGTCGCTGCGGGCGATGTAGACGGCGAGGACCTCTCCCCCGGCGCCCTTCTCGGCGAGGCGGGTGGCCCGGCGTATGAGGGTGCGGCCCTCGGGGCCGCCGGTCAGGCCGACGACGATGCGCTCCCGGGCCTGCCAGGTGGAGCGGATGTTGTGCTCGCCCCGGTACTTGCGGAGGTACTCGTCGACCCGGTCGGCGGTCCAGAGCAGCGCCAGTTCGCGCAGGGCGGTGAGGTTGCCGGGGCGGAAGTAGTTGGAGAGGGCCGCGTCGACCTTGTCGGAGGTGTAGACGTTGCCGTGGGCCATCCGGCGCCGCAGCGCCTCCGGGCTCATGTCGACCAGTTCGATCTGGTCCGCCCGGCGCACGACCTCGTCGGGGACGGTCTCCCGCTGGCGCACGCCCGTGATCGCCTCGACCACGTCGCCGAGCGACTCCAGGTGCTGGATGTTGACGGTGGAGACGACGTCGACGCCGGCCGCGAGCAGTTCGGCGACGTCCTGCCAGCGCTTGGGGTTGCGGGAGCCGGGCGCGTTCGTGTGGGCGAGCTCGTCCACGAGGGCGACCGCGGGGCGGCGGGCCAGGACCGCGTCGACGTCCATCTCGGTGAGGGTGGCGCCCCGGTGTTCCAGGGTGCGGCGCGGCACCTGCTCCAGGCCGCGCAGCACGGTCTCCGTGCGCGGGCGTCCGTGGTGCTCCACGAACGCGACCACGCAGTCCGTGCCGCGCTCCACCCGGCGGTGGCCCTCGGAGAGCATCGCGTAGGTCTTGCCGACGCCCGGCGCAGCGCCGAGGTAGATGCGTAGCTTGCCGCGTCCCATGGCTCGACCATACGTCCAGCCGACCGGCCGTCCCGCACGCGGAGAACGGTCGCGGGCGGTATTGACGTGATCCTGATGCCCGCCCGCGTCCGGGGCCGTCTCCCCGATCCGGCACGATCCGGAAGGATCCGGAAGACGGGTCCCGGGTGTCCTCAGGCCTCCAGGATCTCGCCGTCGCGCAGCTCCAGGACCCGGTCCGCCAGACCCAGGAGCTGGGGGTCGTGGGTGGCGACCAGGGCCGTGCAGCCCTCGCTGCGGACCACGGCGCGCAGCAGCTGCATGACGGCGAGGCCGGTCTCGGCGTCGAGCTGGCCGGTCGGCTCGTCGGCTATGAGCAGGGCCGGCCTGTTGGCGAGGGCGCGGGCGATGGCGACGCGCTGCTGCTGGCCGCCGGAGAGCTCGCCGGGCCGCTGGGCCGCGTGGTCGGCGAGGCCCACCAGGCCGAGCAGCAGGGCCACCCGCTCCTCGCGCTCCTTCGGGTCCGCCCTGCGCAGCCGCAGGGGGACGCCCACGTTCTCCGCGGCGGAGAGGATCGGGAGGAGGCCGAAGGACTGGAAGACGAAGCCGATCCGGTCGCGGCGCAGCTCCAGGAGTCCGCTCTCGCCGAGCGTGGAGAGGTCGGTGCCGTCGATGACGATCCGGCCGCCGTCGGCGCTGTCGAGACCGCCCACGAGGTTGAGCAGGGTCGTCTTGCCGGAGCCGGAGCGGCCCTTGAGGGCGACGAGCTCGCCGCGCGGGATGTCGAAGGAGACGCCGCGCAGGGCGTGGACCGCGGCCTCGCCCGTGCCGTACGAGCGGCGCAGGTCCTCGACGCGGACCATGGGCCGGTCCGCCGGGTCCTCGACGACGGCCGTCGCGGACCCCGTGCTGCTCTCGCTCACCGTGTGCTCCCCCTCTTCGAACGCGTGCGCTCGCCAGTATGGTCCGGCGCGGGTCCGGAGGACCAGGGGCGGGGCTCCGGCCTGTGGACAACCGGGGAGAGCGGGACACGCCGGTGGGCCGTCTCCCGTACCTCGCGGTCGGGAGACGGCCCACCGGCCTCGTCCACGGGCTTCCGCAGCCCGTCGTTCAGCGGATCTCGGAGATCTCCGGGCCGCGCTGGAGCTGGCCCATGCCGCCGGAGAAGCGGGAGTTCTCCTGCTCCTCCTGCTGCACGCCGTCCGGCACCATCTGCGCGTCGTTCGGCAGCTTGAGGACGATCGGGTCGCGCGGGGCCATCGGGCCGTCGCCGCGGACGACCACGGTGTCGCGGACGATCTGCTCCAGGAGGCCGGCCGCCTCGGGCTGGACCGCGCCCTGTCCGGAGATCACTCCGCGCAGGAACCAGCGGGGCCCGTCGACGCCCACGAAGCGCACGAGCTGCACGCCCCGGTTGCCGTCCGGCAGCTGCACGGGGACCTGCGCGCGCAGCTCCCAGCCCAGCGGCCCCTCGACCTCGTCGATGACACCGCCCTGCTGCACGATGCCCGTGGCGATCTCGTCACGGACCTCGCCCCAGATGCCCTCGTTCTTGGGGGCGGCGAAGGCCTGGAGCTGCACCGCGCTGTCGCGCAGCACGACGGTGGCCGCGACGATCGCGTCGCCCGCCACCTCGACCCGCAGCTCCATTCCCTCGACGCCGGGTACGAAGATCCCGCCGAGGTCCACGCGGCCCTCGTCGGGCTTGGTGACCTCGGAGATGTCCCAGGGCCCGTCGGGCCGGGGCGCGGGCGGAAGGTTCACCCGACGCGGCTCGGCCGCGTCGTCCTCGTCCTCCACCGCGTCGACGACCTGCTCGGCCTCGCCCGCCGCGTCCTCGGCGGCACCGCTCTTCTTGCGACGTCCGAACACGTCACTGTCCTTCCCGGTCGGATACGACCGAAGCGTATCGATTCCCACCCGTTGTGCCGTCCACGGCGGCGTGGCCGCCGGTGGACCCGAAGCCCCCCTCGGCCCGCGCCGAACCGGGAAGTTCCGCCACCTCGTGGAAGCGCACCTTCTCGACCTGCTGGACGACGAGTTGGGCAATCCGGTCGAATCGCTCGAACCGCACGCTCTCGCGCGGGTCGAGGTTGACCACGATCACCTTGATCTCTCCACGGTACCCGGCATCCACCGTCCCCGGGGCATTCACGAGCGCCACTCCGCAGCGGGCCGCGAGGCCGGAGCGCGGATGCACGAAGGCGGCGTACCCGTCGGGGAGGGCCAGGGAGACGCCGGTGGGCAGGACGGCGCGCTCGCCGGGGGCCAGGACGGCGGCCTCCGTGGTCACGAGGTCGGCGCCGGCGTCGCCGGGGTGCTCGTAGGCCGGAATGGGGACCTCGGGGTCCACGCGCCGGATCAGTACGTCGACGGGGTTGCGCATCAGGGGTTCACCTCGAAGGCGCGGGCGCGCCTGACCTGGTCGGGGTCGGACATGGCCGCCCGGATCTCCTCCGGGCGCCCGTTGTCGATGAAGTGGTCGACCTTGACCTCGATGAAGAGGGCGTCGGCGCGGACGGCGACGGGGCCCTCGGGCCCGCCGATCCGGCCGACGGCGGTCGAGTAGAGCTTGCGGCCGTGCACGGCGGTGACGGCGGCCTCCAGGTGGAGCACGGTGCCGACCGGCACGGGCCGGAGGAAGTCGGTCTCCAGGCGTCCGGTCACGGCGATGACCCGCAGCAGCCAGTTGAGGGAGCCGAGGGTCTCGTCGAGCGCGGTGGCGAGGACGCCGCCGTGCGCGAGGCCGGGGGCGCCCTGGTGGTCGGCGGTGACCGTGAACTCGGCGGTGACGGTCACGCCCTCGCCCGCCCGCGCCTCCAGGTGGAGGCCGTGGGGCTGCCCGCCGCCGCATCCGAAACAGTGCCCGTAGTGCGAGCCGAGGAGCTCGCCGGGGGCCGGCGCGTCGGGGTGGCGTACCGGCGGTATGGCGTCGGCCGGCGGGGTGAGGGCGGCAGATGTTGCAGTCACAGGCGCAGACCTTACCCGCGCGGACGGACGCGGGTCGCGCCGTGCCAAGCTTGGACGCATGCAGCCTTCCGTACCGTCCCCGGCCCCCTCCCCCGAGTCCTCCGCCGCCCCGGCCGCGCCGCGCTTCGACGAGCGGCTGACGGCGCCCGGCTCCTGGTGGGCGATCGCGGGCCTGCTCGGCCTGTCCGGCGGTCTGATCATGTTCCCGTTCGGCACGGTCCCGATGCTGGGCGGCCTGATCGTGGCGGCGGTGCTCGCCGGCGCCGCGGTCTCCTCGTACGGCTCCGCCCGCATCCGGGTGGTGGCCGGTTCGCTGGTGGCGGGGGACGCGCGGATCCCGGTCTCCGCCCTGGGGGCGGTCGAGGTCCTCGACGCGGAGGAGGCGCGCGCCTGGCGCACGCACAAGGCCGATCCGCGCGCCTTCATGCTGATGCGGAGCTACGTGCCGCGGGCGGTGCGGATCGAGGTGGTGGACCCGGCGGACCCGACGCCGTACGTGTACCTGTCCACGCGCGAGCCGGAGGCCCTGGAGGCGGCCGTCGAGGCCGTGCGGACCGGCACCAGGGACTGAAAGCGGACCGGCACCGGGGGCTGGAAGCCGCAGCCGCCTTCGGCACGGCGGGCCTAGAAGTCCAGCTCCTCGGGGTTCTCGGGCTGCTCCAGCGGGGGCAGCTCCGGGAGGGCGTCCCAGGGGATCTGGCGCTCGCGCAGGTCCTTGCGGATGTGCGAGGCGAGCTTCTTGGTGTCGCGGCGGTTCATGACGGCGCCGACGGCGGCGCCCACCATGAACGGCATGAGGTTCGGCAGGTTGCGCACCATGCGCTTCATGATCTGCTGGCGCAGTTCGCGCTTGAGCTGTCCGCCGAGCGCCGCGTTGACGGTGGTGGGCTTGGTGGGGTCGATGCCCCGCTCCTCGGCCCAGGAGGTCAGATAGGCCGCCGAGCGCTGGGTCAGCCGGCCGGGGGGCCGCAGGCCGTACACCTCGTGCAGTTCGGCGATGAGCTTGAGTTCCACGGCGGCGACGCCGGTGATCTCGGCCGCCAGCTCGGCGGGCATGGCCGGGGGCACGGGCAGCATGGCGGCGGCGCCGATGCCGGCGCCCACGGTCGAGGAGGCGTTCGCCGCGCCGGTGACGAGTTTGTCGGCGATCTCCTCGGGGCCGAGCCCGGGGAACTGCTTGCGCAGGGTCGCCAGGTCGCGGACGGGGATCCGCGGGGCGAGGTCGATCAGCCGGTCGGCCAGATGGCCGATGCCGGCCCTGGCGCTGTCTCCGCCGCGCTTCACGCCCTGCGCGACGCCGCGCCGGACGGCGTCGATCCGGCCGGGGTCGATCTTCAGCTTGTCGAGCCGGTCCCGTGCGGGGTCGGCGAGCCGTTTGACGGCGTCGAGGCGCCCGGCTCGTCGTGCTTCGACGGGCGGCCCGTCATCCTGCCCCGTGCCCCGCTCCGCGGGGAGGGGTGCCGCCTCCGGTCCGGTGACCGCTTCGAGCGAGGCCGGTAGGCCCCGCTCGTCGTCACGTGCGCCGAGGGAGGGCAGGGAGGCGGTGGGCTCGGCGTCGGGGGCCTCCTGGGCACCCTCTGCCGGGCCTGGTCCGCCCTTGTCCGTCCGCGGGCTCCCGGGGAGCCGCAGACGCCGCTTCCGGGACGGTGTGTCGCCTGCCACGGCCGAGCGTTCTCAGTCGCAGTCGCGGCAGATGGGCTGACCGTTCTTCTCCCGGGCCAGCTGGCTCCGGTGGTGCACGAGGAAGCAGCTCATGCAGGTGAACTCGTCCGCCTGCTTGGGCAGGACCCGGACGGCCAGCTCCTCGTTCGAGAGGTCGGCGCCCGGAAGCTCCAGGCCCTCGGCGGCCTCGAACTCGTCGACGTCGACGGTCGAGGTCGACTTGTCGTTCCGGCGGGCCTTCAGTTCCTCAAGGCTGTCCGAGTCGACGTCGTCGTCGGTCTTGCGTGGGGTGTCGTAATCCGTTGCCATGTCGCTCTCCCCCTCTGGGTGGTTGCGGTGTCTCCAGCGCACGTAACGCGTGAGAGGTCGGACTTGTGCCCGACCTGAGGCGGAGATTTTGCCTCACATCAAGGTCTGTTACTCAATCGACACCCGTCGCGCCCTCTCATGAGTGATCGGCTTCGGGTGGCGAACCGGACCGTACACGGTCCCACGGGTGTCCCTCGCGGGCGCCACCCCGTGTACTTCCCGTCATCCAGGCCCCCGGAAACCCGGACTTTTCCTGGTTTTCGGAGGGATTTCCCGGTCACGGAGAGTGGATGCCCGCACGCCCTCCCCTGTGATCGATCACACATGAGCGTCTCAGGGGCGGGGCCGCGGAATTCCGCGCAAAGCGAACGGAACCGGTCGGCACGTGCAGTGTGTCAGATCGGCAGAGTGACGCGCATCACGAGGCCGCCGCCCTCACGGGGCTCCGCGATGATGCGGCCGCCGTGGGCGCGGGCCACGGACCGGGCGATCGACAGGCCGAGCCCGACCCCCTTGTCACTGCCGGTCCGCTCCTGCCGGAGCCGCCGGAACGGCTCGAAGAGGTTGTCGATCTCGTACGCGGGGACCACGGGTCCCGTGTTCGAGACGAGCAGCACCGCCCGGCCGTGTCCGGACTCGGTGCCGACCTCCACCCAGCCGCCCTCCGGCACGTTGTACCGCACGGCGTTCTGGAGCAGGTTCAGGGCGATCCGTTCGAGCAGGACGCCGTTGCCCTGGACGACGGCGGGCGCCCGCTCGCCCCGGATCTCGACGCCCTTGGCCTCGGCCTCGGCGTGCACCTGGTCGACGGCCCGCTCGGCGACCTCGGCGAGGTCGACGGCCTTGCGCTCGATGATCTGGTTGTCGCTCCGGGCGAGCAGGAGCAGGCCCTCGACGAGCTGCTCGCTGCGCTCGTTGGTGGCGAGCAGGGTCTTGCCGAGTTGCTGGAGCTCCACCGGGGCCCCGGGGTCGGAGAGGTGCACCTCCAGGAGGGTGCGGTTGATCGCGAGCGGGGTCCGCAGCTCGTGCGAGGCGTTCGCGACGAACCGCTGCTGGGCGGTGAAGGCCCGCTCCAGGCGCTCCAGCATCTCGTCGAAGGTGTCGGCCAGCTCCTTGAGCTCGTCGTCCGGGCCGTCCAGCTCGATCCGCCGGGACAGGTCGGAACCGGCCACCTGGCGGGCGGTGCGGGTGATCCGGCCGAGCGGGGAGAGCACCCGTCCCGCCATGGCGTAGCCGAAGGCGAAGGCGATGATGCTCAGGCCGAGCAGGGCGAAGAGCGAGCGGCGCAGGAGGTCGTCCAGGGCCCGGTCGCTCTGGTGCCGGAGGCAGACGGACACCGCGTCGTTGAACTGGTCGACGGTGCCCGTGCCGGGCAGGACGCACAGGGAGGTGGTGGCCTGGACCTCGCCCTTGACGATCTTGAAGGGGAGCTGGGCCGCGCTGTCGCTGAGCGCCTGCGCGGTGAAGAGGTAGATGATCGAGAGCAGCAGGATGCCCGCGATCAGGAACATCCCGCCGTACAGCAGGGTGAGCCGTATCCGGATGGTCGGGCGCAGGAGCGGGCGGACCGGGTCCCTGGGGTCCCAGGTCGGCTTGGGGGGCGCCTGGGGGTGGGGCGCGGGGGTGGTGGCCATCGGGTCAGATCCGGTAGCCGGAGCCGGGCACGGTGACGATGACGGGGGGCTCGCCGAGCTTGCGGCGCAGGGTCATGACGGTGACGCGGACGACGTTGGTGAACGGGTCGGTGTTCTCGTCCCAGGCCTTCTCCAGGAGCTGCTCGGCCGAGACGACGGCGCCCTCGCTGCGCATGAGGACCTCCAGGACGGCGAACTCCTTCGGCGCGAGCTGGACCTCGCGGCCGTCGCGGAAGACCTCGCGGCGGTTCGGGTCGAGCTTGATGCCGGCGCGCTCCAGGACGGGCGGGAGGGGAACAGTGGTGCGGCGGCCGAGGGCTCGCACGCGCGCGGTGAGCTCGGTGAAGGCGAAGGGCTTGGGGAGGTAGTCGTCCGCGCCCAGCTCCAGGCCCTCCACGCGGTCGCTGACGTCCCCGGAGGCGGTGAGCATCAGGACGCGGGTGGGCATGCCCAGCTCGACGATCCGGCGGCAGACGTCGTCGCCGTGCACGAGGGGCAGGTCGCGGTCGAGGACGACGACGTCGTAGTCGTTGACCCCCACGCGCTCCAGGGCCGCCGCTCCGTCGTACACGACGTCGACGGCCATGGCCTCCCGGCGCAGTCCGGTGGCCACCGCATCGGCGAGCAGCTGCTCGTCCTCGACGACGAGTACGCGCACGTCGTACATCCTTCCGTTGAGCCGCGACCCGGGGCGGGGACCGGCCGGTACCTGAGCTGACTGTGGGTGTCCATCCTGCCCCGTACGCGCGTAAACCGGCTGTAAGGCGACGGTGCGGGCCCCGGGGCGGGCGGCGCCCCCGGAGGGGGCACCGAGAATTCACCTGATTCGCGGGCCAGTTGAGGTTTCCCTGAGGAAAGCGCTGGGGAGGACGACTGCACACCCCGCGATCACGCCCTGTAGTGGCGCGCCACCCGACGCCCTCTGTCCCCCAGAGACCACGGTGCGTGATCCGACCCACCCTCGGCACACCCCCGTGCCATTCGACCCACGACGAGGGGGCGCACGATGGACGCTTTCACCGCCGGCCTGCTGCAGCGCATCAGGACCACGCAAACAGACCTCACGCGGGCGCGTGAGACGGGAGACGACTACCTGGTGGAGGTGGAGCAGGCGGAGCTGGAGGACCTGCACCGCCTGGCCGCCGAGCACGGCGTGGAGGTGGCCGCGCCGGGCGCCTGACGCCGCCCGCTCCACCGGCGGAGCCGTACACCCGCACGAGGGCCCCGGAGCCGTCCCGGCTCCGGGGCCCTCGTGCGTACCGGGGCCGGGGTCAGTCGTGCCAGGCCCCCAGTCCCTCCAGGAGCTCCTGGAGGGGCGCGAAGAGGCCCGGGGAGGCCGCCACCGTCAGCTCGCCGGACTCCGGCTCTCCGGGGCGACCGCCGGTCAGGGCGCCCGCCTCGCGGGCGATCAGCGCGCCCGCCGCGAGGTCCCAGGGGTTGAGGCCGCGCTCGTAGTAGGCGTCGAGGCGGCCCGCGGCGACGTCGCAGAGGTCCAGGGCGGCCGAGCCGCCGCGCCGGATGTCGCGGACGAGCGGGATCACCCGCCGGGCGACGTCGGCCTGATGGTCGCGCCGGGTCTGGACGTAGGCGAAGCCGGTGCCGAGCAGGGCCTGGTCGAGGGCGGGCGAGGGGCGGGCGGCGAGCCGCCGGTCCCCCGCGTACGCGCCGCGGCCGAGGACCGCGTGGTAGGTCTCGCCGCGCATCGGCGCCTCGACGACGCCGACGACGGTCTCGCCGTTCCGTTCGGCGGCGATCGAGACGCCCCAGGTGGGCAGGCCGTAGAGGTAGTTCACGGTGCCGTCGAGCGGGTCGATGACCCAGCGGACGCCGCTGGTGCCGGGGGTGGCGGCGCCCTCCTCGCCGAGGAGGCCGTCCTGCGGGCGGTGCTCGGCGAGGAAGCCGGTGATCAGCTTCTCGGCGGCGATGTCCATCTCGGTGACCACGTCGATGGGGCTCGTCTTGGTCCTCGCCACGGCCAGGTCGTCGGGCCGGCCGTCGCGCAGCAGCGCTCCGGCCCGCCGGGCGGCTTCCAGGGCGAGTTCGTGCAGTTCGGTGAGCAGGGGGTCGGGAACCTCGGTCATGGGATCTCCTTGCGCGTACGGCTTCACTCGGACGCCCGCTTCGCCTGCGCGGGCTGGGGCTCCTACGCGTAGGGGCTGTCGGCGCCGGCGGCTGCGGGTCGTTCCGTCCGGGCCGGGCAGCAGCCGATCGGGCACAGGTCGTGGGAGGGGCCGAGGGTGCCCAGGGCGCACCGTTCCGCCCGGGTCCCCCGTTCGGTGGCGGCTCGTTCCAGGAGGAGGTCGCGGACGGCGGCGGCGAAGCGCGGGTCGGAGCCGACGGTGGCCGAGCGCCGGACGGGCAGGCCG